>DATKYO010000061.1:0-16238 GCA_035528475.1 Methanoregulaceae archaeon | reverse complement strand
GGGGACACCTATGAAGATGCCCTCCTCTCCTTCGGAATCAACCCTGACACCGTCCTTATATTTTTCCAGGGAGTCTCGATTCCCCAGGACAAAATAATAGAAGAAGATGCAGTGAAGATTATATCGACCTGCACACGCGGCTGAAAAAAATGATTATATTTAGCCCTGGAAAAAGATTGACCGTCCCCCTCGTTGGGTACAGAAAATTATTTATAGATCTGACCGTCTGTATGACCGTGTAATGTATGTCAAAGGTCGTCACTACCGGTACAAAATTATCGGGAAAATGATTGGGCAGGGACAATCAGAGCACACATAATTATCGAAAGCCAAGAAATGAATCAAAAATGAAAACAGAATAGATTAACACAAGAAACAGTTAAGAAGTTATTATTCTCTCTGAAATTTGCATCCGGCTAACTGACTACTCGATTCTCATCCAGTTGGATTGACAACTTATGAAAGCGAAGGCAATTGTATATTGCGAAAAACAATTTGGAAAGATGGACGGTAAAGTCGCAAATGGGCTCGTCAGGTACTCAGAACGTTATGTGATTGTCGGTGTCATTGATAGTACAAATAAGGGAAAGGATGCGGGAGAATATCTTGATGGAAGAAAAAGCGGGATACCGATATTCTCTGACCTTGATGATGCTATTAAGAGATTAAAAGATGTTCCAGCATATTTCATATACGGTATTGCACCCCTTGAGTCATTTCTAACAAAGGAACAGAGAAAGATAGTGTTCACGGCGATGGAAAAGGGTATGAACATAGTGAATGGTCTCCATGAGTTCTTTACTGAGGATGAAGAATTTATGCAAAAAGCAGAGGAATATGGGGTCAGGATATACGATATTAGAAAGCCTCCCGCAAAAAAGGATCTCCATCTTTTCTCCGGGCGTATTCTTAAAGTGGACATACCGATAGTAACAATACTCGGCACAGATGGTGCAACTGGTAAGAGAACCACATCTCTAATTCTTCTAGAAGATTTGAGAAAAGAGGGCTTGAACGTTGCATTCGTGGCAACCGGACAAACGGGGTTAATTCAGGGTGCCAAATTTGGTGTTGCAGTAGATGCTATCATTGAGGAGTTTATGACAGGGGAAATTGAAAATGCGGTTATGGAGGCATATTACACGGACCATCCAGACATAATTATAATTGAAGGTCAGGGAGCGTTGAGTCATCCGGCATATATTGGCTCATGTGCAATTATCAGAGGGGCACAACCGAAGGCTATTATAGTTCAGCACCCCCCAAAAAGGAAGAACCTAGGAGATTTTCCCTACATGCCAATGCCAACCCTTGAAAGTGAGATAGAACTGATAGAGACCTTTTCAGGGTCAAAGGTAATTGCCATCACACTCAACCACGAAAATATGACAGACGAGGAGATTGAAGAGACCATAACAGAGTATGAAAAGAGGTTCCAACTACCAACGACGGATGTCTTAAAGTATGGGTGCGGGAAGCTTGTTAAAAGGCTCTTCGAGATTTTTCCAGAACTATCCACAGGATAGAGTGACGTATATGACAACCCCCAGAATGGAGATTGACCTTGCAAAAATTGCACATAATGCAAAAAACCTGAAGAAACTATATGGTTCAAAGGGCATTGATATTATTGGTGTTACAAAGGGAGTTTGCGGAGCCCCTGATATCGCTAACACTTTGGTAAAAAGCGGGATAAGTGTTCTTGCTGACTCAAGAATGTCAAATATCAGAAGGATGCGTGAGGCTGGCATAGAGGCAGAGTTTCTCCTGTTAAGAACACCCATCCCCAGCCAGGCTGAATCAGTAATAAAGTATGCAAACATTAGTCTTAATTCGGAGATCTCAGTAGTCAAAAGCCTCTCAAAGTTTGCTGTGGAGTATAATGCCACACATAAAATCATTTTAATGGTAGAGCTAGGTGATTTAGGAGAGGGGCTGATGCCATCGGATTTGGAAGGCACCGTTGAAGAGGTAATGGAGCTGGAAGGGATCGAGCTTGCAGGTATAGGAACAAATCTTGCCTGTCAGGGAGGAATCAAACCCGATGAGGAAAAAATGGAGTATTTGTCTTCGCTCGCCAGAGAGGTTGAAGAGAAGTTCGAACTGACATTAGAGTTTATTTCTGGTGGAAACTCAGCCAATTACACCTGGTTCATGTCAACAGAGGATGTCGGAAGAATCAATAACTTACGGCTGGGTGAATCTATCTATCTGGGATGTGAAACCCTCTATAGAACCCCCATCCCAGGGTTATTTACAGATGCGTTTACACTGGTTGCAGAGGTTATCGAATCAAAAATAAAGCCATCTGTACCTTACGGAGAGGTTTGTCAAGACGCATTTGGAACGATTCCCACGTTTCAGGATAGGGGACAGATAAAAAGAGCCATACTTGGAGTTGGATTACAGGATGTTCTGGTTTCCGGACTAACTCCCGAATTGGATATTGACATCCTCGGAATGAGCAGTGACTATATTATAGCTGATGCAAAGCAGATAGACTTAAAAGTTGGAGACGAAGTGGAATTCAGCCTCAATTATGGAGGTTTACTCTCAGCTATGACCTCGCCATATGTAATAAAAAAATATGAATAACCAGATACTTTACTTTTTATTTCAGGAACATTTTGAATTATGAACTTCATCAGGGATTGTTTCAAATTATATCCAAGAATATTTTTCAAGTTCTTTTAGCCATTCAGCAATTATTTTTTAAAACCCATCCCATTTGAAAGTTAAACCCGCGACGTATGGTGCTGGTTGGATTTATTCGAGACACTATAATTTTACTTTATTTGCATCGATTAAAAATCAAGATACTATTATGCTAATAAAGATAAGTTGAAATTAATTACCAAAATGGTGACCTCTAATAATAAGATGTAAACATCCGGGCCGGATCAGTAGTGTGTAGGGTGGCGGATTCCGATTGGCAGTCGGATTTCGCCAGGGTGATGTTTACATCCTCTGTGCACACCCACCCCATTACTTTGAACCCATACCCATCACGCACATAAGTTCTAATCATTCATATGCCATCCATGGGCGAGAGCATAAGGGAGCATGCATTTTCACATATTATTGTTCACAAAGTGAGAGAAAATAAAGAATATCTATGGATTTTTTTAGAATAGACATAAATGAAAAGAAACAATTTAAACTTGAATCAATAGCGCCGAGGGAGAGATTTGAACTCTCGAGGCGCAAAGCACCAGTAGCTTTCGAGGCTACCGCCTTTCCGGGCTAGACTACCTCGGCAATGGGATTACTTATTTTGCTCTCTTTTTCCCAATAATGGTATCGAATGATTGTGAAGTTACATCTCCAGCAGGAAGACGAGGAACTGGACTACACCGCAAGGCCGGGGGACACCTATGAAGACGCCCTCCTCTCCTTCGGAATCAACCCCGACACCGTCCTCATATTTTTCCAGGGAGTCTCGATTCCCCAGGACAAAATAATAAAAGAAGATGCAGTGAAGATTATCTCGACCTGCACACGCGGCTGAAAAAAATAATTAAATTTAGCCCATGGACGGCATTCCGCCGCCCTGGGTAATCATCATATCATCGACACGCAGGAGCATGATGGCCGCCTCGGCAGAACTCTGAATGGACTGCCTCTTTGAGCGCTTTGGCTCGACTACCTTCGCCTTGAGCATATCAATTATCGTGCCGTCATACACATTGAGACCGGCATGTTTCTGACCCTTTGAATGGGCATTTTTCAGGTCCACCAGCTTGTCCAGCGGTTTAAATCCTGAATTCTCAGCCAGTGTTATGGGAATTGCTTCAAAGGATGCCGCATATGCTTCGATTGCCAGCTGGGCCCTGCCGCCCACGGTTGCAGCATAGTCCCGGATCTTCATCAAGAGTTCAGTCTCGACAGAGCCACCGCCGGTCAGCATTTTCCGGTCTTCCATGACATCCATTACCACCCGGGTGCCGTCGACCACAGCCCTTTCCAGTTCATCAAGAAGATAATCTGTCGAACCCCTCAGTAGGATGGTGACCGTCTTGGGGTTTTCGCATCCGGAAATCTTGACAAGATCCGCATCTTCCACTTGTTCGACAAGCTCTGCTCCGCCGAGCATCTCAGGGGTGAGTTCATCGGCTTTGCTTACCAGTGTGCCATTGAGAGCCCTGGCGGCATATTTCATATCCTTTTCAGGGACGTCGTCAACAGCCAGGACACCACCCTTTGCCAGGTAAAAGCCCACGGCATCGGCAATACTCTTCTGGCAGAGAAGGACGTTTGCCCCGCTCGCGATCACCGAATCGGCAAATTTCTTTAGTGTCTCGCGTTCCTGGATGCTGAATGCATTGACCTGTTCAGCAGTATTGATATGGATCTTTGCCTTGACCTGGGTCTTCTTAATTTCCATGGCACTTGTAACCAGTGCAACCCTGGCCGATTTCACCTTGCGGGGCATGTCTTCGCTGAAACGGGTCTTGTCAAGGACAACTCCGCGAACCAGCTCGGCATCGTCCATGGTTTCCCCCGACTGCTTCTTGATCATGACATTGTCCTCGTCAACGGTTATCTTGCCGCCTTCCTTCTCCGCGACAATCATCACCGAATCGACGACAATTTCATTCAGCTTCTCCTTGACGGACTCGATCGACTTTCCGGTCATCGCAGTATCCGCAATACGGATCAGCATTTCACGGTCGGTCGGATCGATATCCAGGGCCAGTTCATCGAGAATCTCCAGGGCCTTCTCCATCCCCATCCGATAACCCTGCCCGATGATAGTGGGATGGATCTTCCTTTCGATCATCTGCTCTGCCTGTTCCATCAGTGAACCGACAAGGATAACTGCAGTGGTGGTTCCATCCCCCACCTCGTTATCCTGGGTCATGGCCACTTCAATGACCATTTTTGCACCAGGGTGCTGTACTGCAATCACTTCAAGGATAGTCGCGCCGTCATTGCTGATAGTCACATCTCCGGTGCCATCGACGAGCATTTTATCCATACCACGTGGGCCGAGTGTTGTTCGTACTGCACTGGCGATGGCCTTCGCCGCGGCAATGTTGGAGCGCTGGGCCTCAAGGCCCCGATTACGCTCCACATTTTCCCGAAAAATTACGATTGGTTGTCCTCCTAGCATGATATATATCCTCCAATGTTGTAAAGCATGGAATTAAACTTCTATATAAATCAATCTATATTTGGTAAGGGTGAATCCCTCACCCTCAATCAATACGCGATATTTTAAAGAGAGAATACACCGGAACTCCGTCTACATCCCTGATACCGCGCTTATCAAATATGACCCATATGGCGACCGGCTGGGCTCCATGCCTTCGCAGGTATTTCACCATCTCATGCTGGGTGTTTCCCGAAGTGATTACATCATCCACAATAATACATCGTTCACCAGAAATCGTTGCGAAATTCCCGCTCATTGATCCTATCGGAGGATCCTGGACACTATGTTTCGCAGGGTGGTAAATTGCAAGCTTCACATCCTCTTCCACTGCAATGAGTGTAGCCAGGGGTACCCCCGATATGGCAATGCCCACGATTACGGTTGGAAATTTTTCTGCGGTGGTTTCATCCTTCTCATCAAGAGCGGCATAATAGCTCTTCATCATCATCATGGCCATCTCGTCAAGCAACGGGCCATGCCCGCTTACGGTTGTCCAGTCAATATGAACATCCTTCGGAATAGCCATTCCTTTCTGCTGTGTGAGAAGCCAGGTAACCGTCTCCATCGAAAGAGAAAGCTCATCGGCAATCTGCCCCTGACTGTGGCCTTCGGAGAGGAGCATCTGTGCCTTTTGTATCAGGTCATCAAGCGATGACATGGGAAAAAGTGTACACCCATCTATTTAAGCTTTCTTTTCACAGGCGAACCGCAGACCGGACAATCCCCCTCCTTTTCATAGTATCGCCCGCACCCACGGCACCGGAATCGCCAGGTGATTTTACGGGCGACCCTCTGCTGGATTGCATGTACAGGGATTTGGAGCTCCCGGGCAACATTCTGCACGGCAAAATCATCGGTCATAATACCGCAGCGTTCCTCAAGGGCAAGAGACAATATATCCACATCCGTATCAGAGAGAACAGGGAAATCTCCTGTTTTATTCGCAGCTTCCCCTACACGTTTCCTGGCTTCGGGGCCGGGTTCCCTCACGCAAAGCCCCCGGACAACCAGGGTATCATACCGGCTTTTTGAGCGGATATCACGCAGTTCTGAGATTACGGAAGGCGGCACATAAAGCTCCCCCGATAACGGGATATCGGTAAAGAAAACCGTTGAATCAAGAACCATTCTCATTTAAAAACTCCACAGGGGGCCCTTCTCGTACAGCGACAACCAGGCCGAATTGTTCCAGGAGCCATACCATGGTGCGGGCATGGTGAGTATAACGGGAACTGGAATATCTCCCGCCATATCTGGCCAGATATATCAGGAACTGATCGCTTAAGTACTGGTCCACCAACCCTTCGGACTGTACCTCTTCTATGAGACTCCGGGCGGCGGATTCCCCCACTTTCTCAGCCGGCAACCCGGGTTTCCCCAGCGCACATGCCCCTTTGTATCCTATCCAAAGAGTAACCGAGCTCCCGGTGCCAAACCCCTTTCTCTGATCATAATACACCGGTAACTCACTCATTTTCGCATTAGATATGACTGAATTGGCAGATGCAGCCTGTCTGAATGCCACATGATCAGGGAGGTTGGATGAACAGGAACAGATTCCGCTGTCTCCCGCGCATTTTTCGGCCGCCAGATCCAGCGGCACTATCCGTGAAGGCTCAACGCTCACTCTCACCATCCCTCCGCCCCGGGGGTAATACCCCCTGTTGAGTATTTCCGTCCTGATAACAGCTCCGTGCGATCGCAGAACAGGAGCGTACACATGCTCAAAATAATCAATAGTGGGACTGAACCGCACCTCTGTACCGCCTTTCAGTGTGATTACTCCCCCGCATTCCAGGATCACCGGAAGCCAGGCATGGAGCACCAGGGGGATGCTCCCTGCGGTCCCGATATCCACGGTGATCTCCTTTCTGCGTATACTGCCGGGTATAAACACCACCATGTTTCTCCCGACCTCACACCCCTCGACCTGTGCACTGCAGGTCCCGGCAACCGCCTCGATAGCGGCACAATGCTGATATCTGAGACCGGGTTTCTCTCTTCCGGCCCTGATATTCACAATTTTTACAGGCTCCCCGGTTATGGCAGACAATGCCACCGCGGATCGGACGATCTGTCCTCCACCTTCCAGGGTTGACCCGTCAAGTGTGAGCATCGCCTATCCTGGCAACTATTTCACGTGCGGCTGAATATCTGCTGCACCCACGCTCCAGAGTGTCGCTGCAGACCACTTCGCGGATTCCCGAGGATAAAAGATGGGTATATGCCCCCCCTGTCAGTACGCCGTGAACACAAATTGCATAAATTGTTCGTGCCCCCTGTTCGAACAGCAAATGGGCTGCAGTTGCCAGCGTTCCCCCGGTTGAGATGATATCATCCACGATCACCACGTCCCTCGAATCAGCTTTCAGGCTCCGGGGTTCCATCCTTACCTCTTCACCGGAAATCCGGGTTTTACAAAGGTGGTCGGCATCCCATCCCCCTGTCTCTGCCACCATCCTTCCAAATGTCGCCGCCCCTTCATCAGGAGCAAGAATCAGGGGATTCAATAAATCCTTGCCTTTCAGGTATTGTCCGATTTCACCTGCCAGGGAGATATTTGTTGCAGGCACACCGAAGTGCCTCAACACACCTTCATCGTGGATATTCACAGTCATGACTCCTGATACTCCTGCTGACAACGCCCGGGCGATGGCACGGGCACTCAAAGGCTCCCCGGGATTGAACTGCTTGTCCTGCCTGGCGTAGCCCATATAAGGCAATACCAGCTGATTTTCAGATTTCTCGCAGGCATCGATAAGAAGAAGCAACTGTACCAGTGTATCGCTATCAGATATACTCCCTATAATGACCATTTCCTCATCCAGCGTGCCAGTCCGGAGATACAGCTCCCCGTCCGGAAACCTGGAGAACCGAACATCGACAATCTCACACTTTGCCTCTCGTGCAACCCGTGCGGCCAGGATCTGTGAGGATTCCGTGCTTATTACCTTCATCTCATCCTACCTCATGCTGAAAGTACTTAAACTACCATGAATAAATTATAGTACTTGTTAAGCGTGCAGAGAGGTAAATCCGGAAATGGATACTGAAAACAATATCCAGATTACTCAGGATGACAATAATCAGGATGATAATATTTCCCTGGAGTCTAAGGACGACAATATTTCCCTGGAGTCTGACCTCGAAACTTCTTCCGCAATCAATGTGCCTAAAAAACTCATCGATCAGGTAATCGGCCAGGAAAATGCGGTCGAAGTCATAAGGAAAGCAGCCACCCAGAGAAGGCACGTCATGATGATCGGGAGTCCCGGGACGGGAAAATCGATGCTTGCCAAGGCAATGGCCGAGCTCCTGCCAAAAGAGGACATGCAGGATATTCTCGTATACCCAAACTCGGACGATAATAACAATCCTGTCGTCCGGACCGTCCCTGCAGGAAGAGGAAAACAGATTGTCACTGCACATAAAGCCGAAGCACGCAAGAAAATACAATTTCGCAATACCCTCCTCCTGCTCCTGATGATAGGGATCGTCGGGTATGCATTCATCACCTACCAATGGCTCATGGGAATAATCGCCGCGGCATTTGTGTTCATGGCATTACGATACAGCACCCCCCGTGAGGAGGCAATGGTGCCGAAACTTCTGGTGGCACATGATACTATAACCGCTCCACCGTTCATCGATGCCACCGGGTCACATGCCGGAGCCCTCCTGGGAGATGTGAGGCATGATCCCTTCCAGAGCGGCGGATTGGAAACACCAAGCCACGACCGCGTGGAGGCCGGTGCGATCCATCGGGCTCACAAAGGCGTACTTTTTATTGACGAGATCAATACCCTGACCCCGCACTCCCAGCAGAACCTGCTTACTGCTCTTCAGGAAGGTGAATTTCCCATCACCGGCCAGAGCGAGCGTTCAAGCGGTGCAATGGTAAGAACAGAACCCGTGCCCTGCAATTTCATCATGATTGCAGCGGGGAACCTGGATGCTATCCAGGGAATGCACCCGGCACTGCGATCGCGTATCAGGGGATACGGCTATGAAGTGTACATGAGCGAGAGCATGCTCGATACTCCCGAGAACCGGGAAAAATTTATACGCTTTATTGCACAGGAAATTAAAAATGATGGGAAAATCCCCCACTTTGACCGGGGAGCCATGGATGAGATTATGCGTGAGGCCCGCCGGCGGTCTAACCGGAAAGGGCACCTTACCCTGAAACTGAGGGATATAGGTGGTCTTATCAGGGTGGCGGGAGATCTTGCCAGGCAGGAAGGGTCGGAGATTACCACCGCAGATCATGTGATTGAAGCCAAAAAGACCGCACGTTCAATCGAGGACCAGGTGTCTGACGAATATATCAAGCGGAGCAGGGAATATGAGCTTACCGTTATTGAGGGCTCCAGGATCGGACGTGTCAATGGACTGGCAGTCATGGGCAGCGATTCCGGATCCGTCCTCCCCATTATGGCAGAGGTAACCCCTGCCCAGGGCGCCAGCGGGACAGTGATTGCCACCGGAATGTTAAAGGAGATTGCACAGGAATCCATCAAGAACGTGAGTGCAATCCTGAAGAAATTCACAGGAAAGGATATCAAGAATATGGATATCCATATCCAGTTCATAGGGACCTATGGGGGTGTGGAAGGCGACTCTGCATCCATAAGCGTGGCAACTGCAGTCATCAGTGCAATCGAAAACATTCCTGTCAGGCAGGATATCGGCATGACCGGTTCGCTCTCGGTAAGAGGCGACGTGCTTCCCGTCGGAGGGGTCACGTATAAGATAGAGGCTGCGGTAAAGGCCGGGATCAAGACTGTGCTGATTCCCCGAACAAACCTTGACGATGTCCTGATTGAAGAACGGTACCAGACGATGGTTACCATAATCCCTGTTGACCATATTGAGGATGTATTGAAAATTGCGCTCATGCCTGAAAATTCAGAAGGGTTCCTCAATAAGCTAAAAAAGATGGCTTCCACCACTTCCGAAAAAATTCTCGACGGTTCGGGAGTCACCCCATCTGCGATCTGAATTGTTATGGATAACATCAGGTATTATGATATTCGCCATGTAAAAGGCGAAGTAACACATATCGATATCGACAATTCGGTCATTGAATCAGCAGGAACTTCTTTTTTTGATCACGCCGTTCTCAGGGTGCTGGGATCTTCGGGCTGGGGGATTCTCACCGTGGACAATTACCAAAGACCACACGGAAAGGCGTTTCAGGATCTCCTTCATTCTACCCTGAAACTCGCTTCAATTACCCAGGAGAAAGTGGATCTGGCAGAAGTTCCGCGGGGCACCCTCAAGGTTCCCCGGATGAAGGAAGACCCCCTCGGGGTAAGTATAGAAGAAAAGACATCAATATTGAGTGAAATCGAGAGAAGCGCCCGTATTGAAGGAATATCAAATACACGTGCCAATTACTCGGAGACATTGGAACACGTCAGTTTTGAGGACAGCAGCGGGAATGAATATTCGCATCAGATCTGCAGGTCAGGGTTCGGGATAATGGCAGTGGCATCCAGAAACGATGTTGTGCAGATGGGGTACGAGCGCCTTCATTCCATTCGAGGACTGAATATCCGCCATCAGCAGGAGCGGGGCGCTGCTGCAGCCCGGCTGGCAATCGAGCTGCTTGATGCGGGGATAGCGAAAGGCGGAATAAAAAACGCCATTCTCGATCCGGAACTCGCAGGAGTCTTTGCCCACGAAGCGGTGGGCCACGCCAGCGAGGGAGACCTGGTGAAAGAAGGGAATTCGGTTCTTTTGGGAAAAATCGGGGAACATATCGGGAATAGAGGCCTGACGATCGCAGATGATCCCTCCATGCCTGAATTCGGTTTTGAACCGGTTGATGCTGAAGGATCTGCAGTTGGGAGGACTGAGATAATTAGCAAGGGAATCGTGAATTCTTACCTCCATAACAGGGAAACCCTTGCCACTCTCGGTGACGGCATGGCCGGCCATGCCAGGGCAATGCCCGGTGAACCTCCCCTTGTACGGATGAGTAACACATTCATTGAAAATGGAGACAGCTCGCTTGATGAGATGCTTGAGGCCTGTGGGAACGGAATACTCCTGAAAGGCTCCAGGGGAGGACAGGTAGATCCCGGAAGAGGCGTCTTTCAGTTCAATGCCGAATACGGGTACCTGGTGGAAAATGGCGAGATTACCAGGATGGTGAGGGACGTGTCTCTTTCCGGAGAGATCCTTCGTACACTCCATTCAATTGAATTATGCGGCGATGATAAGGAGATGCACCAGGGATACTGCGGTAAAGGCGGCCAAAGCGTGCCTGTAAGCGATGGATCGCCACATATAATGCTCCGCGATGCGGTGGTGGGTGGAAGTGGATCACATTGAGTCAGTGCTGAAAGCCGGTTCTCTGAAAGCAGATGAAATAGAGGTGTATTATGTGGAGGGCGAAAGCGTCTCGACATCGCTGCGGAAGAAGGAGATCAGCGAGGCGGCCATGTGCAGGAGCAGGGGAATGGCTATCAGGACCATCCGAAACGGCAGGATAGGAGTATCAAGCACAAATGATCCTGAGAACTGGGAGAAATGTCTCTCCGCAGCCCTTGCCAGCGGCGAACTGGCAACCCCCCAGGACTGGGGCGGTCTACCCGGTCCTGCGGACCTTGATTTTACTCCACTCAGTTTCGATCCCGAAATCCGGGTTGACCCTTCTGTTCCACAGAGGCTCTGTGAAGGGTTGCTTGAAGGGGCATCCAGGTACCCCGCGGATATCCCCTCCGGGTCTGCTGAAGTCTCCCGGCACACGACGCTCATTGCGAACAGCAATGGAGTGAGCTACAGTGCCCCTTCATCCACAGTGAGTGTCTCGCTCGAAGCAATCAGCGGCCAGTCAACCGGGTATGAGTTCGAAAATTCATATCGTATGGATATCGACCCTGCAGCCGTGGGAGCAAAAGCCGCCTGGTTTGCGACCAGTTCAGTTGGAGGAAAAGATATTTCCTCGGGCGTTTATGACGTGATACTCTCTCCAATCGCACTTTCCCAGTTCCTGGGAGCTGTGTTTATCCCGGCCCTTTCCGGCCGGAGTGTACATGCGGGCCGCTCCAGGCTGGCATCAATGATGGGAGAGATCGTGACGGACGAACGCATTTCCCTGTATGATGATCCCTTCCACCCCAGGGGGCTCTTCTCCACCCGATGGGATGCTGAAGGGAGCCCGGCAAAACCGTTGCAGTTTGTGAAAGACGGCATACTCGAAAATTTTGCGTATGACTTAAAGACCGCGTACCGCTACAAAAAGAGCACAACAGGAAGTGCGGTTCGCTCGGGGTCCGGGGGTGGACCTTCCATCGGAGTCCATAATGTGATACTTGAGGGGAACGAACGCCAAATAATGGATGATCCGGCAATCTACGTACACGATGTGGTTGGAGCACACACTGCCAACCCGTTATCCGGCGATTTCTCGGTGGAATTATCCAATGCATACCTTGTGGAGGACGGGGAATTTTCCGATCCGGTGAGAAAGGCCATGATGTCGGGAAATGTGTTCGAGATGCTCAAAGAAACCGGTGGAGTGGGGACAGAGAGAAGGGTAGTCGGAAAAATGATTCTCCCTGCATTAAGGTTGGAAAACCAGAAAATAATCGGAGTCTAGAAATGCAGTTTGATATCGTGTGGCTTATAGCAGGGATACTGATCGCGTTTGTCCTGTTTCTCCTGCTGAAAAATATTGTAAAACTGATAATTAACTCAATATTAGGGCTTTTGATTTTATTTTCCATCAATTACTTCAATCTGATGGAGTACGTGGGACTACCGGATATCAACATGAACCTGGTGACGATCCTGTTCTGTGCTCTTGGCGGAATCCCCGGCGCCCTGTTGATCGTGATCATGCACCTGCTGGGTATCGGCGGATTCTAAAATACATTCGCCTCCGAGTATACAAGCACCTGCTTCTCCTGGATTTCATAGGGCTTGATCTCACGGGAATGGGCTGACATCCTCATCTTTACAACTTCCAGGGCAAGATGGACATTTGTCAGATCCGACGGCCTTACATACCTGAGCAAAATTACGCTGTCAGCAAGGTATTCGATCAGACTGTGACGGCTTGCAAATATGTTGTTCTTGTCAGTCTCGCTGGTAAGAACCAGGGTGCAATTCTGGTCCCGTACACAATCCACAAACCGAAACATCTCCCTTCTGCGATCAGAGTCCCTGTCAAATATATCCTCGAACAGAGAGATAGGATCAATTACCACCCTCTTTGCTCCCACCTGCCTGACAAGCTCGGGGAGCTCGTTTCTCAAACTGTTTATGGCCAGATTAAAATCAGATGGATCGAGTTTGATCACATTCAGCGATTTTCCGACATATGGTGCAATATCCCAGCCCTTTTGTTCCATGTAACGGTAAATGCGGTCTTCCCTTTCCTCCAGACTGATATATATCACATTTTCTCCTGATTTGATACCCTCCCAGACAAACTGAAGTGCGAATGTGGTTTTTCCGGTGCCATATGTTCCGATTATTGCACCTATGCTCCCTGGAAGCAACCCACCCCCCATCATCTGGTCTAATCCTTCTATACCAATCATGACCCTTTTTCCGCTCACAATACCACCCTGATATTACTCACTTCAAACCCGCCGCTTGATGAGATTTTTACCGCAAATTTTACAAGATCGCGATCTTCCAGGTGAGTCATAAGACCTCTGAATTTTTCTATATACATTATCCTCTGCCTCCGCGAACCTGCCGTTTCCTCCCAGCGGAATAAAAGCACGGCGTCTGCTGCATCTGCAATCTCCAGCTCCTGTCGTTTATCCAGTATTCCCTTTGTGAGAATGAGAAAAATTGTTGAGTTCCATTGTTTCGATATCCTCTGGAGACCCTTTAAAAACGCTGAGAATTCGCCCCATTGGGGCTTATTCGCGTATTGGGTAGCAATATCCGTTATCGAATCCAGCACGATGAGGCTATTGGGCGAAACATTGTTCAGTTGTGATGCCAGGTGAGCCATAATACTGGTAGTCTCACCCCGGCTTTGGATCCGGGAGAGAATATCTGTCTTGGAATACCAGTCTACAGGCACGATACTGGCATCGAAATAGAGTTTCGAGAGATCTTCGTAATGAATGAGCGAACTATGGGCAACGAGGTCAGGATGAAACGAAAGGGCCATCTCCTGGGCAACATCCTCACTTGTCTTCGTAAATGTGATATAACATATCTCTTCAGGGAGATTTTTCTTCTCCGTCTGGGTACTGGTCTTTTGGGTGGAGAGGGAAAGAATCGAACTATAGACAAATTCGGAATTCCCTGCCCCAATATCCCCCAACAGGAGAATAACCGAACCCGGGGGCATACCCCCCATCAGGACTGGGTCTAATGAAACAATACCGGTAGGCATAGGTGGAATGGCCTGTTCCTGCATAATATCTCCTTAATACATCTTCTGAATTTAATCCAAAATTACTTCTATGTTTCTGTCTCATCAACGCGACGAAGAGAGGGATTTGGGTGTTTAAGTTCCATAATTAACCCATATCGCTATTTCACGTGTAAATTCACCACTTTCATACAGGATATATCTTTATACCAATCCCTCTTCTATTATAATAATCATTTCAGAGGTTTTCATGACAGGCAGGGCAGGGGGGGTGTATTTCTTATGCAATCACCCGAATTAGAAGAGATAATAGGGAATTTGCCGCCGGAAAAAGGTCAGGTTGAGATTGAGACAGGTCACTTAAAATATTCAATAAAAGACCTGTTCGGGAAAAAAAAGGCGAAAACCACAATTCTAGAATATAACCCTGAAGAACACGGCCCCCTTGTTGAAGCGGACGTCCCTCCCCGATACAATGAGATCGAACGCTATTGGGTCGAAAAGGGTAGATCACTGGTGGTTATCGCTGAAAATCTCCAGACAAACCAGTATGAATATCTTCTCTACGAGCCGGCCTTATCAGAATTTGAATACGAATTGCTGGAGCGGATTCATGAGGATTTGCGTTCCGCCCTGATACTGACAGATGAAGAACTGGGAATGGATCGGAGGAAACTCCTGGTGGAAAAGATGCTTGAACTCCTGATCGAGTACGGCATCACACTGGATCAGGAAAGCCAATTTAAACTCCAGTATTTCCTCATCAGAAATTTCCTCGGGTGGGGGAGACTGGAAGCCCTGATGAAGGACAATTACCTGGAAGACATATCCTGCGACGGAACAATGATCCCCATCTTTCTCTATCACCGGAAATACCGGAATGTGAAGACCAATATTTTATTTGAAGCGGAAGTACTCAATTCACTGGCCATTTCGCTTGCCCAGAGATCCGGGAAGCATATCTCATCGGGGACTCCTATGCTCGATGCCACGCTTCCCGACGGCTCACGATTGCAGCTTACCCTGGGGGAAGAGGTTACAACCAGAGGCACCTCGTTTACTATCAGGAAATTCAGGGAGGATCCAATCTCCCCTATCGAGTTACTGGATTTTGGCACATTCAATGCGGATGAGCTGGCCTACTTCTGGATGGCAATAGAAAATAATAACAGCCTGCTTTTCATCGGAGGAACCGCTTCAGGAAAGACCACCTCATTAAATGCGGTCTCACTCTTCATCCCCCCGATGGCAAAAGTTGTGAGCATCGAGGATACCAGGGAGATCACACTGTATCATGAAAACTGGATTGCCAGCGTTACGAGGGAAGCGGTGGCGGAAGGGGCGAGTGTCATCGATATGTTTGATCTCCTAAAAGCCGCCATGCGGCAGCGTCCCGAATATATCCTGGTAGGGGAAGTGAGGGGGCATGAAGCCCAGACCCTCTTTCAGGCCATGAATACGGGACATACAACATTTTCCACCATGCATGCCGGGAGTGTTGATGCAGCAATACACAGGCTGGAAAGCGAACCACTGAAAGTTCCGAGAAACATGATTACCGCCTTAAATATTGTCAGTGTTCAGGCGCTTGTATACCAGGGAGCGGAACGTGTTCGCAGAGCACTGGAAATTGTGGAAATCGCCGGAATCGATCCTTCAACAGGAAACCTGCGGGTAAACTCGGTCTTTGAATATGACCCGGTCAATGACAGGTTCAATTACCATGGGAGATCA
>DATKYO010000060.1:0-23063 GCA_035528475.1 Methanoregulaceae archaeon | reverse complement strand
ATGCTATTACGAAGATACCCGTGATATATCCACCTGAGCTATCATTCCTTGGTAAAATCCCGGTTCTGGAAACGTTTATCGTGCGTTCGATGCTCTCCGGCCCTGTCTATGCGTCCCCAAGAGTATCCTTCCTTGCGTTTTTCTCCTATCAAGGTGATTTCAATATTCTGACCCTTCTCGTTACGAGCAAATCTCTTATGCACGGACTTGATGATGTCGATCTTGAACTTCTGTCCATACTTTACAAACCGATGCGAAGGGTTGGATGGTTAGAGAGATTGCAGTCTCAACTCCGAGAAAACAACAAATGGAAAGAACAGCTCCGGCAATGGCATGAAAATGGGATGCTCGATGCTAGGTCAGTCCAAGGAATGTCGAAGCTATACGTACCAGTCATTCACCCCGATAATATTCTCATTACGTTTCCAGAAGATGATTTCACTGAAGAAAGGGACCGATCGTTTGATCAAGCTCTGAAGCTCTCTAGAATCATGAAGGTATGTAAAAACATCCAACCACTTCGTTGCGGTCTTCCAAAGCTTTTCTGCGACAAGTTATTGGAGGAGTTCCGGATTTAACGATAAAGAAAAAAAAGACCTTCTTTGTAAAAATTATCCGAGATTCATATGGATTCATAGAATTAAATCAAATGGTCAATTGTGATAATCTTTATGATGGCACATCAGTGTATCCATTAGAAATAGGGGTCATAGATTATAACTGAAATATTTCTGCGCGAGCACAAAAATAACTGATTTACGGGCTCCATTGGCAACCCGGCTGGGGCTTAGGATTTGAACATAACAAATGAATCCCCCATTTTTTCACTTGCGTCCAGATTGTTCAGCAAAATTCAATGACATTGAACCGGCGCATCAGCGGAGCTGTACTGGCCACAGCGGCCTGAGCGACCGATAGGGAGCAAGTCACCGAGTGTCTGCGGTTGGAGTGAACAGCGACGAGCAGTCTGCGAAACAGTCTGCGAGGAGTGTGAGGGAGCAGGCGATGCGATGTGAGCGAAGCGAGCAAGCATGGCCGTCATCATCAATCATATTCATCGCGAGAGAGCAGCCCCGAGATGTGAACGGAACGGAATGGAGGAGCACCGGACATCAAGGAGGAGCGGACGGAATGAAGTGGAGACGAACTTGCCGGGGTGTCAATATACTAAAAGGAATATGCGAGCGGCAGGATTCGAACCTGCGAACTCCTACGAGATCGGATCTTGAGTCCGGCTCCTTTGGCCTCTCGGAAACGCTCGCTCCCAAAGGGTACATTATAGAGAGGGTGATCTACCGCCATAATTCTTATGTGGTCTTGAGTCTGTCGCCGTTGACCAGCTTGGCTACCCTCGCTCAGAATACATTGTGTGTGAAGCGATATTAGCATTCTGGAATCTTTGATTTGACTTTATTATTCATTCGGTATCTATGAGCGGGCAGGCTCGTGGGAAATCCCGGGCAAATAAAGACAGGGATCAGGCTTATTAAAGGCCGGGCACAGAATATATCCCGATGGCTAAAGAGATTTATAGGGAAAAGCTAATCCGCCGGGCGGGCCTCGAACAGTGGGTCCTCCCGGGGAGATGTTATCCTACCCCACTTCCTGATGACATCGCACCCTTTTACTGCTATACCCGTGATGGCGGGCATTCCATTCTTGTCGTGCTTGAAAGCGAGTATAAACCAGGGGATGATCCCGAACGCTATATTGTGGCGTCTCCAGTTAAGACCGTGCTGAAGTATGGATATCATGTCCGGGATGGCCTGCTCTGGGCGAAAATCCCTTACTCTCAGGATGAGGGGCTTATTCTTGATGAAGACGAAGAAGTGGAATATTAGCCCGATATAGCGGTATCACAAATCATCAAACTGGGCATTGCCTCAATAACCCGACTGAATATTCAGGGAGCAATTCGATAATTTATCCCCTGAATTATCTTTTATTCCAAATCACATGACGAATGTTTTCGCTTCTTATCCGGTTTAGTGTCCAGAAGTGATCCGGGACTAACCTGAATCAACGTGATTCACTGCGAAAATATTCGAAGTTAAGCCAGTTTTTATTACCTTTCATGGGAATGGTCATTCATGACGCGAAGAGTTGTTGCCTCCCTCTTCATCCTGGCCGTGCTTGTGCTGACATTCTCAGGGTGTGTTACACCCCAGTTTGGGGAGGATTCCACATTTAATTTCGATACGGACGAAGGGGTCCCTTCGAGCGAGCAGGGATATGCCGGGTGGGCTCCTGCGTCCACCCCTGCACCCGTACCTGCCGCCCATTCCGGCTCATCCGGAACGGCCCTTTCGGACAGGTCGGACCAGAAGATCATCAGGACTTCCGCGATTGATCTCGAAGTTTCTGATGTTATTGCTACCCTGGATTCACTGAAGGCCATCGCCTCCGCCCACGGCGGCTACGTAGGCTCCATGTCTGTCAATACCCGCAGTGGTGACCGTCTTTATGCAGTGCTGACCATGAGAGTGCCTGCATCATCGTTTGACCCTGCAATCGAAGAAATAAAAACACTTGGCACCCTTAAGTCGCAGTCTCTCCAGGCCGACGATGTCACCGAGGAATATGTCGACCTGCAGGCCCAGAGGACCGCCCTGGCCAACCAGCTGGTCCAGTACCAGAGGATCATGGAGAAGGCTGATAACGTATCCGAAATCCTCGAGGTTCAGGAACAGATTGAACGGGTGCAGGTGGAGATAGACCGGATTGACGGCCGCCTTAAGTACCTCGATAGCCGGGTGGATTATTCAACCATCACCGTATCACTCAGCGAACCGGAGCCTGTGGGCACGGGAGACGGATTCTCGATTACCTCAGTAATCAATGAGGGCATTGCCGGGTTCCTTGCAGTCACCGCGGGCCTGGTCATCATCATCATCTCCTTGATCCCGCTGATCATTCTTGCTCTCATCGCCTACCTGGTATACAGGTGGTGGAAAGGTAAAACGAAAGTGACTGAAGAGCGGAAACCCGACAACTGAGAACTTACTGCCCTGTATGGAACCCGGGTTCGGGGAATATCCAATTCATCCCCCGATTTAGTGCCAACATTTCAGGGAGTTGCAATGAGAAAGAAATACTGTGAAAAGTCCTTTTTTGTTGACCGGGATGCCAGGTTCCCCGGCATACTATTTTTGGGATCATGTCGTGGGCAAAATTATTTCTTCCCTGGTGTGCATGTTCCCCGTAACCGAACCGCAGAATAATGCCCGGATCTAAAATCTTCCTGGAGTATCCCCATCGCATTGAATCCGGGTGGCAGGGAAGTGATCTACGGATGCATTTCAGTTATAATCCTCTCAGTTCGATCCGGAATTCGACATTGATACTGCGCCGGCCGAATCATAAGGCGCCGAGTTCCATCCCATTCCATATCTCCAAAGACGGCATCAGGTTCATCAATGTTCACGCCCCTTTCCGGCAGATCACCGAAATTTCCAATTACTGGTATGACGACCTCCGCTGCGAGGATACGGTGATAGATATAGGGGCGAACGTGGGCGCCTTCTGTATCCGTGCAGCAAAAAAGAGCCAAAAAACCGTTGCCATCGAACCTGTGACCATAAAGATACTTCGGCACAATATCGATCTGAACGGGGTTGCGGTGAAGGTCATTGAGGGGGCATTAGGTGACGGGAATCCTGCGGAAATCGAGTGGGACGAGTGTCGCGTTCATTCGAGGACATACACGCTGAAGGAAATCATCCGCATCGCCGGTGGCTGCGACTTCCTCAAGTGCGACTGTGAAGGAGCCGAGTGGCAGATCAGTCCAAAAGACCTTTCAGGCATTCGACGAATTGAAATGGAACTTCACCAGCCACCGATTGGCGAAGCCCCAAAACCAGGGCTTCTCGAGTATATCAGCAGCACGTTCATGTTCATAATCGATCGAAATCCTTGTCACAGTCCGCTGGGCCAGATGGGTATCCTCCATGCATGGCGTATTCCGGATTCACGATGTTAAGAACACGACTTCAATACAGGCAATCGATTGCCCCCAATTCATCGTCACCCTGACCATTCTCCATATATGTATACTACCTGCTTAGGTGATGTTCCGAATCATCAACTCTATTGTATTAAAGACCCTGAAGAAAAATTTGGGGAACAATTCGAAATCGAATTGCGATAATGAGTGTTCACGGGTTTTTTGGTTCAATGGGCAGGGAAAAAATGATTTCATATTGTCCACCGATACTGCCTTCCTTTTCACCTGGTGCCTTCTGCCAGTTTACGGACACACTCCACCAGGGCTTGCACCTCCTCATCACCCGTATAACAGCCGATGGATGCCCTGACAGTTCCTGCCGGGTGAAGCGAACTTGTGAGGGGTTGGGAACAATGCATGCCGCTTCTCACACATATCCCTTTCATCTCATCCAGTTTGCTGGCACATGTATGAGGATCCATTCCCTCTATGTTGAACGAGATTACCGTAGTGTAAGGCGGGCTGTAGACGGAGACGCCATCTATATCCAGGAGACCTTCCCTCATCCAGCTTCCAAGCCGAACCTCATGTGTATGGATGTTCTCCACCCCCAGTTCATTCACCAGTTCGATTGCCCTTCCAAGACCGATGACACCCGGTATATTCGGGGTGCCTGGCTCGAAGCGGGCAGGTGGCGGGAGGAGCGTATAGGATTCCAGGGAGACATCTTCAACAATTCCACCTCCATGGCAGGAGATTGAGAGGGAGTCAAAATCTAAAATATAGAGTGCCCCGGTTCCCTGCGGGCCAAGAAGCCCCTTGTGCCCGGGCATTGCCAGAAAATCGATCTTGCGGCAATCGAATGGCATGTGCCCCACCGACTGTGCTGCATCAACCAAAATTCTGGCACCTGCATCATGGGCGATTGCGGTCATCTCGTCTATGGGCTGGACAGTTCCCAGCACATTGGTCATGTGGGTGATTGCAACAAGCCGCGTTTGGGAAGAAATAGCTTCCTGGAGTGTTTCCGGAGATACCACCCCGCCATGGTGGGGGATTACCTTCATGGTCACTCCCCTGTCTTTCAGGGCCATCCAGGGCAGGAAATTGGCATGGTGTTCCAAAGAGGTCGTGATTACTTCGTCACCTTCTTCCCAGCAGACGCCGTGGGCCACTGTATTGATGGAGTCGGTGGTATTCTTGGTAAAGACCAGGTGATCGGACGGTACATTGAGAAACCGCCCCAATATATCGCGTGTTCTCTCATATTCATTCGTGGTGCGGCGTGCCAGGTGGTGTGCTCCTCTTCCGTGATTTGCTGCATATTCGTAGAAGAAGCGGTCCATGGCCTCTACAGCACAGCGGGGAGTCTGGCTGGTTGACGCGGAATCCAGATAAATGCATCGAGAAAGGACCGGGAACTCCTCCCGGATGGCGGCGAGATTGTACATCGGAGAAGAGTGGCACTTGCAAGAGAATGAGGGTTGCCCTTCTCTGCCCACCCACGAAATTTCCGGAAAATGAGATACCAGGAGTATTTCTGACCGGTTCTCCCGGGATGAACCTCAGGAATCCGGCAACTTTAACCGGGACTTCCGCATACTGTATCAGGACGACGAATGGTCACGATCCTGGAAGCGGCCAGGGCAGGACAGGTGCCGGAACCTCTCCACAAGGTGGCAGCCCGTGAGGGAATCGACCCGGAGCAGCTGCGGCGGGCGGTGGTGGAAGGCAGTGTCGTGATTATGCAGAGAGGGGATCATACTCTCGGCATCGGGAAAGGGCTCCGCACCAAGGTGAACGTGAATATCGGGACCTCCAATACCCAGATATCTCCTGAAGAGGAGGTGGAGAAAGCACAGATTGCTGAGCGGTTCGGTGCAGACACCATCACCGACCTCTCCATGGGAGGAGATATCCAGGCCATCCGTGAATCCATCTTTCGTGCTACTAAAATTCCCGTCACTACCGTGCCTATCTATGAGACTGTAGCGCTGGTTGGGCTGGAGAATATGACGAATGCAAATATCTTATCCACCATCCGTGCACAGGCCGCCGCAGGGGTAAATTCCATGGTGCTGCACTGCGTCGACAAGAGTATACTCGGTCTCCTGAAGTGGGAAGAGCGGATATCCGGAGTGGTCTCGAAAGGGGGAGCCATAACCTGCGTGTATATGTACCTTCAGGACCGTGAAAATCCGTTCATTGAGCTTTTTGATGAGATCCTCGATACGTTCCGCCGGTATGATATCGTCGTCTCCCTCGGCAACACGACGCGGGGAGGAAGTATCCATGACGGCTGGAACCGGGCCCAGGAAGAAGAAATGAGGAAAAACTGTGCCCTTGGGCGGTATGCCCGGGAGCGGGGAGTCCAGGTCATCATCGAGGGAGCAGGAGGGCACGTCCGGTTTGATCGTATCACTCCTCTCATCCGCTCATACAAAAAAGTCACGCCCTTCCCGCTCTTCGTCGCCGGTCCACTTCCCACCGATATTGCTCTCGGCTATGACCATATCGCAGGGTGTGCCGGTGCAAGCGCCGCGAGTGCTGCCGGTGCTGACTACCTCTGCTACATCACCCCATCGGAACATCTGGGACTCCCCGGACCGGAACAGGTAAAAGAGGGACTCATAGCATTCAGGATCGCGGCACACATCGGAGATATCGCAAAGAACGGCATGGACGCTGCCGACCGGGAGATGTCTCTGCGTAGGGCCGAAATTGATCGGGAAGGACAATTCGCTCTGGCATTGGATGAACAGAGAGCCAGGGAACTGGCAGGGGACACTGTTGATTGTTCAATGTGCGGCGATTTCTGTGCAATCCGCCTGATGAAGCGGATAACAGGTGACAATCGCCCGGCGGAGTAAGGGTGGCGCACTGATACCTGAGGGTATAAACATCAGTGCCTGAACTATCCTTCACATGAAGTCTGCCAGGCCCATCTGCTGGGACTTCTCCTGCCCGAACGTGGAATCGATGGCCATGTCCAGAACTTTCACGCGCTGTTTTGTATATTCTGACACTTTATAGCGTTCACAGATGTTCCGGGACATCTCCAGGTATTTCTTCACCGATCCCTCATGCACTGTGGGGATGATGTTTCCGCTACAGCGGGTACATTTTCCGGCAAGCGGCATCCGGCGGTAGCTGGTATTGCATTTGGTGCACCGGAACTTCTGCCTGGAAAAGGCATTCAGGTTCCCCATGAGATCCCTGATAAAATGCGTTGTCAGCACCCTTTCCGCGACATCGTCCTCGTCAACAGCACAGATCTTTTCTGCTAGATCCAGCTCGGCTTCCAGCTTCTCAAGCATCGACTTCAGCAGGGTATAGGTCGATTCTTTGGGCCCTGCCGAAATGTCGGACGTATCATGGGTGAAACGGAATCCCTCAACCTGGGCTGGCGTCCCCAGCCTCTGCTCAACCCTGTCTATGAGATGCTCGACATCCCTGGGATGAGTGTATTTCAGGGTTTCTGTGTAAAATTCAAGCGGATACCCTGAACCTACATCGATATTGTGGCTTTCCTTGTCTATCTCTGAAGGGTCAATTCTGGAGGTAAGGACCAGCGGGGCATCCATTGTACCCCCTCGCGTCTCGGGGAGAAATGAACGGGAGAAATTGATCAGCCCGTCCATAAGGAGCATGATACAGTCCTCATCACCGTCACACTGGCCGCAAAATATATCATTCGCCTGCATGGTGTGATCTTCGGCTACTGTCAGGCAGTATACTCTCTCGTCCGGACAGGGGACAATATCCCTGTATTTGATATGGTCGGTGAGCACGTTCATTCCGACCATGACCGGAACCGGATCACCTTCTTTTAATTCGACTGCCCGGATCTTTCGAAGATAGCACAGGTCCCACACCAGCATGGAATGGTCCGGCGTGACTGCCAGGACCCTCCCCTGCTCGGTCTCGAAGCGAATGAGTGTATCGGGGGCCTTGTGAATAGAGACCGAGGTAATGGAACGCAGATGTATTTTTCCTTCCGTATCGATAGCACGGATCATGAATGGTTTCTGGGGATTTGAATAATATGTTCCCAGACGGTCGATTCCCGGCCTGCTCAGATCGAAATTTTCTGCAACAAATCGTCGAATGGGGTGCTTCTCCCAGTTTTTCCCGTCCATTACCTCGATCTCAGTATCTCCATGGAAGCAGTTGCGCCGTTTTGCCGCATGGAAGAAGGGATGACCATATCCAACATTTGCCCTTGTGAACCCCACCACTCGTGCGAGTACGCCGGCACTGGTATGCGGGGCGAGCCCGATTACCAGGTGCCCGATGAGATCATCCCGCGTGGACACATTATAGAAGGGCGGGAGATTGTAGCACTTCTCCAGCAATTCATCGATGAACTGGGCGATCTTTATCAGGTATTCGGCACATGCATCCGAAGCAAGAATATCCTGGGGATAGAGTTCCAGTATCTGGTACCCATCTGTCAGCGGTTTTCCATCAATATCTTCCCGGTATCCAATTTCTTTAAGACGGGCCGGAGATACCCCCACCTCCACGGGGCGGAAATGGGTAAGGGGGAGATCGATCATATCATAACGGATAGTGCCGTCCTTGAAGACGAATAAATCATTCTTCGCACGCAATATGCCTTTTTTAATATCCTCCACCGTCTTTTCCTTTGATATCAACCCTTTTACTCCCTTTACCAATGAGAGGGAATTATCCCTGATGCCCAGGCTTTCAAGATTTGCCAGATATTCGGCCTTCACGTTGAGTGTTGTCACCTGCGAGCATACGGCAGGTACATGGCAGGCCGGACACTCCGCCTCTACCGTCTCCCTCCTGCATCTTGGGCAGGTAAACACCGGTTCCGTATGGGTGCCGCACTCACATCGGTTTTTATAGGTCTCGTTCCCGCACGACGGACAGCGCCGCTTCCCGGTCTCTATGGAAATCACTCCGCCGTCCATATTTGGCTGCGGACTGTGGTTTGTCGCTTCCTGAAATGATCTGCGGGAGCCCCCGGCTTCACCCAGGGGAAAGAGGGAGTGAGGCGGCGGATTCATTTTCCTGGGCTTGGACTTTCCGGGCCTTCCCATTCTCCCGCCAATCCGAATCCCTGCCCTTGAACGGATGGGAAAACCAGAAAGGTGCTGTACAAGGCACATTGAGTCCGGTTTCTCCGGGAGACAGTCCCATTGATTTCGCCTCTTTAACTGGATATCCAGCCCCAGGCAGGCCAGGAATACAAGGTAATCGCTGATGCAGATCAGCCCTTCCCTTACCCTGTGGGGGAGGAGGATATCTTCAAGAATTGATTTGATTCGGGCATCATGTGGAAGAACCAGGATATCATGGTTAATCTCCCCGTTACTCTCGACAAAGTCTGCCAGTTCCAGTATCTGATCAGGTTCGAGGTCGTCCCAGAGATATGTATAATCCGGGTGGAGGTATGCCCCATCAAAACACAATGCAATGGCTTCCATTTCATTCTCCGGCTTTCCCGTTCCCCCTTCTAAGAGCCACCACTCCTCGCAGTATGCCGGGGGCATGAGAACATGGTTATTCTCCAAAAATTCCCCGTAGCTGATAAGAATTTCACCCACGTCCAGGATCTTTTCTATGCTCCCCAAAAGTTCACATGCAATCTGCGAATCGTCGATGCGAAGTACATCGCCATTTTTCAGCCGTACCGTCGGTCCCTGAATTGAATCAACCGGAACGATTCCTGCTGCTTTTCCAGGGCGTTCGGTTTTCATCTGTGTCCCTACTGCTAAAAAACCTCCAAGAATATACATGGTTGCGGGATTTATTCCCGCGGCCGCAAATCCGGTATTCCTGGACCTTCCGTATCGTAAGCGGAACCCGCCCTTTCTCATGGGATAGGAAAATACCGGCCTTCCTCCGATGAGATCACGGAGATACTTATCCCTGGGCTTTACCACCGTGCCTTCGTCATCATCGCCCTGTTTCGTCGTTCCGGAGATGAGTTCGTCAAGCCAGTCCCATCCGTCCATGTGCATTTTTCGCACATTTTTCTGTACTTTTGGGGCCTTGAGTGCCAGGCCTTCGGCCAGTACAAGGGCCATCCCGCCCCGCACTGAATTGGTTTCCACCCGTTCCAGGTTCCGGTGTCCGCTGACCTCTTCCTTTTCGGTCCCTTCCCCATCGATGCACACCGGGCAGTTTGTAACGATCAACCTGATCTCCCGCTCGCTTGGGAGGTACTGGAGATTCATGATGGTATTATATTGCCTTATCTCCTCGATATATCGCTCAATCTCCTCTTCCCTTGGCATATAGCGCGAAAGCCCCAATGCCCGCCGGACATAGTCACCGACAAGCACCGAAAGTGCCTGTGCAGTCCCTCCCGCACTCCGTATGGGGCCTGCATAATAGATCTTTAAGTATTCACTGCCGTCATCGTTTCTGCCCGTGCCTATCTTGGCAATGCCTTCCGTAGGTGCAGCAACAACTCCCTCGGTGAGCAGGGCCATGGCAGTACGGATAGCATGGTCAAGCACTTCCACATTATTAGTCTCCCCGAACTTTTTGGCAACAAAATCGTCCCCGACTCTCAGTGCCACCTCTTCCCTGGACATATCTTTCTCAAGATCCCTGAGACGGGAAGCCACCCCTTTGATTCCCAGCAGTGCTTCCACGCGATCAGCGAGGTCGTTGGCAACAGGGATTTCCACCTCGGTCCGGGGATCTATACCAGATGCCCGGGCAGAGGCAGCAACCTCCATGGCGCTGCCAAGGCCTTCCTGCAGGCTAAGAATATAGTGTTCCATCCGGGGAGAGAGCTGCATCATACAATTCACTCTCTTCATGCAGACTTATCTCTTGGGATTGAGGTCCGTAAATGAAATAATAGAAAAAACGTTATTGTTTTTGGCTCTTGGGCATGTGTCATTTCTTTGAGACGTTTTCCTGTTGCAGGGAGGTTACCATGGCCTGAATTCCAGGCTCTCCCATCTTCCAGAGGGTAAGGCGTGCGCATGAGCGGATCACTTCATCGGCTCCCTCCATTCTTGCTTTCAGGGGTTCGATTGCAGGCTCTCCAATCCTGCACAGGGCCTGGGAGAGACAGCCTCTCATCTCCGGGTCTGTATCGGCCATTGCATCAAGGATAGGCTCTATCGCCACTTCCCCCATCTCTCCAAGGACTGCTGCCGAATATTTCCTGAAACCCGGCTCTTTTGTCTTCTTCATTTCCTGCAGCAGGGGGAAGAGTGAAGGTTTTCCAATTTTTACCAGGCTTTGGGCCAGGTACCAGCGCTCATCATTGCTACCTGCATTCTTTAAAGCTCCGATTACACAGGGTATCACATCTTCGCCCATAGAAACCAATTGCCTGACTGCATCACGCCTTTCCTCGAGATGGCCTTTTTGTATCCTTCCGATCTGCAATTTCGCATCTATGCATGGGGCCGATTCAAGTTCACTCATGAGTAATTGCTCCTTTCTTGTCGGCATCCGCTGGCGGGGCGTTGACAAATGTTACCACCCGTTGCGGGAATGGGATCTCGATTCCTTCCTCATCCAGCGCTTTTTTGATTCTCCAGAGCATTTCCGTCTTTACTGACCACCAAACCCGGGATGGCGTCCAGATATAGATTGTAATATTCACGCTTGAATCTCCCAGTTCGGAGACATATACAGAGGGAGAAGGATGTTTCAGGATGAACGGATGCTCTTCCAGGAGGCGGTATATGATCCCCATGGCCAATCCCGCATCGTCCTTGTAGCTTATCCCCACGTTATATTCGAATTTCCGGGCAACATTCGCCACATAATTGGTGATGTCAGTATTGAATACGGTCTCGTTGGGGATTCTGACATATATTCCGTCAAAGGTTTGTATGATGGTAGAAAGTATGTGGATCTCCTTTACCGTCCCGGTAACGTCCTGTATTTGGATGGTGTCACCGGATTTTATCGGCCGCTCTATCATCAGGAAAATGCCCGAGGTCAGGTTTGATCCGATCTTCTGGGTGGCAAATCCAATCACGATGGCGAGTGTCCCCCCGACGATGAGGAGATCGGCAAAATTTATTTCCACCCGGGGAATTCCAAAATATATTCCCAGCCCTATGATGATGATCTGGGTGATTTTGATGAATTTCTCCAGTTCTGACTTCTCCATCCGGTCGCTGAAGGATTTTTTTAAATACACACTCAAAATTTTGGCAATTATAACCGATGCTGCAACAATCGCGGCAAAAAATATCAGGTCCTGGTAGGTAACTCCCCCGAACGCTATCGTGTCAAGCCAGCTCACTTTAATCACCCACCCCGAATTCCATTAAAAAAGTCAATTTATCAGGCAGCAGAATCTGCCTGGCAGTGAACAGGGGAATGGCCAGTTTCATATCCTCTTGCAGAGGACTCTTCAATGTCATGGTCTCCGCTAAATCCTGGGAAAATACCTCCATTCTTCCTTCCATGGCAACGAAATCGCCGTAGAAAATATTCAGGTCTATATTTTCAAACACCGCCCTGGTCACTTCCACCCACGTACGACTGGTATTTTGAATGGTGAGCACCATGACCCCCTCAACAAGTGGGTCCAATTCCGGTATTCTGTCGAACACAGCGGTTTCTATATGCCTGGTGATCATTCCCTTATCCGGGTTGCCATACAGGGCATATTTTGGTGTTGAAAAACTGAAAATATCCAGTACATTATAGGTATTATTGGCTTCAAGGAAAACGCATATTTCCACTGGAAATTTGAGGAAAATTGTCTGCTTCGAGTCAGGCTGTATGACGACCGGCCTGAAATGGAATTCAAGATACGGGGTAATCTCTTTGGGGAGATTGAGCGGCTCAACCGGGTTGATAATCAGCCTGCCCCCTTTCTCCCCAATGATCTTTTCCAGCGATCCTTCCTGTGATTTTCTGTAATAAAGAAGGAAATTATCCTTTCTTTCTATACCGAGACATATTCTTTCCTCTTCCCATTGGAATGAGTAATCATAGACGCCGAACACAGACAGACGTAGAGCCCGGAATCAGATATAATTTGCTCCCTGAAAAGTGGGTGTTTTCTCCTGCACAGTTAATTGATCAGGCGGGATGAGTGTGATTCGACGTATTTTTATAAATATTTTTGAGATCAGGGCCACCCAGCAAGATGACTGTCCTTCCGATATGGGCCCTTGTTTCCCCGTCAGAAGTCTCCAATAGCTGTATAAGCGGTTCAATTGATTCTTTTCTTCCAATCTCTCCAAGAACCGTGATTATGTTGATTTTTTCCTCCGGCCCTGCCCATTTGAGAGCCTCCAGGAGTGTCTCGAGTCCTTTATCACCCATTGCAGTAAGAGAGGACATTGCCTCCTGCCTGACATTTTCATCAGCATCAGTGGTTGCCCTGATAAGCGGCCTGATAGCCGCCGGGCCCCTTATGCTCCCCAGCGCCATTGCTGCTCCCCAGCGCAGGCTGGGATCTTTTTCCTCCAAGGCGGAAATCAGGGCTGATATTGCAGGTTCTCCCATGATTCCGAGTGCATATGCAGCCCTGCTTTTCACAAACCTGTCTTCATCACCAAGAAGAGCGATAAGGGGTTCGACAGCCCTGGGATCTCCGATCTCGCCCAACGCAATGGCGGCCTTCCATCTCACATCGTCGTCAGGATTGTCCAGAGCCCCGATGAGGCGGGGAACTGCAGGTTTCCCGATTTTTGTGAGTGCCTCGGCTGCTTTCCAGCGGATACCACTGTATTTATCTCCTACAAGCGCTTCCATCAGGACATCCACGGCTACGGGATCGCCTAATTCACCGAGAGCCTCAACGGCCTCATACTGGACGCCCGGATCCCTGCGTTTAAAGGCGATTATCAGACCTTTCACGTTCTTTTCATCTTTGAGTTTTTGCACGTTTGCATACGAGAGAACCCGGATTTTTAAATCTTCAAGATTTTCTTTGATTCCTGCAGTGAATAACCCGGAACTGATTGCGGCATCTGCAACCTCATTGATCATCTTTTTTTGCTCCGATCTCATCAGATCCGAAACCACGCCAATAACCAGGGCCACAACAATGAACATCGTGGCCCTGATCAGTGCACCTGACTCAAGGGTGCCGGTCACCTGCAGGGTTCCCACCAGAAGGACCAGTGCCAGGAAGAGGGCAACAACGACCCCTTTTTTTCCGTACCATATCGCTCCCAGGACGACGGGTATGTAGAAGAAATGGGTATATATCACGCTGATATGGAGGGCCACATGTAAAACAATCTCAAGAAAAAGCGAGAAAGCAAGAAGGATTCCAAGAATGATGGGTTTAAACCCGTAAAGTCCTCCAATTTTCAGGTCATCAAATGCCATGTCTGTGAGATTGTATATGGTATGGAATTTAAATATAATCGCTTTGTGTCACCAGGACGCCAATCACTGCGATCTGTTCTTTTCCGGAGATACGATCGTATGCAAATTCATAACGATCATGTGAGTGCCATGGTAAACATATCATTTATTGCGTGTAAAAACTGGATACGATTATGCAACTGATCGTGGCGCCTGCCGAAATGCCGGAAGGGTTCGGAGGAAAAAACAAATGAAAATTCTGGTATTACTGGACGGATCTACATGGAGCCAGAAATGCGCACTTCACTCGGTCCAGGGCTGCAAAAAACAAGGATGCAGATGTGACATTCTTTTCTGTGCTTGACAGGGATGAAGCCCGTGGGCTGGCATTCAATTTTTGCGCGCAGAGCGATATGTGCCACCTCATCAAAGATTACGAAGAGCAGATATGGCGCGATATGAAAAAAAGCATCAATAGTGAGTTGAATGACGTACTTTACCACTATACCCGCGAGGATATCAGGTGCAGCACCAAAATTGTGGAGGGGACCGTCGAAGACGAGGTGGTACGTGAAGCAAATACGGGCGGATACTCCCTCGTTGTAATGGGGGCGTATGGAAAGAGCGGAAAATCGCATAGCGGCAACTTATCGTATAAGATAGCCGGACTTGTCAAACCGCCACTTCTTATCGTGAAATAGGGTTATTCTGCTTTCGTGGCCACTCCGATGCATTCCTCTGTGGTACCGAGCCGGACTGCCGCCCCACACATATTCGGCACATAGGCGAATGCCTTTCCACTGTTGACCATGATAGCATTGAAGCGCTCCATTGCAGGCGAGACCACCATGCAGGTGTCAGAGAAAACTCCTGCCCCGCTCTTCTCAATCTCTTCCACAATCACCATATTCTTTTCAATAACTCCCCTGGCTGCAAAAATGAACAGAGGAATCCTGACAGATTTCCCTTTCAGAAGTCTTGCAATCTGATGCAGTTCATCAGGAGAACAGTGAGGGCAGCCGATAGCGACGGCATCGACGGGCATCTCCTGAAAGGAGCGGGAAATCCCGGGGCAATCTAATTGGATCTTTTCTAATTCCGAGCTGTCAAAGGAAAATATCCTGGCTTCGGGGGTAATATGTTCAACATGGAAAAGGGCCACTGCACCGGATGCGGCCATCGCCGCCCCCAGGGCTTTCAACTGGTCCTTCCTCGGCCTGATGCCCACAAAAAGAGGAATACGATTCCCTACCTGCGTCCCTGCGTGATAGCCAAGGGCTCCAAAAAAGGCAATATCCGGGTCTTCCGGCAACCCTTCCACTTCAATTAAGACATTGGGTTTTCTTTCATCAAGCCTGTGCAAGCCGTATTCAGGAGTTTTTCCAATAATTGCCGCTGCCAGTGCACTCGGTCCACCTTCCCGGTTCGTTCTGGCCCCGATAACAGAGTTTGCATATGCCACTGCCGATGATTCCGACCATGCCAGATGATCACCATACCGGGTCTGCGTCACATAATACGGAGTGCAGGTACATTCCATCTTCACGGCCAGGCGGGCATATGCCTCGATGACTTCCTCCTGTTTTTGGGCAAAATCAGGGCTGATCTGCATATCACGCCACTTTTTCCGGTCCATTCCCACAGGATTCAATACTGTGGGAACTACAACCCTGGCGTCCAGGGATCGAAGCCATTCCAACCCGTATTGTCCGATGGTCTTGTATGATGCCCCTGCTACCTGGGCGCTGCGGATTGGGACCATCCTTTCGGCACCAAAGACCTTGCCCAGTGCAAAAAGGATCTCCATCATCTTCTGTCGCGTCTGCCCGTATTCGCCGTCGAGAATTTTTTGCTCTTCGGAATCGAGATACAACTGTTTTCACCACCCGGCGCGGATGAAATCCTGCTCTTTCCCAAGAACCATTGTTGCGTCTACCCCGACCTTCACGTTTGTCCCGTTCTCCATCTGGCAGGGATCAAGAGATGAGCCCCTTGCCCCGGTGATGACCATGATGTCCTGGTCTCCCCGGACCCTTGTGGCAATGGCGAACTCCACGTCCTGCAGATCTGACGGGTCGATATCATCGTCCACTACAACAACGTGTTTCAAAGAGGTGTGGGTTGCGAATGCTGCCATGATTGCATTTTTTGCATCCCCCTGGGTATGCTTCCGCACCTGGATGACCGCATGGAAATACCCGCATCCTCCGGTAGTGAGCACAACGTTTTTGACTTCTGTCACACCAGACACTGCACGGTAAATGGTGGGTTCATATGGAGCACCCATGAGCATCCTGTGTTCATTTCCACCCGGCAGGATACCGTGATAAATGAAATCTTTTGCAAGATGCATTCCGGTAAATTCGATAACAGGTTGTTTCCTCACCAGATCATATGTGCCGGTAATATCCACAAATGGCCCTTCCTCGGCAATATCTGTACCGATATGCCCCTCGAGTATAATTTCTGCATCAGGGACAAGCACCCCGTTATTACACTCCCTGACTGAAATCCCGCCTCCAAGGAGTTCGGCGGCATAGGCGAGTTCTTTCCCTTTTGGCACCCTTGTACAGCTTGCAATGGTCACCGCGGGATGCACTCCAATTGCTACCGCAACAGGAAGTTTCTCCCCTTTTTCCAGTGCAGCCTTTTGAAGAGAATAGGTGTGCCTTCCCTCTACAAGGCGGGCCGCAACTCTCCTTTTGTCCATCACCAGCATGCGGTGGATGGACGCGTTTGTCACTCCCTCAAACGATGAAAATACAATTCCTGATGTGAGATATTTACCGGCATCCAGGGGAAAATGTTTCATGATGGGAATCTGTCCAAGATCTGCAGATGAGAGAGGTAATCTTCCTTCGTTGTGTACGGTGCCATCATACGATGCAAGAGAAAGTGTCCTTACAATATCTTTTTCCGGGATGGCAAGAGCCAGGGAGAGGGATTTCCTCGTGGCCGTCATATTCATGACCGCCTTTGCCCCTTCCATATTGTGGAAAAAAATCAGTTTATCTGTCCCTGCAGCCATTTTGGGAGCAACATAGTCATCTGTTGTGACAGGCTCCTCAATATCAATCACTTCACCGGAATTGCGCATCTCCAGGATAAAATCCCTCATTCCGGCACCTACATAACCTTTTTTCATCCTGCATCTCCCTGCGTTCTTTATCGAGGGAATGATTGGATATACACTCTATTAAAGGGTGAAGTACGATACCGTCCGAAAATTCATGATGAAGGACAATAATCCAAAAAAATTGAAGAAGAAAATAAAATAACCCGGATCCCTTTCAGCTGCGCGGCGGCGAGTAAAAACGGAAACGGAACTGGCCATCCTCCAATGCTCCAGTGGTGGCTGGATCAATCTCCTTTCGAATTGATTTCACAAGATTGTTGAGAATGTTGAGCTGTTTTAAAATATCATATTCACCTTCAGGTGTTTCATTTAAGAAATCGAGCAGTGCATTCACATTTTTCAGCACATCCTGGCTAGCCACCAGATTCATACGGTTGAGCGTATATGCAAGGTGCTGCTTTGCCCTGTCAAGTTTATATGAGTCAGTCCCTGCAATATTGAGTTCCGTAATTGCATGAAAGAGTTCTTCATACACCTTCAACCTGTATCTGTTACGAAGCACTTTTAGTTCCTTTGATTCGGAATAGAGATACGCAGCACAGATAGCACACACAACTACAACAACGCCAATGGTCACAACAACCCAATATTCTAACAATGAAACCCCCTCGCTCTGAATTTTATTTGATTGCTCATAAATGTTATTTTTTCAACCCGAAAAATTGATTAACACAGGGAATGCACTACTGATTCTGTTCCATTTGATAGTTATTTCCCCTTTTAAGGTTTCAGAGACGTAATTTTTCCTGGGTGGTCAGGGGCTTGATGTTCAATATCTCCGTGGCTGCTGCACTCACATCCTTCCTGTGCTCCGGCAGGGTATACACACCAAGCTTCCATTGCCCCCAACGCGTTTCATTCAGGGTGTTGAGAAGCGGCGACACCTCATTGAGAGCAAGAATGCGATGACGCCCTTTTACCTGAACATGTACCGACATGCTCCGGGGGAAAACAGGAATATCCACCAGCACGTCTTCGGGAAGACATTCTGCCTCTTTTGCAATCTCGGTGGCAATACTCCTTTTGTTGGTTGTGTGTGAAAACGCAGCCAGTCGGACAATATTGACCTGGTCCTTTCCCACGTAGAGTGCCCTTTTGAATAATTGCCTGGAATAGATTCTTCCTGCGATATTCCTTGCAACTTCGGAGTCAGAATGGAGAAGGGCCTGCATGCAGGCCGCATCGTCCATCCGACACACCTTTTTTATTACTTCAGGCGGGTTCTCACTGGCGTGTTCCAACACAGCCAGGGAAAACATCATCTCGGCGATTCGGCTTACATGGTGGAAATAGACAGCCGGCCTCATCAGGGTCCTGGCGATAAGAAGCGATTCTGCAGCGTTTATTCCGTTTTCATGCAAAATAATGTGACCATCGGCAACCAGCGTATTTCGGATAAGGCGGTGAGCGTCAACCGTTCCATAAGGAGCGCCCGTATAATGTGCATCACGAAGGAGGTAATCCATACGATCCACGTCGAGTTCTCCATAGATGATACCAGATAGCAGATGTTTGCCTTCGATAATTCCTGTCACATCATGGGCGCTGATCCCATTCTGTTCAAGAACATCGGCAATCGAGGGATGATTGAGAAGTTCCCTTACATGATGGTGCCTTCTATTTGTAAAATCCTCCATGAGGGGCTCAATTGCGTGAGAATACGGGCCATGGCCAATATCATGGAGCAATGCAGAGATAACCACCAGGCGATGCTCATCGGGCGACAGCATAAGCTGGCGGCTCATAATATCCGCCAGGTACATAGTGCCGAGCGAATGCTCAAAACGAGTGTGATTCGCTCCAGGGTATACAAGGTAGGAAAATCCCAGTTGCTTGATATAGCGAAGCCTTTGCAGGAGTGGTGAATCAAGAAGCCTGAGGGCGAAATCAGGCACTTCAACATATCCATGCACCGGATCCTTGATGATCTTCATGCAGACAGTTAAGATTCTTTTAATATACCTGATAAAAGTATTGAGTGATGATTACATTCCTTTCCGGCGGAACGGGCACCCCAAAACTGATACGGGGAATGCGTCACCATCTGCCCGATGATGAAATGGTTATTGTGGTCAACACCGCCGAGGATATCTGGATGAGCGGCAATCACCTGTCCCCGGATGTTGATACGGTCATGTACCTCTTTTCCGGTCATCTTAATACGGATACCTGGTGGGGAGTGAAAGGAGATACATTCCGGACACATGATGAACTGCGTCGGATGGGTGTGGATGAATATATTGGCATCGGTGATCTGGACAGGGCGGTACATATTGCCAGGGGAGACATGTTAAGAAAAGGTGCCAGCCTGACCGAGGCTACACGGTCTCTCTGTTCATTCTTTGGCGTGGCAGCCAGGATCCTGCCTATGTCTGATGATGAAATCACTACTATGATACGAACAGGCGACCAACTGATTCATTTTCAGGAATTCTGGATAAAATACCGGGGGAAGCTGCCTATTGATGAGGTAGTTCGTGCTTCTTTGCCCCCGTCCCGGGCTACATCTGAGGTTGTGGATGCCTTATGCGGCAGTGATGTTGTGATAATTGGTCCCAGCAACCCCATAACCAGCATCCTTCCCATTCTCGAATGCCAGGGGGTTTTGCCTGTATTAAAAAACATCCCTGTTGTGGCTGTGAGTCCATTCATCGGAGATGCCCCCATCAGCGGCCCTGCGGCTGAATTGATGAGAGCCAGGGGATTTGAGCCTAATTCACGTGCCACTCATGATATCTATGGCGAATTCCTTGACCTGTTCATTCAGGACATCCGGGATCCAATCCAGGTCCCCGGAAGTGTGAGGCTTGATACCCTGATGACCGATGATCTGAAGAGCTCAGCACTTGCAGCGGAAATACTTGCCTGCTTCCCGCCTGATTGAGTTTATTGCCGGGTACACGATCAGTCCATCCAGTCGATATATATTTGAAGGGCCCGGGATAGATATTCGTTTTAGGAGTGGGCAGAGATGAGTGTATTAAAATCATTGAAGGAAGCACTGGGCGGTGAGAAGAAAGACACGTATGCCCGGGGTGAAAGTAGCAACGAATACGTGCAGAGTGCCCTCAAGGCGCTTACCTACGGAGACGTAGATGATCGCTGGAACGCAGTAAGGGCTATCGGGGAACTAGGGGAGCCTTTTGTTGAACCTTTGGTGAGGGCACTCACCGATGAGTACTGGATAGTAAGGCGTGGGGCAGGAGACTCTCTAGTAAAAATTGGGTACCCGGCAATTCCCTCGCTAATAAAGATGCTGGAAAATGGGGAAGAGGATGTGAGAAGGGAAACCGAGAGGGCTCTTGTATGCATCGGTGATCCTGCAATTGATCCCCTCATGAATGCACTTATCAATGAGAATGCCCTGGTAAGGAGGCGGGCGGTCCAGACGCTTGGCAGGATACAGGCTTCCAAAGCTATACCGGCAATCATCTCCGCATTAAACGACAGCGACCCCAGAGTCAGGCAGGAAGCCGCATCAGCCCTTTCCCTTTTTGCTGATCCGCAGGCAGTGGATCCCCTGATAGATCTCCTGAAGGATGAGCATGGCTATGTGCGGATGGCTGCCGTGGAGACTCTCTGTGCACTTGGTGAGATGGCAATAGATCCACTTATTCACTCGCTGGGAGAGGGAACTGACCAGGTGCGACAGCGGGCATCGTTGACCCTGGTTACAATAGGTTTCCCGGCCGTTGAACGGCTTATCGATGAACTGCACAATGAGAATCCTGCAGTGGTCAGGTCCTGTGCTGACATACTCGGCCGGATTGGTGATCAAAAAGCTATTCCTCACCTGATCTCGGCTATGGGCTATACTGACAGAAATGTCAGGAGAGAGGCTATAGATTCACTTGCAGAAATGGGAGAACCAGCAGTTCTCCCACTGATAAAAACTTTCCGGGACGGGGATCAAACAACCCGGCATTGCGCAATGGAAGCCCTATGGATGATTGGATCGCCGGCGTTGCGCCCTGTCACAGATATGCTCACCGATCCCAGCCCTGAAGTTCGGCGGCGTGCCGCACTGCTCCTTGGCGAGACAGGTAATACCCAGGCCCTGGATCCTTTATCCAGGCTGCTCGCCGATGAGTATTCTGCCGTGCGCAGGGAGGCGTTTGAGGCTATAGAGTCTATCAAGTCCAGACAAGCCTATAGCAGGGTCCATTCATCAGGCACTTCACAATCGGGAGAGGATGAGTACAGGAGCGGGAGCGGGCAAAACCGGCCCGGCACCTGGTAGGCCCACGATTCCCTTTCCTCTCTTTCTCTCTCTTTTTCAGGAGAGCAGTTCGAAATATGCACTCTTTTTAAATGTCTTTGTGGTGATTCCCGAGATAAGGACATTGTACCTGTCAGGGGCGAAATTTGTTGTATCCAGTAGATACGACCAGGTGTTATTCCCATCTTCAGGCCCGGGCTTCACTGTCACCACGTCAGATACTCCATAGAATCTGCCATCTTCGCCTTTTATCGTCGGACCGAATGATACCGATATTACCTCAATGAGAAGATTATTTCCCGGGCGGAGATTGGTAGTACCTGATATCAGGATACGGTCCCCTACGTGGTATTCTCCTCCCGGGATGAATTGAATATCTCCAAAACTCTCGTTTTCCTGCATTTCCGGAGTGCTGGGTGCACCGGGTGGCGGTGTGGTCACCTCCACCGTGGACTCCGGTACGGCGATGGGCTCGCCGGGTGGCGGCAAATACTGGGTGCACCCGCAGGCCAGAATGAGGAAGATGATGAATGTGGATACAAGACCGGCGTTCATAATGGATTAGATATCGAAAATTATCCCTCTTTAAACTTTGGCTCATCCTGATGCTCACCAAATTATTTTGAGGTGTTGAAGAAGATTTTTCAGTTATCAACCCGCTTATATAAGATGCGAAATTTTAAATTCTGAAGTAGAAGCCAAATATAAAGATATAACAACATAGTTCCATAGGACAATATTCAGGAATACGTCAGTGGGGTGGTGATAATGGAAAAGGTTCCTGTCCAATTGAGAGAAGAGATCATGTTATCATTGAATGCCAGATATCCGGCTATGAGACAGATGTTCGGGATAAAAAAAATTGGAATATTCGGATCGGTAGCCAGGGGAGAAGAGCGCCCGGAGAGTGATATCGACATTGAAGTTGAATTCGAAAAAGAATTTGATAATTACAGGAATTTTATCGGACTTTCCTATTACTTAGAAGAGCTCCTGGGGCGAAAGGTGGATCTTGTTACCACCCGGGTTCTGGCACGGTATCTCCGGCCCGATGTCGGTTCAGGGTCAGACGGGTTCTACCGTGACGAAGTATATGCGGGAATGATCCTTGACGAAATGGCATTCCTTTTACAAAGGAAAAAAACAATGGATTTCCGTGAATTTTCACGCGATGAAGTAATGAAAAGGGCTGTCTCCAGGAGCCTCGAGATCATCGGAGATTCCGTATCAAAGCTCTCACAAGACTATCGCCAGCATATGGGCCAGATTCCATGGCGCGAACTGGAAAGCATTAATTCACGGTTCTTTCATACCTATTTTGGAACTGACTGGAACCTTGTTTGGAGTATTCTGGAGCACGATATTCCAAAACTTGAACCTGCATTTCGGAAACGTGCAGGAAGAAAGAAATATATCTGAAATCTCCCTTCAGGGCGATGCGTTTCTTCTGCAAGAAGAAATGCCGACTGGAAGGGACCATAGTA
>DATKYO010000059.1:0-6137 GCA_035528475.1 Methanoregulaceae archaeon | reverse complement strand
TTTACAATGGCGGCGGCACCATTTCCGGTAACACTTTCGAGGATATAGCTCCATAAATTCATAAAATGAAACTCCTTTTTTTCCGATATCCCGGATCTTCTGTAATTCCTGATAAACCGGAACGCAATTACCCATTCATTCAAAGAATCCTTGATGAGCGACCTTGTTTCGAAGTATTGTGATAATTGAATACGAAATACCTTATAGCAAATTTATTATAATTGAGATTAAGTAGGGGGATCGGTTTTGACCAATTCTAAATCTTTATTAAGGAGAAGAGGGTGTTTGGATTATTTTTGGGATATTATGGGGGATGAATTCGAAATTGATGCCACATCTCTCTATTATGGAAAGAACGAGGAAAGTTCGTTGATTTTTTTATAACTTAATATCGGTTGTAATGGTAAAAGGGGGGATGACCCTTAGTCTTATCTTTCTGAAAATTATTTAAAATGGATTAATACCCTCCCAAATATGATGGAGGGTTACCGAAACGGTAGTTGTCGTGTCGGGATTTACCATAGCCGTAGTTGAATGATAACGATACATTGTTTTTCTTATACTGATCTTATGTAATCCTGCAGGGACGTTAGGCACGGTCATTGGAGTATTTCCAATAAACCTGTAATCGAGGAAGACCTTAGCCCCCGTTGGGTTGGAAGTTATCGCAAGCGTTCCCGTTCCCGTCGGCACCTGGGTTGTTGTTGGGGTAGGAACAGGGGTGGGAACTGTGGTCGACCCTGAAGGAACTTCCAGTGTAACAGGAACATTCAACGTCTGAGCAGGAAGGACCGTTATACTGGCCAAATAATCGTCATAACCGATTCGATGCACCTTGAGCTGATGCGTTCCTGACGATACGCCGGTAATGGTGACAGGGGTTAATCCTTTATAAGTGCCATCAAGAAAAACTATCGCCCGTGTGGGTACAGAGGAAACCGAGAGCGTTCCGGTTCCGGTGCCAGTACCGGTTCCCGTCGGCACCTGGGTTGGTGTTGGGGTAGGAACGGTGGTGGGGACCGTGGCCTGTCCGGAATTAGGTTTCAGGATAGCAGGGACTGTTACAGTCTGACCGGCCAGGACCGTGACACTGACCGAATAATCGTCATAACCGATTCGATACACCCTGAGCTGATGCGTTCCCGACGATACGCCGGTAATAGTTATCGGAGTAATTCCTTTGAATACGCCATCAAGGAAAACCGTGGCACCGCCGGGGGTGGATGTCACCGAGAGCGTTCCGGAACCGGGTGTCGTCGGCACCTGGGTCGGGGCTGTGGTAGGAACGGTAGTCGGAACGGTGGTGGGAACCGTTGTCGGTCCGGCCCCTGTGCTACTACTGTAGGAACTCACGAGGGTTCCAGTATTGTCGTAAAGATACGCTGTATCCCCCTCGTCATACCACATCTCTTTCGGCCAGTAGAGACTGGATCTTGTTGGGCTCCCCTCCCGGGGCGAGTAGATAGTGACCGTTGAATAGCGCCGGAGCTCGTAATTGAATTTTGAACCATCCGGATTTGTCCATTCAATAAACCGGATGGTATTTCTGCCATCCTTATTTGTAAGGCGCCAACCGGTCATCACGACCGAATCCCAGCCTTTATTGGTGATCTTCACATATTCGGCGAGGACATCCAGATCGCTGATATACACATTGCTCTCGCCGGTAGCCTGTACTACGGCAGGTGAGACCGGACTCCACCGCAAGGACGATTGGAAATCTTCAATGGTATAATCCCATGAAAAGACATTCCCCCCGATACTTGAGGGTGTTGCAGCGGTACCTGGTAGAACCGACAGGATGCAAAGACAGAACAGGATGAATGATATAATTCCATAGATTTTCACAATCACCAACTCGTTTACTGCATAGACTGCACGCACTAAAAATATATGGATGCAGGAGGTTCAAAGCTTCAACCTTTCCGAAAAAAGAATGATTATACTCACAAATTCGATTTTATTTGTTTGGCCAGAACCATTTTCCTTCTCTCCCGGGACGAGATACAAGGTGACGGTTCTCATTCCTTCTATCATACGCGTGTTCGGTCAGCCCGATGTTCTGTCATACCATAATATTACTCCGCTTATCTGCGCACAATGATAAAAGCCTTTTTCCAATTTTACTAATGTCAATATCTTTTTATTATTGAAAATCAAAAGACAAAATAACCCTAAAAATAAGTTGAAATTGAGAAAGGACTGTAAAATTACGTTACGACGCCGGGGAAGAGATTTGAACTCTTGAGGTGCAGGGCACCAGTGGCTTTCAAGGCCACCGCCTTTCCGGGCTAGACTACCCCGGCCCGATTATATGAATTGGTGAGCTGATTAAAAAAATCTATCCGATTGCACGTCCTGTGAACAATGTCCCCAGATGAAACGCTTTAAAAAAAATTAGTGCTTTCTGCCGAACCACACCATCAAAAACCCGATGGCCAGGACAGGCAGGATAAATCCAACCGGGGCTTCGGTAGTCGGGGTTGTGGTCCCGGTAACGCTTCCCGCCTGAGTCACCCCTGCCTCAATGCTGGTGGCACCTTCCGCATAGAGTGTCACGTCACCGCTTGCCGAAAGCCGGTAGGGATACACCTCGAAGTAGAGGGTTCCTCCGCTGCTCTTCACTACCGTCTCTTCAGCCTCGACTTTCCCCTTTTCATTGATCTTGTGCTTGACGCCCGCATCGTCGGTGTATTCAATAACCCAGTCCGTTCCCGAAGACGTGTAGATCCTGATATCTCCTCCGGTGGAATTGACGGCGAAATATGCAGGCTTATCATTTGTGGCACTGGCAGTGGCTGAAATTACGGTAACAGGAGCGGTGGTGGGAACAGTAGTAGTAGGTATAGGGGTCTGCTTTGGTGTCACCTGGATGGCCATAATACCGATATATCCGGTGGCGTCGGTGAAACTGACATAATAAGTTCCTGTCTCCGAGATTGCAACTTCCTGTGAAAACGAACCGTCCATCAGGGTTGGGATATACGTGGGACCGAAGACCACCTTGTCACCCGGGCCCACCACCTCGATCTGCACGCCGGCATTTCTCAAATTGGAGATATACCCCTCGACATCAAGGATTCCGTCCATCACCTGTTTCAGTGACGATCGCATGGTAATTTCATCACTGCGGTCAATGACCTCCACCACACGTATTGTGACAGAATCGCCCAGATAGGAATACCCTGCGATTCCCGGCACTTCTACCTTGTACTGCCCTTTAATCAGTTCCTTGGTATCGAACACGACATTAAATTGCTGATCTCCCTGGAGCGTGACGGTCTGCCTGGCAACCTCCTCTGTGATGTATTCCGAGCGGTATAAAACGATATCCACGCTTATTCCAGGAGGCAGGGTGCTTGTCCCGGTCACAACAAGGGGCATTCCCCGCTGGACTTTCAGGGGGGCCTGGATGATGATCTCATATGCGGCAACCGGAACGATAAGAAGCATCAGGCATATGGCGACACCCAATATCAATCCGGTACCGCGTTTTAGTCTCTTCTGGTTATTTTGCATAGGCACTCCCGAGGATTAAATAGTATTACAAATTGATTGTAAACTCTTATAAAAACTATAATTATGCCCATATAATACGTTATTGGATGAACACATATTCCCTTTCCATATGGCGCCGGGATTTTTAGAAAACCTCGCGTACAGGCCAATCACCGGGCTTCAACAGATCAACCCGGATTCCATGGAGCGAAAGGATGAGTGCAGGGTTCATCACAGCCCGTTCCCATGGCATGCCTGTATATAGAACCCGGTCTCATGACACGGCCTGTATAGGACCGTTCTCATGGCATGCCTGTATATAGAACAAATGCCAAATACCATTCCGCAGATGTCTCCCAAAAGCCCCGACAGCCCCCTGGCTTCATGGACCGGAAAAGACCAGTTTGGCGGCGAAGTGATCCCGACACTCACCGTCATCCTCAAGACTGCAGGATGCAGCTGGAACCGGTGCCGTATGTGCAGTTACCGCCATGAACGCTTCGGGGAGATGAGCGAGTCACAATCAGAATCCCTCCTGAATAAACAGCTTCGCTGGATTGCGGCAAATCACTCCCTCGATGATATAGAGATGGTGAAGATATTCACCTCGGGATCATTTTTCGATCCCCGGGAAGTCCCAAAAGCAGCATTTCAGGAGGCAGGCAGGCTCTTTTCCGGAAAAATTGTAATTGCTGAAACACGACCGGAGTTTGTCAGGAGGGAGAGGGTATCGGAATTTGTCTCACTCATTGATACGGGATGCCATGATACCCCGCTCTACGTTGCCATGGGACTGGAAACCACTGATGATTTCATCAGGGAGAAATGTATCGACAAGGGCTTTTCCATGGCCGATTTTAGCGATGCAGTCAGAGAAGCATCCCTTGGGGGGGCAGGTACCAAGGCATACCTTCTCATGAAACCGTTATTCCTGACAGAACGGGAGGCGATAGGTGATATGATGTCGTCAATTTCGGCCATCGCCGGAAAAGTCGAGATGATCTCGATGAATCCCTGCACAGTACAGCGTAATACCCAGCTTGAATGGTACTGGAAACAGGGTGCCTATCGACCGCCATACCTCTGGAGCGTCTTGAAGGTGCTTCGTGATGCACCGGTACACGTGAGCTGCGACCCGGTCGGGGGAGGGCATACCAGGGGCCCTCATAACTGCAGATCCTGCGACTACGAGATTGTGAAAGGTATCAGGGATTACTCGCTGTCAGGTGATTCATCGCTCCTGGATGGCCTGTGCGACATCCAGTGTGACTGTAAATGTGAATGGGAATTTGTGGTCTCCGATGAGCAGCCCTACGCGATGCCGCTTACCCGGTAAACCCGGCACTCTGGATATCCAACTGTTTTTCCAGGAGGGGAAGGAATGTGCCCGCGTCGCTCACAACCCCTATTGCCTGCATGGTCCCCCTGTCTATCAGCTTGGTGACGGATGAGGGATTGATATCCACACATATGGTTTTTACGTAGGAAGGGAGGCAGTTCCCGACCGCCACTGAATGGAGCAGTGTGGCAATCATGAGTACCATCCCGCAATCCTCGATATACTCTCTCATCCTGTCCTGGGCCACCATCACATCGGTGATCACATCCGGGAGAGGGCCGTCATCCCGTATTGACCCTGCAAGGACGAAGGGAATGTTATTCACCACGCACTCATACATGATACCCCCGGTAATGATTCCGTCCTCCACTGCCTTTTTAATTGAACCGGCCTGCATAACCTCGCTGATAGCATAGATATGATTTTTATGGCCTCCGGTCACGGGTTTACCCGTGCAGATATCCATTCCCAGGGATGTCCCGAAAAGATTATACTCCACATCATGGGTTGCCAGGGCGTTACCGGCAAAAAGAACATCGATATACCCTTTCCTTATGATATCTGCCAGTGCCTTGTCTGCCCCGGTATGTATGATAGCCGGACCCCCAACAAGGGCGATTTTCCCGCCGTTTCTTTTCACTTCGAGGATTTCTGCTGCGATTTTGGCGATAATGGTCTCGATGGGCCTTTCAGGCGACACTGTCCCATGCATGAACTCAAAATTCGAGAGTTTCCTGGGCCTTTCAGGCGGATTAACCTTTACGCCTTCTTCTCCCACTACGACCAGGTCTCCTTTCTTCAATTTGGACAGCGGGGTGCAGAATGCTCCTTTCCCGTCGGGGCTTATCACTATGAGACAGTCCATCTCTATATGCTGGATAGGCAGCCATGAACCACGGAATTTTACCGAGGTGGGATGATGAGTGGTCGAATAAAATCCTTTCGGGACAATCCTGTCTCCATCTGCGGGCATTGTAGTAGTATCCTTCACTTCTACCAGATGTGCCCCGTGTCGGTGAATTTCAGATAATATCGCAGAGGACTGGGCTTCATTCTCGGCATTCACCCTTATCCGCGTGTAACTTGTATCGGTTTTTTTCTTCCCCACATCAAAGACAAGTATCTCGAAATTTCCACCCATGTCCATTATTTTATCAAATACACGGGTCATGATACCGGAGTCTATGATGTGCCCTTCGAGCTCGACATCCCTGGAAACCTGCATATAGGTATAAATCAGTGATGATCACATAATAGTGTTTCTCTGAATTAAGTCAGATTTGGACAGATATTGGGATAT
>DATKYO010000058.1:0-52320 GCA_035528475.1 Methanoregulaceae archaeon | reverse complement strand
GGTAAAAACAAAGACATCATGAGCAGGCAGTTTATGAGCCTGGGCGTATGGCTGGACTTTGATGATCCCTACCAGACCATAAATCCTGAATATATCGAGGCTGCCTGGTGGACCCTGAAAAGGGCACACGAGGAGGGAATGCTCGAGAAAGGGTTCCGGGTCGTGAACTGGTGCCCCCGGTGCGCCACCGCAATCGCCGATGCCGAGGTCGAATACTGGGATGAAACCGACCCATCCATCTTTGTGAAGTTCCCTGTTGAAGGAGTCGAGAACGAGTTCCTGGTCATATGGACAACAACCCCCTGGACTCTTCCCGCAAACGTGGCCGTAGCAGTTCATCCGGATATTATTTATGCACGGGTGGAAGCGAAAAAAGACGAAGCCCGGGAGATCCTCTGGATAGCGGAGGAGCTTGTCGAAGCAGTCCTGCGCAAGGGCCGCTACCAGGATTATTCAGTCCTTGAGAAGAGGCAGGGTACAGATATGGTAGAATTAACCTACCGTTCCCCCCTGGAAGAGCAGGTACCCCTGCAGCGGGATATATCTCATCGCGTTGTGACTGCCGACTTCGTCACCCTTGAAAATACCGGGATTGTGCACATCGCCCCCGGGCATGGATGGGACGATTACATTCTGGGATGCAGGGAGGGCCTGGCAATTCTCTGCCCCGTGGACCCCAGCGGTAATTTCACTGACGAGGCAGGTATGCTCTCGTGCATGTTTATAAAGGATGCAGATCCCGTGGTGCTTGAAGAACTGGCAGACCACCTTCTGGCGCATGATTCAGTGGTCCACCGCTATGGCCATTGCTGGCGGTGCAAGACCCCTATTATTTTCCGGGCAACAGAGCAGTGGTTCCTGAAGGTTTCCGACCTCAAGGATCGGATGCTCGAAGAAGTGGAGGAAGTCACCTGGTATCCGGAATGGGCGGGTAGTGCCCGTTTTCATGATTGGATCAAGGATGCCCGTGACTGGTGCATCTCCCGCCAGCGATACTGGGGCATCCCCATCCCCATCTGGCAGTGCAGTTCCTGCACGAATTACCGTGTTTTCGGTATGATCCGGGAGGTCGAGGAAGCCAGCGGGAAACCATTGCAGGACCCCCATCGCCCCTATGTCGACAAGATAGTGCTGAAATGCTCCTGCGGCGGTGAGATGCGGAGGGTTGAAGATATCTTCGATGTGTGGTTCGATTCGGCGGTGGCATCATGGGCCACGTTGCGTTTTCCGGGAGAACAGGAGGCTTTTATGCGGTTATGGCCCGCAGACTTTATCACCGAGGGGCAGGACCAGACCAGGGGATGGTTCTATTCTCAGCTTGGGGCAAGTACCATTGCATTTAACCGCCCCCCCTATCGCAAAGTACTGATGCATGGTTTCGCACTCGATGCCGAAGGGCGAAAAATGAGCAAGAGTCTCGGGAACGTGGTGACTCCGGAAGAGGTAGTGGCACAGATGGGCGTGGATGTACTCCGTCTCTATGTACTCTCTTCGAATGCCCCGTGGGACGACCTGAAATTTAACTGGGAAGGCGTTCGCACCATTAACCGGGCCATCAACATCTTCTGGAACGTCTATCGCTTCCCCCTTCCCTACATGATCCTCGACAAATTCTCCCCCGCTTCCCGGCAGGATGCATGGGATGCCTCGTATGTGTCCGAACATTTCTCCTCACTGCCGCTTGAAGACAGGTGGATAATATCCCGGCTTAATTCGGTTGCCACTGTAGTCGATTCGTCAATGAAGGATTGCCTGCTCCACCGGGCCACGAGGTCCATTGTGTCCTTCGTGCTGGAAGACCTGTCCCGATGGTATGTTCAGCTCGTCCGTCCCCGGATGTGGCTGGAAGGCGAGTCCCTGGAGAAAGAACAGGCTTATGAGACTCTCTATTACGTCATGCGACGTCTCTGCACCATACTCTCGCCATTCATCCCGCATATTACTGAAGAGATGTACGCGAACCTCCGCCTACCGGGTGAGCCGCACAGCGTCCATATGCTCGACTGGTATGCAGGGGAGCCCGGCCTTATAGATACTGATCTTGAAAGTGCCATGGCATCGGTAAGGACATTTGACGAGGCGTGTGCCAATGCCCGCCAGGCTGGAAAAAGGAAACTCCGGTGGCCTGTAGGTGAGTGCATAGTGGTCGCCGATTCCCCTGATGTCGCCGAAGCCATTATGGATCTGAATGAAATCTGCCGGGAGCGGGCCAATGCCCGATCAGTTCGTGCGGTCACCGGCCGCTGGGAGCGTATCGGCTGGAGAGCCGAACCTGTCATGAAGGCCCTGGGACCCGCATTCGGGAAAAATTCCCCGAAAGTCAGGGAGCTCATCCTTGCTTCAGACGGGAATACACTTAAGGCGGCATTTGAGGCAGGGGAAATTGTGGTACTCGGGGATGGAGAGGATAAATTCGAGATCTCTTCTTCTCAGGTCACCTTCCACGAGGACCTACCCGAACAGATCTTCTCAGCCCCCATGCCTGGAGGCATGGTCTACGTTGACGTCGCCCTGACTCCTGAGCTGGAGGCCGAAGGATATGCGAGGGAGGTTATACGCAGAATACAGGAGATGCGACGACAACTTGATCTCAATGTAGAGGATTACATCATCGCCGACGCCGGCATCAGTGATTCAAGAGTATGCGGAATGGTCCGTGAGATGTGGATAGACGGGATTATGGAGGAAGTCAGGGCAGAACGGCTTTCACTTCATACCAGCGAAGAGACCGCACCTCCAGGGGAGTCATGGGGCCTTTCAATGGAATGGAATGTGGAAGGCATTCCAATGGTAATCTCAATCTCAAAGATCGAGAAGCCCGGTAAGCAGTGATCGTCCCTCGGGCGAGGTGAACTGGGGCAGATCCCTTTCGATGACCACAGATGTCCTTATCGTATCTGTCATGGTCCCAATTTTTGGATTGAAGCCCTTCACGGTTTTTTTCCTCTTGTACACCAGAACACCCCGGCGCTGCCATACCGGTGTCTTTGAAAGGTTTACACCGGCTTTAAACATCATCTCGTGCATCTCCTTCGAGGGCATACCTTTCAGGTGCCGGGCAGCTTCCCGCCTTGAAATGCCACTGCTGATCAGCTCATTCTGGCAATAAGAGTTCAGGTGGTTTCTCCAGGCTTCACTTTGCCTGTTGATCAGATACTCCAGGGCGAGATCAGGGGTGACCTGTATGATCCTGGCATCAAATGAAACCGGGTAGGCGGATCCCATGCCGATAACCAGGCAACTCGCTGCAAATGACGCTGCGACGGAGTCAATTTTCTCTACCCGCCCTTTAAAGGGGAGATCGGAAAAATACAGATTAATCTCGTCAGAAAAAGTATATGCAAACTCAGGGGAGAGACCGCTCTCGGTTACAAGTCGTCGGCCAACCTCTGCCATGATCTTTGAAAATTCTGGATCAAATGGCTGCTCGAGGTTCCAGCATTTTGCAAGGCGATGAAATGATCGCCCGTCAATACGGATAAAAACAGGAGGAACGGTGATGAGATTGCTGAATACTTCCCGATTTCTCATGATTCGTATATTTGACTCCAGTACAGGTATGTTCAGCAGCTGTTCTCTGCTCAGACCTCGTCAAAATTTCCTGTCTTGAATGCACCGGGAAGGTGTCGGATAAGGACGATATCCCCGATGCTTCGGATGATGCGGTACGGGATCTTCAGGCCCTTGTAGCTCTTGATATCGACAAGTTCCTGGTTTAATTTTCCCACCACCAGAGATTCCATCTTCTTCCCTTCGATGTCGATCAATACGTCTTCCACTTCACCTACCAGGAGGCTTTTTTCAGTATAGACACTCAGGCCAAACAGCTCTGTAATCTGCGTTCTCATCCTAATCATGGAAGATATATACTATTAATGGTTAAAAAGATACTCTTTTTATGAATGGGTCACTAAAAATCGGATCTATTTCTGGAATACCTATCCTCATCCACTGGACATTCATTGTGATCATTCCTATCTTCGCCTGGATCATCGGGAGCCAGATCGTCCTTACCAGTGATCTTTTGTCAGGATTATATGGTGTCTCCATTGATCTCACCCTGATAACCCAGGGTTACATGGAATACATACTTGGTGCAGTGGTAGCTCTCGGTCTTTTCGGGGGTGTTCTGATTCATGAAATGGCCCATTCCCTGGTCGCAAAGAGAAAAGGTATGAAAATAAACAGTATCACCCTTCTCATATTCGGCGGAATATCATCGATGGAGGAGAGCATGCCCGATCCGGTCATCGAGCTGCCCATGGCCCTCGTCGGCCCCCTGACCAGCCTGGCGGTAGGTATCGCCTGCAGCGGGTTTGTCTATGTCTCAGATTTTGTCGTCTCATCGCCCCCCCTGGCCGGTCTCCTGGTCTTTATATTTGGGTACCTGGGATTGCTGAATGTATTTCTCTTCGGGTTCAACCTGCTTCCGGCATTCCCTATGGACGGGGGCAGGGTTCTGCGGGCGTTCCTGGCCAAGAGAATGCCACTCCATAAAGCTACCAGGATTGCCGCCGATGTAGGCCGGATTTTCGCCGTGATATTTGGAATATTCGGGATCTTTCTTTTCAATCCCATACTCATTCTCATAGCATTTTTCATTTACATCGGGGCCAGCCAGGAATCAACGGCTGTGAAGTACAATTTCCTCTTAAAAGACGTCACCGTCGGTGACATGATGAGTACCGGGGTGATGACAGTGAAACCGGACACCCCTGTGAGTGAGGTGATCAACAGCATGTATGCCTCCAAACACCTGGGATTCCCGGTCATGCAGAATGATGTGCTGGTGGGGATGGTCACCCTGGCCGACTTGCACAAGATCCCTCCACTGGATAGGGAGGCCATGCAAGTCAAGGACATCATGAGCAGGGAAGTGCTTGCACTCCCTCCACAGGCACCGGTAATCGATGCTCTCCGGATTATGTCAGTCAATAATATCGGCCGTATTCCGGTGATTGACTCGGACCGGCTGGTTGGCATCGTGACCAGGACTGACATTTTGAAAGTAATTGAATTAAAGGAGATGTGAAAACTCTAAATATTGGTCGATGACGGTCTTCCCCGCTATAGACCGGAATTCATCGATCCCGGAAAGTGGTTTTCTTGCAGATATTTCTCCTGCAATATTCTTCCCCACACCGGGTATCCATCTGAGTGTGGAAGCCTGCAACAGATTGACCTCAACCGGAATCGGAAGAGCGGTGACCGATCGCATCCCATGATCCACAATCACCACATCAAGACAAGTGCGCAACCGCTGGGGAATTGGTATCCCCACCAGGATGGGATAGGATCCCATCTGCCTGCCAAGAGAGAGATCGCCTTCCTGCTCGATAATCACGTCTTTGAGCACCGTTCCGACAGGAAATACCTCTTTTAACATGGGAAGATCAAAATGGAGACGTGTATACTCCTTAAAGGCACGATAAGCCTTTCGATGTTTCCCAAGGGTGTTCTCAGTAAATGCCCTGGTACCTTCAAATGGCATAAGCTGCCTGATATTTACTCTTCGAACGAGGAGGCCGGAGGAGAGCACCCTGTCCAGGAAATGCCTGTTCATGAGAAACGTCTCTTCGGTCTGCCCTGCAAGCCCGATTATGAAATTCAATCCAGGGAGGAGTTCCGGTATACCCATTCTCCTGGCAGCACCGACCTGGTTTACGATCTCAATTGCCTTCATGACATCATCGGAACCTGCCTTGAGATTATTTGCCTCCACCACTACCGGATCCGCAGTCTCCATACCGAAGGCGGCTACATCCCCGGGTGTGTGGTAGCGTATGATCTCTTCCAGCGCCTCCCGGCTGGGGCCCGGATGACGAGCAATGGTTCCAGGATTCACATTGTCGATATGGAGGGTCTTAAGATCGGGTGCCGCCCTGCGGACAGATACGAAGAGATCCCTGACCTTGTCGGGCCGGGGAGCCGGGAACTCTCCCCCGTCCGCTGCATAGGTGAGGATATCGGGCTGTCGTCCCAGACGGAAATGCCGGGCACCTTCGCGGTACAGGGCCTCCACTTCCTCCCCGATGCCCTGTGACGACCGGTACACCGGAGGCCCGTACAATGGTTCGGTGCAGAAAGAACAGCCTCCGCTCGAAACGCGAGAACAGCCGCGGGCAGTCTCCAGCTCACACATCAGGTACGGGTAGGAGGGATGCTCCCTGATAATTGGGGCACCAAGGACACTCCACCTGTCGGCATGCCGGTAATTGAGTGTACCTGATGTCTTCCCTTCGTTTAAATAGGCATCAAGGGCTTCAGCGGGTGAACCCGATAGCAGATGATCAAACCCGGATATTGCCGACTTTATCGCAGGTTTTCCTCCCCGTGGGGAATACCCGAACCCTATCGGCCCCCCGATAAGCCGGGTTTTATTGCGCAGTTGTACACCAATCTGCCGGATTTCGGTCAGGGTGGCGGGTGTTCCTCCCAGATATTTTCCGGGAACGGTCATGCCGGCAATCATCATCACAACAGCGTCCCTGGAGATGGTGAGAAGTGCAGAAGGGTTCTTTCGCAGCTGGTCGATAGTCAGGTAACGCGGCCGGAATCCATGCTCGATAAGCACCCCCGCCACGGTCCTGATATAGGGAGAAAGGTAAGGGGGGACCCCAAGGCAGGCAGGCTCGTCAACATACCCATCGATGATGACCGCTTCAGCACTCATACCCAATAATTCCAAGGAGTTTTCTTGCCCAGTAGAGCTTTCCCCTTTTCATATGATCCACTTCGGTATCATCAAGATCGAAGCCGAGAATTACGATCCGGGATGCCCCGAGTGACTGTGCGGCAAAAACGGCCCGGTCCCCGTCAGTAAACCCCCCGAAATTGTACACATGCCCCCCTGGCCGGCTCTGGGTTGTGGCGACAACCGGGCCGGGGAACCGGGGAGTCCAGTGCCTGATGAGAGGAATATTGTCACCGTGGGCATGGACCACCATGATGGTGCCTTCACGATTCATCGCGATGAAATCATCAGTGGCGCCGTCAAGATCCGTGAATACCGCATCAGGGCGTATCCCGGCACTATACAGTACAAGTGAGGCTGCATCGGCAGCAAAGACGGTCCCCTTTACCCGTGGAATGTCCCGTTTCAGTCGGGGTGCATTGCCACAGACCGTTATTTCCCTGCCCCTGCAGCATTCTTCGAGCAGGGACAGATCATCGCGGGTGATGAGCGATGCAAGAATTTCTGCCGCTTCCTCATCCAGTTCCCGCTCAATCGAAAAATAATCGAGGATCTCAAGGTAGTAGGGCTCCCATTCCTCAAAGTTCATCTTTTCCCTCGTTTTCAAGGCCGACAATTTTTTTAAACTTCTCAAGGAGGGGCTCCATGATGAGGAACAGGAGCTCATCCTTGTTTTTTACCCGCTGGAAATAGATAAGAGGGATAGTGGCTGCAGCCATGTTGGGGTGCCCCCCTGCATCCCCGATATCACCGAAAGCTTCGTCCAGCACATTCCCGATATGGAGCCTTATGTCACGGTTGCGAGCTGACATCACAATCGCGTCATCCGATATCCCGTACACAAGGGCGGTATTGACCCCTTCAAGGCTGATAAGAAGATCGGCTGCCTGGGGGAGTGAATCCCTGTTCCTGACATATCCTACATTGGAGATTAAATAGCCGCTCTGTATCCTCCTGCTCCGGATGGCATTGCCAAGCACATCCAGGGTCTCCTGGGAAAGCGAAGGAGACATGATCTGGTCCAGGAGTTCGCTATCGGTCAGGGGCAGGAGAAATGCGGCATTATTCAGGTCCTGCGAAGTGACATTCCGCCGAAAATCCCTGGTATCGGACCTGATACCATAAAGGAGTCCTGTTGCAAGGAATTTGTCCACGGGAATGTCCAGTTCCTGCATATATTGGGACAGTATGCTTGCAGTCGCTCCCAGCCCCGGCCTGATATCAACAAACGGAGTGCTCAAGTCCGGCCCGTTCCCGTGGTGGTCAATGATTATATGGACTCTCGTACGGGGGGAGAGGGCGTTATTCTGTCCAGGCCCCGGACAGTCCACAAGGGCAAGGTAGTTGCAGTCCTGGATGACCTGCGGATCCATCTTCTCCATGCGGATTTCAAGGAGATTCACCATGGTTCGGTTCTCCTGGTGACCGATAACACCATCATAGAATATTCGGCAGTTGAGTTTTTGCGGATTCACACTTCGTGCAATGGTTGCCAGTGCCAGTGCACTTGAGATTGCATCGGGATCAGGATTTTTGTGTGTAATGATGCCCAGCGTCCCCTCCCATCCGGCAAGGAGGGAGGAGAGGCGCTGCGATATGCGGTTGGCATAGAGCTTGTTGACCTGGTGGATTGCAGCACGAGCAACCACCTGGGGAGGATAGAGCACAAAATCGGCACCGGCTGAAGCCAGGACTCCCGCACTGACAGGATCGGCTGCCCTGGCCACTATGTGGGCGCCTGGCAGCCTGGTCCGGATTGCTTTTATGGCCGTCAGGTTTGTCGTATGATCTGACGTGAAAATGAATGCAATCTCGAATACCGGGAGTCCGGACATGAATGAGATATCTGCAATATCCCCTGCCAGGGCATCAAAATTCTGGTCCCGGAGTTCCCTGACCCTCGATTCGTCCCTGTCTACCACCAGGATCCGGTTCGATTCCCTACACAGTTCCTGGACAATATTGTATCCGGTGCTTCCGCACCCCAGCACCACATATTTCACCCGTTCAAGGGCCTCATTCCGGACTGCTTCAGGCATGTTGGTTTAATTTACCACCTGTCAGGATATTAAGGTTACAACAGGCCATTCTCCTGAACCAGCGACCAAGAAATCGAATTCGGACTCTTTTCTGCACTTATTCGAAAGATTTATACCCCCTGCGTAACCATTGATATAGGTCAACTATCGGGGCTTGTAGCTTAGTTTGGCAGAGCGACGGACTCTTAATCCGTAGGTCAGGGGTTCGAATCCCTTCAGGCCCGTTTTTCTTCTGGTTATTTTGTTCCTGTGTGGGATTTTCACAACAATTATTATCCCTAAAGTGGCATCTCCCGTGATCCAATATGCAGGTCCGTAAAGTATTTTTACCCCTAATCATTCTATGTATCGCTACCTTTCTTACGATCTCTGCTGGCTGTACCGGATCCCTGGAGCAACAGCCAACGTCCCTTGCCGTCACGCCGGCACTATCACCAGGCTTCCACTGCACCGCACTCGTGTTTACCGATCGGGAATTCGCGTTCGAGCTGAACCGGACGCTTGCCGCCGCGTATGCCGGTGAGGCCGATATCGGCGAATGCCTTGCCACCGCGTCCCGGATTAACGAAGGCGACCTTGAGAGCTGGTACAGCGAATGGAAAAAGACCGCAGACCATTTCAGGGCAGCGGGTGATGAGAGCCTTGCGGCAGAGCACCGCGTTACCGCAAGGGAAGCATACTACCGGGCCGCAACCTACTACCGCACCGCCGAATTCTTCCTGCACGGCAACCCCTCCGATCCCCGCATCGTAGATACGTGGGGAAAGAGCCGTGATGCATTCCGCGATGCACTCTCACTCGACACCGTCCCGTACGAGATCGTCGCCATCCCGTACGAAAACACCACGCTACCCGGCTACTTCTACAAGTCCGACAACTCCGGAAGGCCCCGGCCGCTGCTCATCATCCAGACCGGATTTGACGGCTGCCAGGAGGAACTCCACCCGTATGCGATGGGGGGGATCAAACGCGGGTACAACGTCCTGACCTTCGAAGGGCCGGGGCAGGGCGAGGTGATCCGGATCCAGCATATCCCGTTCCGTCCCGACTGGGAGAACGTGATCATACCTGTCGTCGATTATGCTATGAGCCGGCCCGATGTTGACAAAGACCATATCGCCCTCTGGGGGATCTCACTCGGCGGGTATCTCGCCCCACGGGGTGCTGCGTACGAACCCCGGATCGCAGCGCTGATCGCGGACGGAGGCATCTACAACATTGGGCTGGGCCTCTTATGGGAAATGCAGAAGTTTGGCGGGCCGGCCGCGAACCTGACAGAAAAAGAGCTGCAGGAATGGTTGAAATCAGATCCGAAGGAGTTTGACGATGCCATCTACGGTGCGATGGCAAACGATACCAGCACCCGCTGGCTGAACGAGAACGGGATGTTTGTCTTTAACGCGAGCTCCCCGGCACTTTTCTGGGCGAAATGGATGGACTTCTCGCTCGAAGGAGAGGCCGGCAAGATCAGGTGCCCCATGCTTGTCGGTGCCGGTGCGAACGATCATTTCGACCCGGGCGCAGTGCAGGCAAATCTGCTCTACGACCACCTCACCTGCGACAAAGAACTGATAATATATTCCGATGAGTATGGCGCAGGAGCCCACTGTCAGATTGGGGCGTTTGCGCAGTCGTTTGGCAGCAAGTTCGACTGGCTCGATGAGAAGATGGGAAGATCGTAATAATTTTTTTATCTGGCGCTTGCCGGATTTGCCCGTGGCTGCTGTTTTTTTCCGGGAGTTATTGAGCGTACATATTGCGTGACGTATCCCACGTGTTCTCCCTGGTTTATTCCTGATCCCATTACAGACAACCTTTTTTAGATTTTAAAAATGTGAAAAGGCGGTATTGTGAATGTCACTGCAACGATTGGTTAAAAAATAGATGATGCCGCGATGTCCTGTCTATTTTCCTATCTTCACCAGCATCTCTTCGAGCGTTGGATAATGCGATTCTATCCTCTCCACTACTCCCCCGGAAGATGTGACAACCCGGGTGACCGCGTTCATCTCATCGATGGACCCGCAACTCACGTGGTAAAACCCGGCCTCCAGGGTATAATTCCTGATGCCTTCAATCCGGTTGATATCAGGGGCGGTAAAATAGACGCTGTAACTGACAGAACCAAACATCTCGCGCAGTTCCTGCATGGTTCCCATGGCCACCACCTTCCCGCGGCGGAGGATCATCACGATGTCGCAGATGGCCTCAACCTGGTAAAGGTTGTGTGCCGAAAGGATGATTGTCCTGCCTTCTGATTTCAGATCACGGAGGTAATCGAGGATATACCGGGATGTCATCGGGTCAAGTCCCGATGTGGGCTCGTCATAGACCAGGAGTGACGGATCATGAATGAGCGACCTTGCAATCGCCACTTTTCGCTTCATCCCCTTGGAAAGCTCCCCAATCTTCTTTCCATTTGATTCAAGTGAGAGGGAGGTGAGAATTTTATTGCTCCTGTCCCGTATGGCGCTGCGGCCCATACCGTAGATCTCTCCGAAAAAGGTGAGATAATCCTCAACCTTCATGGCCTCGTACAGCCTCGACTCTTCAGGGAGGTACCCGAGCATTTCTTTTAATTTCCCGGGATTTTTCAGCACATCTACTTCATCGACCGATAATGCGCCGGAACTGGGGGTGATAAGCCCTGATAGTATCTTTAAGAGTGTGGTCTTCCCTGCTCCGTTATGCCCTATTACCCCGAATATCACGGAGTGATCAAATTCAAAACTGACCCCGTCCAGTGCAGGGAGGCTGCCATAGTACTTTGAGATGTCCCGTCCGACAATCATATCAATTCCTGCAAATTACAACATTTCCTTGATCTGTACTGTATTATATGTGTTGAACATAACATAGAAAAGACACGTAGAGGGGTTATTTGAACTTTTTATCGGGTATTCTGACTATTGCACGCTGGGAGGTCAGAAAGTCTGTCGGAACGATGGGAAAAGATGTACTTCCCCTGGCCGTACTCCTGTTCATCATACTTGTGGCGGTGACAGGCAATACAGCCCAGAGCGGCCTCCATTTACAGGATAACCTTTATTCAGTCGGTGTTGATGATCCATCACTCGTTGGGGTGATAGGTTCAGACTCGCGCTTTGTAATCTACGAGGGATCCCCCGTGTCCCTGTACCAGAACAGGGAATCTTTTGATGTCATCATTATCAGGGGGGATGTATTCGCCCCGGATACCAAGAAAGGAAGGGCAGCAGTAAAGACACTCCAGCGGGACTATGACAGCTATATCAATATCATCTACAGCCAGCAGGAGGACCTTTTTGCTTCCTATCCTTTATGGATTGATGTACAGAATGTGAAAAGCGAGCTCGATTTCGTTGCCACCCAGTCAGGGAGCCGGGTTGCAGCGCCGGCCCGTTCTTCCACACCTCCTGTTCCCGAGGGGCCGGTAATCGAAATCGTTCCCCCTTCTTCCGAGGTGGGCATACCGCTTGAGGATTTGCGGCAGGGCCTTGTAGAGAGCCAGGGGACAGATTCGCAGATCTCGCGTTATACCGATATGTTCGGGGAGGAGAGCCCATTTGGAACCTTCAAAACTCCTCACCAGCTCTCACCTCCTCTCCCATTCGATTCAATCATCCTCATATTCGTCTTCATCTTCCCGCTGTATTTCACTTCCCAGTTCTTCATGATGAGTATCATGAATGAAAGGCTGGAACGCCGCGGTGAGGTGCTGCTTTCAACACCTCTTCGCCCCTGGGTTATCATCGCCGGAAAAGCATTGCCCTATTGCGCCGGAATGGTTGCCATTACCCTGATCCTCTCTCTCTGGGTAGGAGAATCCGTATCCATATTGCTGCCAATAATCCCCGTCATCCTGTTCTTCCTTGCAAGTGCACTGATAATCGGGATGATATCCCGAAGTTTCAAGGAGCTCTCGTTTATCTCCATATTCTTCTCAACAGTGGCCACGTCGTACCTCTTCTTCCCCACAATCTTTGCCAATGTGCATATCATCAGTCTTATTTCCCCCCTTACGCTGGTGATCTTTACCATACAGGGAGAGGCCTTTACCATAAGCCAGTACTTCTATTCCACTGCACTCTTTTTCCTCACCAGCATTGTGCTCTTTTATATCGGCATCACCAATTTCCGTGAGGAAAGACTCTTTTCCCATGCAAGGCTGCTGACCAGGATCAGCGATTTCATCGCTACCGGTCTTTCGCTTCGTCATCCATACCTGTCCATCTTTATAGTCACTGTACTGGCTATTCCCTTTGTTTTCATGGTCCAGATGATGTTGCTCGTGCTCTTTTTCAATCTCCCTATGCCGCTATCGCTCATCCTCCTTATCGTATCGGCGGCTTTTGTTGAGGAAGTAGCAAAATCGGTCGGAATATTTACCCTTCTCTCCAGGAAACAGAAATTCCTGGGCTGGGGCAGGATCATCATCATTTCCGCCGTTACGGCAGCGGCTTTCCTCTTCGGAGAGAAACTCCTGCTGCTGGTGACACTGTCCCAGATTACCGAATCAGTTTTTGGAAATATTCTCTTTCTCTCCCTGGGCGTCCTCTGGATTCCGTTCCTTCTCCATTTCGTAACCGTGCTCATAGTCGCAGTCTCGCTCAGATTGAAGGGAACAGCCGGATACGTACCGGGACTCATCGTCGCCAGCATCGTCCATTGTATCTATAATCTCTACTTTATCCTGGGATGGTTTGCATGAAAGCAAGAAACGTGGGCCTGATTATGAAAAAAGACCTGGGTGGACTTTTAAATGAGAAGACAATTCTCCTGGCCATCCTCCTTCAGCTCTTTGTGGCCATGTTCTCCTCTTTTTTGATGGTGGGACTTACTACCATGTATGATCCTTCCGCCTTGCAAAAGCATTCGGGCGTGAAATACGGAATCGGCTATGTCGGCGAGGATTCGGGGCTGCGTACCTATCTCGAAAACAGCCATGATTTTTTGGTCTATGACATGGAACTCTCTCCGGGTATCGCCGCTCTCAAGGAGAGAAAACTTTCGGCAGTCGTATATATACCCGATATTCCTCCTGACGGGGATGATCCTGTCAAGGTGACACTCTACCTGCTCCAGAATGATATCCAGGCGGCTATTGTAAATGTAAAGTTAAAAGAGGCCTTTCTGCAATACGAGGAAGATCTGCGTGAACTGCGGAGTGCTAGGCTTGATATCCTCCCGATATCTCTGGAATTCCCGGCTGGATCGGGCACTGATTTCTACGAATTCATATATGGACTCCTGATTCCGCTGCTCCTGTTTATGCCTGCTATTATCTCCTCAGCGCTGATAATTGACCTTATCACCGAGGAATACCAGCAGCGTACCCTGGAAACTCTCCTGTCCACCCCGATGAGCATTACTGAAGTAGTGTGGGGAAAAATTCTTGCCTGCGAGGTCCTGGTGCCCATCCAGGCAGGCGCGTGGCTCGCGTTGCTGTCTTTAAATGGTATCCGAGTGGAAAATATGTTACAGATACTCCTCCAGGTGGCTTCTTTTTCCCTGGTGCTCATCCTGGTCGGAGCCCTGGTGGCACTCTATTACAGAGAGCGTTCGGCCGCCCAGTTCATATTTTCCACCGTAGTGGTGGTGCTCATGCTTCTGGCCCTGACCTTTCCCGGAAACCCCCTCAATCTCATCACGCTCCTGGCAACAGGCACTCCGGTGCAAGCCCAGTGGATTGTATTCTCCGGTGTGGTGATGGCAGCTGCTTTGCTGGGGATTCTTGTCAGCCAGTATGCAAAAAGATCAGGGAAGAGGCACCTGACAGAATAACTTTAAAAATACATACATGCCTTAAAAGCCCCTAAATGCGACTAAAGGGCCATTTTTTATAATGGACTCCTAAAAAGTTTTTCGATAGATTGAAGTTTCCGGGGTTGATTACTACCTTATCAGGTGGGCGTGTATGTATTGTCCGAAATGTGGAAGGGAAACCGAACAATCCGGAAAGTTCTGCCAGTGGTGTGGCACCGATCTGAAATCCGCGCCACCTCGTTCGATTTTGCGGCGCAAGGTCGGCACTGTTAGCACTGATAGGCATGCGGGTCTTGGAGGTCGGTTTCTGGCCGCTGTAATCGATCTGCTTTTTTTAGTCCTTATCGACTTTTTCGTGATAGGAGTTATTACCACGCTTGCATGGCTTTTTACCAGGCCAAGCCCTGTATCAGAGGCTTTTGTCATGCTGATGCAGTATTATCGACATATCCCCCGGACTGACGGTTATGGGAATGTGGTCAATGCAGTTGTACCCACGCAGTTACTGGTCACAGCAGGGCTGTTACTCATCATCGTGCCATGGCTGTATTTTGGTTACCTGGAGAGTTCGAAAAACCAGGCCACCCTGGGCAAGATCGCACTCCGAATCGCCGTGACAGACATGAACGGAAACAGGATAACATTTGCCAGGGCCACGCTCCGGTTCTTTGCAAAAATCATCTCCGTCCTCACCCTTTTTGTAGGCTTCATCATCATCGCCTTCACCCGGCGCAAACAGGGACTTCACGATATAATCGCCGGCTGCCTGATGTTTTACCAGAAATAATGAATTCTTTTCCACTGATTCGGCGACGGGCATTTGTCCGGCTTCATTATAAAATCCTCATTAAGATTCTTTTTTGAAAAAAGGCAAATAATTTTGAAGGATTCCTGGATTCGGAGAATCAATAGACGATCTATAATCCTTATCAGAGACCAGGGAGAGAAACTCACTGCCACCCGAGGTTCCTGCTTCCACCAGCCTTATTCCTCATATTTGCCCTTCAAATCCGCCCACCCTGTAAATCCGCAATAGATGCATCCTGCCCCTTCACAATGGGGGCAACACCTGGCGGGGGGTCGTATCAGGACATAGCCTCTCTTTTCGCAATATGTGCAGCCCGCCCCTTCACAATGACAACACTGCACTTTTTGGTATTTTTTTTCATTTTCAGCCATAGTATACCCGATCCCGCTACTATATTGAACAGAAGGGATGAAATAGGGTTCGAATTAACCTCTCCTACTCTCCCTGCCGCGGGTATTTTTAGTCCTTGCGGCCTAATACCGCTCCCATATCCGCCTGTTGCACATTTGCAGCGTACCGGGCCAGCACACCGGAAAGAACTTTCTTTTTGGGAATCCATCCTTTCCGTCGCCTGTCCAATTCCTTTTCATCAACCAGGAGATCAAGCGTCCCGGCATGGAGATCGATAGCAATGGGATCTCCTTCCTTTACAAGCCCAATCGGCCCTCCTTCCGCTGCTTCCGGACTCACATGACCGATACAGGGACCTCTTGTCCCTCCCGAAAAACGGCCGTCGGTGACCAGCGCCACCCTTGTATACCCAAGCCCCATCAGCGCTGAGGTTGGGGAGAGCATCTCCGGCATTCCGGGCCCGCCGACAGGTCCTTCATAACGTATCACAATCACGTCGCCTTCATGTATGCGGTCACCAAGAATTGCTTCCATGGCTTCTTTTTCTCCTTCAAAGACCCTTGCCGGACCTCTGTGGCGCCACATGTCTTTTTGCACGGCTGCGGATTTTATCACCGCGCCCCTGGGAGCCAGGCTGCCCGAGAGAATCCGCAGTCCTCCGGCAGGACTCACAGGTTTTTCGGGAGTGCAAATAATGGAGATACCGGGGATTTCCGCTTCGCTTGCGATAGCCCGGATACCCTTTCCTGCCACGGTTTTTTCCTCATCGAGGTACGGCAAAAGCATGCGAAGAATCGCAGGCACACCTCCACTCCGGTAGAGGGTCTGCATGGAATGCGGGCCTGCGGGCTGCATGTGGCATAAATGGGGTATATTCATGCAGATGTTTTTGAAATGGTCCATTGTCAGGGGAATATCGGCTTCCCGGGCAATGGCAAGGAGGTGAAGAACCGTGTTTGTAGAACCGCCAAGAGCCATATCCGCCCTGATAGCATTTATCAGGCTTTTTTCGGTGATTATCTCCCTTGGCTTGAGATCTTCCGTTACCAGCCCCACGATCCGTTCGCCTGTCTCCCTGGCGAGCCTGAGTTTTCCCGCATCCACTGCGGGTGTGGCTGCACATCCCGGCAGTGACATCCCCATAGCCTCGGTCATGCAGGCCATGGTATTTGCGGTATACATACCCTGGCAGCTCCCACAGCCGGGCATGGCACATATCTCGAGTTCGGCGAGTTCCTCCTCGGTCATTTTCCCTGCGGCCACCCGGCCCACAGCCTCAAATACATCTATGAGAGAAAGTTCGCATCCTTCCTGGAAACCGGAGAGCATCGGGCCGCCTGTAATCATGATGGACGGGATATTACACCTGACTGCGGCCATCAGCATCCCGGGGACGATTTTATCGCATGTACCAACCAACACCAGGCCGTCAAACCTGTGGGCTTCTGCCATCAGTTCAATGGAATCGGCGATGTTTTCCCTGGAGGGGAGAGAATAGCGCATCCCTTTATGACCCATCGCAATCCCGTCGCATATCCCGATCACGCCGAACTCGAACGGGACTCCCCCCGCAGCAGCAATTCCCTCCCTTACTTTCTGAGAAAGTGATCTCAAGTGAATATGGCCGGGAACAATGTCATTCCATGCATTTGCAATGCCGATATAGGGAAGTTCCATCTCACCGGCAGTCACCCCCAGCGATCGGAGAAGAGCCCGGTTGGGCGCACGCTGGTATCCGGATTTTACCTCATTACTCCTCATGTTATTCTAACCATAGTGTGTTATTCATAATCAATTGCCCTCATTTCCTGCAGAGCATACTTCAATTGAGCATAGGTGTCCCCGGTTCCAGGCGATCTCTTTAATTTTGTTGCGGCTAAAAAATCCTATGTACAGGTGGAATTTACGCTGGAAATCAACAAGGAAACGCTGACTATTCCGCATTCCGTGAACCTGGGGCTCATATCCTCGCATTCCCTTGATGACCTGACTCTCGTAGATGCATCTCTCCGGAGTATCTTCACGCGTGTCGGCCATCTCCTCAATACAACCCCCCACACCATTACAATCCTTGCCGCAGACGCCAACGGACGGGAAGTAAAGGTCCTTTCGGATATCCTGGCTTCATGACCCGACGGAAAACAACCCCTCATATTCAAGATTTGATGGCAGGAAAAACAGATGTTTCCAGGGGTTTCGCTTCCGGCCAGTCTCACGATCTCCGGTACGCGGACGCCGAAGCTACGAGCGAACGGGCAAATTCCGGGCTGAAATATGCGTGGGCATAGGTCGCCAAGGCCTGGTGGACGTACAGCCCGTCCATACCGTCTACGATGCCTTTCCCTCTCGAAAGCCTGATGGCAAACCGGGCATCGGATTCGCATTCCACGCGGGAATAATGGAATTCATGCCCCAGAATTCGTGACCCGGAAGAGGCATAATGAGGTCCGCCGGTCCATTCCCCGTCCGAGTATCCCAGCGCCTGGATACGCCCGGTCATGCACGACCGGCCGGGCAGGACTCCGGCCATCCTGTATTCCCTGTTGTCACACCTGATACTCCGGGTGAGTGCAATCAGGCCGCCGCATTCGGCATATACGGGCATTCCATCATCCACGGCTTTCCGCACCGCATCCCCGAATCCTGACCCCTCAAGTGCACGGGCATGGAGTTCTGGGTAACCGCCCCCCAGGTAAAAGGCATCTATTGCAGGGAATGGATCATGCAGGGGACTGAAAGGTATGATAGATGCACCTGCACCGTGCAGTCGGTCTATGTTGTCCTGGTAGTAAAAGCAGAAAGCTTCATCCTTTGCCACTCCGATTCGAACCGATTCCGGCTCTGGTTCCTGCACAGGGGCATCCGGGAGGGCAGGGGTGGCTCGGGCTGCATCCAGCAGTGCATCAATGTCGCAACTCTTCGCGATCAGGTCTCCGATACAGTGGTCCTCCAGGAGCTCATGGGCCATCTTCAAACCCAGGTGGCGGCTTCCGACAGTGCAGCTCTCGTCCCTTGGCACAAAACCGAATGGCCTGGTTTCGAGGGAAGCTTCGATCATGGAACGGTGGCGGGGGCTGCCGATACGGTTGAATACTACCCCTGCAATTTCAGCGCCGGTACCGAATTCACGAAAGCCTTTTACGACGGCATTCGCGCTTCGGGACATCCCTCGTACATCCACCACCAGCACTGCGGGAGCTTCAAGCACCCTCATTACATGCGCTGTGCTGGCCTCATCCGAGCCCTCCAGGCCGTCATACATCCCCATTACCCCTTCTATTACCGCTACGTCAGCTCCCTGGCTGGCTCGCATAAAGGTCTCGAGGACTCCAGTCTCCCCCATCATGAAAGGATCAAGGTTGCGTGAAACCCTTCCGCATATGACGGTGTGGTGCGTGGGGTCTATGAAGTCAGGACCCACCTTGAAGGGCTGAACCGCAAGCCCTCTGCGGGTGAGCGCATCCATTACCCCGCGGGCGATAGTCGTCTTCCCGCATCCGCTGTGTGTTCCGGCGATCACTATTCTTGGTATATTTCTCATCGTCCCCCACGCGACAGTGCCAGCACTGTTGATAGTAGATTGATTGCGTTGCATTAATTACCCTGCGATACCGCCTGAAGACTGCGGAGAGGCTATCGCGTATGATGAGCCGATCCACACACGCAGTGTGACTATAACGCCGGGGGAAACTGGTGCTTCATCTAACAAAACAGTGAAAATGGGGCCCTGAATCTATCCTATCCCCCACTGGGCAAGCGTAGTCCTGGACGGGTCAATATCCGTCCATTGCCACCCCAGGGCTTCGATAATCCTCGAAATTGGCAGTTTTAAGGTTTTATTGAGCATCAACTCCCAGTCCACCTGGAACTGGGGGGGCACCTGGTCTCCGTATTCAAAACATAATACATCGGTTTTTTTGTACCTGGAAGTGACATTTTTTATATAGACCCGTTTTGGCTTGCTGCCCTTGGTAAAATCCATTCCAAGGTGCTCGTTGGCATATTTTGCGCCCCTGATATGTGCATCGTCGTTCTGGTAATCTTCCAGGTGTTTTCCGATGCCCCCGGGGATGCCGATCTCGTCAAGCGAGTATTTGCCAGCCCGGTAATTTCGAATTACCTCCCCAAGATACTCCTTTACCACGTCATAGCCCTCGCCATAGAGAATCATCTCCATCACCTTCCGTTGGACAACCTTGGTAATGGAAGGATAATCGCTCCTCCGTATCTCAAACCCGATCACATCGATCTGGTCGACGTCCGATCCCTCTTTCCAGACCAGGTGGCCGGCATATCTCTTCTTCTTCCCGGCCTGGAAGAAACGGCGGTATACTTTCTCGAATTTGATTGAAAAATAGTGCGTGTCTGCATTCAGTTCACGGAGTGCAAACTCTCCGTAACTTGCGTTGACGGTCTCCTCGATCTGTCTGGCGATTCGGATCGTCTCCTCAATTGCTCCCGGATGAAGCATGACCATGCAGGAATCGGTATCGCCATAAATTACCCGGTAATCCATCCCTTCGATCACTTTCCGGGTATGCTCGATGATCGCCCGGCCCACGGAGGTTATGGCCGATCCAATCTCCCGGTCATACAGCCTGAACCTTGAGTACCCGCTCACCCCGTAATAGGTATTCATTATCACCTTGAGGACGTTCTGCTGCAGGTCATACAGGACATATTCAGGAGACCCGAAAGGATGGGCATTCCTCTCCCTCTTTTTCTGGTCCCGCTCGGTCAGCAGCTCGCTGATAATGCTCCGTGTCAGGCCGTCCGGCTCTTTCCGGAAACGGATGCCGTTGGGTGCCTTTAATGCCCCGTCAGGGTCTTTGGTTTCCGGAGAGGCATTGATGGTCATCATGGCCATGGGGTAGAGGGATTTCAGATCCAGCACCACCACGTTCTCCCTCACTCCCCGCGAAGGCTCAAAGACGGTAGCCCCTTCAAACTCATCTGCCCGGGCAAACCCCTTGGAGGGAAGGACATACTTTCCATGCGCTTTTCGCAGGACAAAAATATCGATAATATTGGAGGAATTGAGTGTCCTGTCCAGGGGGCAGCCTACATACCTGGCGATTTCCCGGTAAAACTCTATAATACGGCTCTTTTCATTAATGCGCACGCAGAGCTCGACGTCCTTGTAATTATACTCCACGAGCGTGCAGGGATCTTTTCGCCACAGGTCACTGATGGTCCCCCGGTACCGTACCTTGGTGTCCCCGAGCTCCTCCTCGGCGATGGAGTCGAGCCGGTAGGATTCCTTCTGGGTGGCATGCATTTTTTTGTATGCGGATAACAGGTCGAAAAGGGCCCTCCCACGCAGGGCATTCCTCTCCACCTGCCCTTCCAGCCGGGAGAGCATTGTCACCTGCATCCCGAGCGCCTCCATCCTCTTTCGCACATATGGCATGTCGAATTCCACGAAGTTCCAGCCGGAAAGAATATCAGGGTCATGCCGGCGGATATACCCGGCAAATCCCTTCAGCATACTTGCCTCGGAATCATGGGTGCTGATATGGTGCCTGCCCTGGACAAAGCAGCCGTTTTCCCTTCCCTCCTGCCTGGATAGAAGGGACATGTCGCATTCGTCGGCATCCGGCGGCTGATAGATGAAACTCTCAAACTCATCATCGAACGAATCATGGCACGTGATGCAGATAATGGCATCACGCTCCGGGTCCGGAAACCCGTTCCGGTCCTCGCATTCGATATCCATCATGCACACACGGGCCGGGGCATTCACCTCCGCCGGCGCAAGATCGCGATAGCTCGCAACAACTCCCGGTGACCTGACTCCCCCCGTAAGCCCGCAGTCTATCATAAATCTTGTGGCAAAGGGAATATCAGCCTCAAAATGGTGGTAATTATCCCTGATATCTCGGACATCGGTGGGCCTGCGGGTAATAAGCCGCCTCAACGCATCTTCGCGAATAGATGTGAATTCCCTCTCCCGGTCAACCGTGACCTGCGGGGGATGTTCTCTGTCATCCGCCTGATCGAGAGGTACATAAAAATAGGGCTGGAACCCTGTTACCTGGAGGTGGAAGGCCTCTTTATCCGCAGTCCTGCCAAAAATATGGATCAGTGGACCGTCGGGGGTATTGGAATACTCAACCTGATTTATAGCCAGGACTATATCACGTGATTCGGCCTGTATCGATGCCTTTTCCGAGCGCGATTCCCTGTTCACCATTTCTCCTTATACGTGAAGCGTTTTGCATAGCGATGTGACATAGTTTCCTGCCCGGTCCAGGTGTTCCCGTTCCCATTCATCGAGCTTCCAGTCCTCAATTGCCAGGATACCTTCCCTCCCTACCCGGGCCGGAACGCCCAGGGAGCAATTCGAAAACCCGTATTCGCCATCAAGGACGCATGAACAACTTATTGTTCCACGTGCATCATTCACTACATCCCTGATAAGGCTGGTGATGTGATGGGCGGGGCCGAATACCGTTCCTCCCTTGCCCCTGATAATTTCCATGCTGGCTCCCTGGAGATATGCCAGGATTTCCTCGCGGTTCTGGTTGGACACCATTCCCTGCAGCCGGGAAATTAGCGGAACCTGATGCTCTCCATGTTCTCCTATCACCCAGGGCTCGCCGGAAAGTCCATAGTTTTTCATGGCCAGGCCGAACCGGGCGCTGTCAAGTTGCCCTCCGAACCCAATGCACTGGCGGGGTAGAAGACCGATCTTTTTGCAAAGATAATAGTTGTTTTCGTCCATTGGATTCGTGACGGTAATCAGCACGCCACCGAACCCGCGCAGCGCATTGCTGCATTCGGTGGCTACAGGGAGGTTGGCATTCAATAAATCGGTCCTGGATTTAATATTCTGGTTACGGGGAAGCCCTGCAGAAAAGACACAGATGTCTGCATCCTTTACCAGGCGGGGATTTGTGGAGATGCCAATATCTATGCCGGTGTGCTTGAGGTCGAGAACCTGCGCACGGAGAAACTCAGTCGCTGCATCATAGATGACCAGTTCGTCCGCAAGACCCTGAATAGAGGATAAAAAGGCTACTTCTCCTCCAATTTTTCCGACCCCCAGCACCGCGAGGGTTGTCATACTCCATACTATTCGCACGCCCAGAATAAATAATTACAATTAGACATATCATTCTTTGAATGGTAAAATTACAGCCCGGGCCGGTGGAAGCGGGTGGTGTGACCCTCCGGAATCACCTGCTGCTGGCAGCCGGTATACTGGGGACTACAGGTGCATCCCTGGCCAGAATTCTAAAAAATGGTGCAGGTGGCGTCGTGACAAAATCTATCGGACCTTTTCCGAATGACGGACACCACGGACCCTGCCTGGTTGCCCTGGAAGACGGGCTCCTCAATGCCATGGGCCTTCCCAATCCTTCGATGGAATTCCTGGATGAACTGACATCGGTAAAGCCTGGAACGGTTATAGCGAGCGTCTATGGGGGGAGCCCCGAAGAGTTTGCCCGGGTTGCAGGGTGGTTTACCGGAAAAGCAGCAGGAATTGAACTGAACCTGAGCTGTCCCCATGCCGAGGGTTTTGGTGCCGCATTGGGAACCGATCCGGATCTGGTGGAAGACTGCACCAGGGCGGTCGCCCGCCTGGGGATGCCCACCTGGGTGAAACTGACCCCCAATGTCACCGATATTTCCGAATGCGGGCTCGCTGCCGAACGGGGTGGCGCCTCAGCCATCGTAGCCATCAATACAGTCAGGGCGATGAGGATTTCCACCGGGCTGCGAAGGCCGGTTTTAGGAAACAGGTATGGGGGTCTTTCCGGCAGGGCTATCTTTCCTATCGCCATCAGGTGTGTCTATGAGTTATTTGAGACCTGCTCAATTCCCATCATTGGGTGTGGAGGGATTTCCTCGGCAGGGGATGTGCTCGAGATGATCATGGCAGGGGCAACCGCAGTTGAGTTAGGAAGCGCGGTTTATAAAGACCCGTCAATATTCTCTCTTATTTCACAGGATCTCTATGCCGATGGAGGGGAGATGCCTGATCTTCTTGTGGGGTGTGCCCATGTCTGAACATCTTCCTACCCATGTCATCATCACCAGTATCGTTCAGGAGACGCCATCGATCCGCACATTCCATTTCAATAGCCCGCAGGAATTCAGGCCCGGACAGTTCGTCATGCTCTGGGTCCCGGGGGTCGACGAGATTCCGATGGCCCTATCTTCTCCGGACTCTGTAACCGTGCAGAAGGTAGGGGATGCCACTTCAGCCCTCTTTTCCATGAGGGAGACGGAAAGCCTGGGGATTCGCGGGCCTTTCGGAAACGGATTCCCGGAGTGGGGGAGGGTTCTTGCAATCGCTGGCGGAGTGGGAGCTGCTCCGCTCCTTCCCCTGGCAGTGCAGGGCCGTGTGGACGCTTTTCTTCTCGGGGCAAGGACCGGATCCGAGCTCCTCTTTCCAGGCATTTTGGAGCACCATTGCCCGCTCCTTACTGCCACGGATGACGGGTCATCCGGCCACCACGGACTTGTCACCGATCTTTTGGACAGCGTGGATACCAGTGATTTTGATGCCATATGTGTGTGCGGGCCGGAAAGGATGATGGCCGCTGTTCTTGACCGGTTGAATGAGGAGGATATGCTTGAAAAATCGTATTTCAGCCTTCATCGCTATATGAAGTGCGGAATCGGCGTTTGCGGGTCATGCTGCATAGATCCAGATGGTTTGAGAGTCTGCCGCGATGGGACCGTTTTCAGGGGTGATTTGCTGAAAAACAGCGAATTCGGAAAATATGCCCGTGATGCAAGCGGAAGACGGCTTACTGTCTGAATTCGGGTGGGATGGACAAGGATGTATGTGCGAGCTTCTTCATTCAGCCCAATTATTGCCATAAAAACAAGATAATCGCTATCAAGACCGCGAATTCATTTAGAAAATTATTAATAAGACCAGAAAGGATTTTAATTTTGAACCTATACGAAAAGTGAGTTTGGGTTACAGGTATAGGTAGGAAATTTCAGAGAGGTGTGTAAAAAATGGTATTTCATCCCCCAGTAGCAATCATCGCAAAAGCTGGCGATGCTGGGAAGTACAAAGTAGGGCTACCAGCCTGGAACATGCTCCTGCGTGGATTCATGGCCGGAGCCTACATCGCCATCGGCGGTGCTCTGGCAACAGTCTGTGCAACCGGTGTGGCCGGATGGGCAGGCGCTGGAATGGGAAAGTTGATCCTCGGTTCCGTGTTCCCTGTTGGGCTTATTATCATCGTGCTTACCGGTGCAGAACTCTTTACCGGTGACGCGATGCTTGCCCCCATGGCAGCGTTTATTCATAAGATCAGTTGGGCCCAAGTGATCAACCTGTGGGTATGGGTATATATCGGAAACCTGATTGGTTCCATCGTGTACGCATTCATCATGGCATACGGTCCATTCTCCGGCTGGAGTGCAGCTGGTGTCGGATCTGTCAATGCATTTGGTATGACGGCAGTCAGTATTGCAGTAGGAAAAGTGGGTTATGTAGGCATGGCGGCGAACTTTTCGGCATTCGTCAAGGCCATTGGCTGTAACTGGCTCGTGAACCTGGCTATCCTTCTCGGTATCTGTGCCGATGACCTGGTAGGTAAGTTCTTCGGAATCTGGTTCCCGATCATGGCTTTCGTCTCGACTGGGTTCGAGCACTGTGTCGCTAACATGTATTTCATCCCGGCCGGTCTGATGACCTCGGGTTGGCTGTCTGCTGACCAGATAGCGACCATAGGAGCTGCGAAACTTGCCAACCTGACTTGGGTTACCATGTGGACCAACAACATCATCGTGGTCACAATCGGTAACGTTATCGGTGGCATGGTCTTCGTGGGCGTTCTCTACTGGGTTGCATTCCGGAAAGAGATTGCAGCACTGAAGTAGAGTCCTAGATGAAAATAAGAAACGTAAACGTGAAGATCTCAATCATCACCGTTGTGGTGGTTGTCTTCTTCACAGTTCTTTTATTTGTCGCTGCATTCATTGTTGATGACATAACCATCCTCTATTGGGGCATTCCCACGGTGATACTCCTGCTCCTCATCCCGTTAGGGCTGAACTATCTTTCCCAGTCCCAGTATGCCGATCTGGAGCCGGTGTATGCAAAAGAGGCGAAAACCGTCAGGATCAAGCTCATCAACCAGAACATGGTCGGGCAGCCGGTCCGGATAGAGGGAGTGGTGGAGAGAGTATATTTCCAGTTCCTGAACCGGCCTCAGTATATGGTGGCCGACAGGAGCGGGGAAATATCGGTGAAGATGTTCACCGGTTCCAGGGAGACTATTAAAGAAGGAGACATCGTTGAAGTGCTTGGTATGGTAATCAAGCGTTATTTCTTCGGCGGTGATCCAGTGATTAACTGTGTATCGATCAAAAAGATTGATAAAACAATTGAAACAATGAAAAAGTCGGAAACGGGGAAAAAATAAAGGCCATTTTATCAGAACGGTCTTGCAGCCCTTTTCCCGGCTCAAATCTCTTCTCCCGGTTCAGATGCTTCAGGTACTTTTCAAAGAAATGGATCTTTGTGCTTACCGGGAATGGTATTTTGAGTGAACTGATGATTGCTTCACCCTGCTCAAGGGTCTGAATCCCGGTATCCATCCGGGAATGGTCCTGTTTGGCACTTCCGGAAATGATGTCGCGGTCTCCCCGGTCTCCAAGGGCCAATGTGTCAGACGCCCATCAGATATCTTATAGTCTCCCCACCATATTAGTATGGTGATTCGGTGTCAAAAAGGGCTATTGACACAGTATTTGAGGCCTTGTTCACCCTGACCGACATCAGGGTGCTGTTGCGGGAGACCGCTCCTACACATGATCTGGACGCCGCCCAGAGGGAGGAGGTTTCCCGGATGCTTCAATCGCTGGAAAAAGATATCTCAATTTTAAGAGAGGAGCTCATCCAATGAAATGTTCCGGGAATATCGACGTGCGGGACGTGGATGAGTCATTTATCAATATCGATCCGATCCAGGTGGGTGGCCGGCTTACTGCCGATGCCATGAAGGCCGTCATTGCCTACGGCGACGGGTATTCGGTCTGTGACCATTGCGTGAAGCCTTTCCGGCTGGATTACATCAAAAACCCTCCCATCGCGAAATTCCACAGTGACCTGGCACAGTTTGTGAATATGGACGTGGCCAGGGTTGTGCCGGGTGCCCGGCGGGGATTCCAGGCAGTTGCAGATACATATGTGCAAAAAGGAGACCCCGTCCTCATCACTGCACTCTCCCATTATACCGAGGTGCTGGCAGTAGAAGGTAACGGGGGTGTCATACGGGAGATTCCGACTGATGAACGGAATATTATCACCGCGGATGCCGCAGCGATCAAGATCGAAGAGGTAAACAGGGAATTCGGGAAGCCGCCCGTCCTGCTTTTCCTCGACCATTTCGATTACCAGTACGGCAATGAACATGAAGTAAAGGAAATTATCCGTATAGCCCGCCATTATGATATTCCCGTACTCTATAACGGCGCCTACACAGTCGGCATTATGGAAGTCGACGGGAAAGACATCGGCGCCGATTTCGTGGTGGGCTCAGGGCATAAGAGCATGGCCGCTCCCGCACCCTCGGGTATCCTTGCCGCGACCGAAGAGAGGGCCGGCGAGGTGTTCAGGACCACTGTCACCCGTACCGATGTGACCGGAAGGTCGTTCGGGATAAAAGAGGTGGAGATGATGGGATGCACCCTCATGGGTGTGACCCTCGTAGGCATGATGGCCTCGTTCCCCCATGTCAGGGAACGCGTGAAACACTGGGATGAGCAAATGGCCAATGCAAAGCTGATCCTCGATGCCCTCCAGAGTATTGAGGGGACATCTGTCAGGAGCGAGATGCCCCGGAAGCATACCCTGACCAGGGTGGATACCCTGAAATCTTTCGATACGGTGGCAAGGAATCATAAAAAGAAGGGATTTTTCTTCTCCAGTGCACTCAAGGCCAGGGGTATTGCCGGCATCATTCCCGGGGCAACGCGGGTCTGGAAGTTTAACAGTTACGGCCTTTCCCGCACCCAGGCCGAATACCTGGCCCGGGCATTCATAGAAATTGCACAGGAGAACGGCCTCTCCATCTGTTAATCCTCCCATTTTCCCAGGAACCGCTCCACCACCCACTCGTTTCTTACCTCCGGGTGGAACATCACCCCGTAGACCGGTTTTTCCCAGTGCCGGATAGCCTGCACGCATTTTTCCGATATGGCCAGGGTATCGAAATCCGCAGGAACAGTACAGGCAAATGTATGCAGTTCATACACCTGGAACCGATCTTTTCCAAGGAATATGGGATCGGGAGTAACCACCTCCACCCCGGTGCTCCCGATCTCGCAGTTGTTCTCCAGTCTTCCCCCGTATATCAGGGAAAGCACCTGCATTCCTGCGCATATGCCAAGCACCGGGAGCCGGCATCCGCAGAGCCATGCGAACTGTCCCATCCGGCCTGCATACACGTTGTCCTTCAGGGCGGTGCCGCACAGGATTATAGCCTCTGCATCAGCCGTCTCTTCGGCCCCGGCCCCGGAATGATGCATTATCCGGGCCTCTTTTCCCATCCTTTTTACGATGGCGGCGATGGGGGCAACAAATTCATCCAGTCCCAGGGAATTTTTCCGGTAACTCAAGTCCAGGCAGATGATCATTTCTCCACCAGCCGGGCCTTTTCGATCCGGTATACACCCCGGTAATTCCGGTAAGTGACCGAGGCTGATTCAACCACTATCTTCCTGGTAAAGAACGGGGCGTCAAGCACAAAGGTCTCGAACTCCCCTCCTTCCCCGGTGAGAGTGATACGGTATCGCGCGGCTACCGCCTTCAGTGCTTCCAGGGTCTCCCTGTCTATCCGCCGTCCCAGCCATGACTCATCAAACGGAGCGGAAAACACCCCTGTGATGAGAACGGAGAATCCCCGCCCAATCAGGGACGCCATGTACTCTTCCTGGTCTGCATACCACAGGGGGTTGAAACACCACATGTCCAGGTCCCGGCAGATCCGCTGCAGCCTGCTGGCCTGGTAGATAGACATAATGGCCCCGCTGACCACCCCTTCGATCCCGAACCTCTCCCGGGCCTGGCTGAGGGCGCATTCGAGGTCGTCGAGTTCCTTCTCCTTTTCCCCTTCTGTATGGATACTGATAAGAGGCAGCCCTGCCGCTTCTGCCTGGAGGGGAACCAGTGAGATATTGGGGGTGTGAAACATGTAGCTGTACTCGTTTTGGGACACGACCGAGACCAGGCATACCACCTCTTCCTTCTGCATGGCAATGGATGCAGCATATATCGAGTCTTTTCCCCCGGAGCAGAGCACGCCAAGCCTCATTGAATCACCATTTCACTGAAATTTTACTTTCACGGGTATTGAATATACTGGAAATTTGGCAAAATTTTATATCGCACGTCCACAATCCATCACATGAAGGCGGCAGGATGCGGATAACCGGCAAGCCGGTTCCGGTTCGATCCTGCCGGGAATGTGAGATTATGAAAACGATTTCTGTATCATCTGATGCATTTTTGGAGGGGGAGCGAGTCCCTTCACGGTATACCTGTAGCGGGAAGAATGTCTCACCGGCGCTGTCCTGGGGCGAGCCCCCCGAAGGTACAAAGAGCCTGGCCCTTATCTGTGATGACCCTGACGCTCCCAGCGGGTTATTCACCCACTGGGTGCTCTACGATATCCCTCCCGACAGGAGGGGACTTCCCGAGGGGGTGAAGAAAGCTCCTGTCCTGGATGATGGCAGCAGGCACGGGGTGAACAATTTCGGAAAGATAGAATACAGCGGCCCCTGTCCGCCGCCGGGAAAGCCTCACCGCTACTTCTTCCGGATTTTTGCCCTCGATACCCTGTTGAATCTCCGTTCTCCGGCGGATAGGAGAACTGTCGATAACACCATGAAAGGCCATGTCCTGGCTACCGGGGAACTGATGGGCACCTTCGCCAGGTAGAAGGGCCACTGATCCCCAGGTATAAGTTAAGGTGAGGGAGAGTATCCGGCATGGAACCTGGTACAGGGAAGAACCGGGAGAAAGCCACCTTTGCCGCAGGCGGCTTCTGGGGTTCGAGGTGGCCTTCCGGCAGGTGAAAGGTGTGGGTTTCCATCCGGGTGGGCTATACTGGGGGGGCAAAAGGACTGCCCCACATGCGAAGATGTGTGCTCCAAAATACCGGCCACGCCGAGACGGTGGAGATACTCTTTGACCCTGATAGGGTGTCCTATGCACATCTCCTGACCATCTTTACGGGAGATTACACGACCCCACCCAGTTGAACCGGCAGGTGCCCTGTATCGTCTCCAATTACCGGTCGGCTATATTCTACCATGGTGACCGGCAAAGAGCTCTTGCCGAAGAGTCAAAGAAGCAAGATGCAGGACTCGGAAACGTTCGGCAACCGCAGGATAGTGATGGAAATTGTCCCTGCCTCCACGTTCTGGCAGGCAGAAGAGTACCAGCAGCAGTTCTATGGAAAGCTGGGGTGGACTGGCCAATGAATACCGGAGCCATACCGGTATTCACTTCTTCTCTTCTTTGGATACCTCGTCTTTTCTCACCACTTTCATCTCGCAGTGCCCGTCACCCATACACATGCTACGCACAAACCGGAGTGTATAATCGGGATTCATTGCCTCCACGGCCGTTATGGCAAAAGCCATGCACCGTTGGAACAGATGCTCGCCCGGTGCCTGCACTTCTAAGCCTTTTGTAACGAACGGGCATCGCTTCAACACCAGCACCGACCTTTCAGCGGTAATTTTTACCTGCTCTGCACGCATTTCCGGCCCGAAAAATACTGTGGCGACAAGGTCCAGGGCCCTGGCCAGTTCCTCTGCATTTCCAGTAGGGAGATGGTACGAGGAGACCACGCTGTTTGCTTCCTGGCCTACATATATCCATATCTGCTGTTCGAGCAGATCATAATCCTCGCCGACTGCGTCACGGAACGTGATATCATAAAGAACAGGGAGGCATGAGGCCAGTCGGGACGCGATCTGCCATTTCATGTCGTCAGGAACGGGGTGGGGGGCAGCCATGGTATATCGGTGAGTTGTGGTATCCGGGGCAGGAAAAATGTTTTTACATGTTTTTCGTTGTTCAGCGGTGCGACATTTTAATCCAGAATACTTTCCCCGAATCCCGATACACGGGATTTCCATATAAAATGCTCGTAATTCCTCTGCACCAGGTTGGGTGATGAATTTGCGTAGCAATACGTGCACAGGTGCATGCAGGTGTTATACTGGCCGATGTCCTTGCTGGCCACACAACCGCACCGGCCCCTCTGTCCCGGGTCCTTCAGCCAGCGGATTGCAGCTTCCCTGCTCATTCCCGGGTCAGGATGCAGGAATTTCATAAGGTCCTCGTCGTGCCCGAATTCCTCCACCATCAGGTCATAATTGATGCACTGACCTTTCCATATGCCGAAACGTGAAAGATCGTGGGCTTCACCACAGGCAGATATTTCCAGTCCCCATTCCTTGTTGAGCTCCCTGAGACCGGCTGACAGCGTTTCCATTTCCGGGATGGAAAACTGCCTCACATCCGAAAAACCCGAGGCCTGCAGGTTTCTCTTCACTCTCGCATACTTCTCTATATCCACGAAAGATATGACCATACGCCGTGTTTTACGGAAAAGACGGTCCCCGATTGCCTCGATTTTCTCCAGCAAGAGTCCCGGGGTGATCGAGTCCGAGAGGATCAGGGGGTCAAAACGCCATACCACGCGTCCTTTTCCTATTCTATCTGATAATTCTTCGAATATGCGGATACGCTTTTCGAGTGGAGGGACATTCGGCTCCAGGTTCTCCCGCTCATAGTCATTCAGGGTGAAAAGAAAGTAATATGAAAGCCCGGTTTTATCCATTTCCGCAAGATGAGAGAGGAAAGGGGCCGGGTTCTTGGTCCAGAATGCAATGAGGCGTGCCCTGGCAAAGGAGACATATTGCGCCCTCCGGTTAAAGGGGTTTTCCCATTTCGCATATCCTTCTTCAAGCCGTTTCATGAACCATGATCCATAAAATGCCGGGATATCTGTGGAACGACTGGCAGAAACGATAACAGGGGCTATGGCTTCCGCTCCAACGTCTCCTTCGCCTGTCTCGATCCTGATCCGCTCCCAGCCTTTCCAGCTCATGCCCGGTTTTCTCACAACCCGATATCCAACCCTGCCCAGGAGTGCGCCGCCAATGTCCTGCACGCGGCCCTCTCATCCCTGGGTATAAATACTCATCCAGGTAAAAAAATCATCATGAGATCTATAATTTCTTTTCCGCTCCTGGTCGTGCTGGCCTTCCTTCTTTTATCAGCCGGATGCGTGCAGGATTCAGGTGAAAAAATACCGCCCACCCAATCCCCTGCACAAACTCAGGTTCCGGATGCGACTGTTACGGATCTGGTAACATTTGTTGAAGATGCCCGGACATATGCACAGGAAAACGGCCGGGAAGCGGCACTTGCGGAATTTAATAAACCAAATGGTTCTTTCATAAGGGGAGACTTGTATGTCTTTGCCTATGATTACCAGGGCAACGTGCTGGCCCTGCCCTTTCAGCCTGAGCTTATCGGAACCAGCCGATGGGATATCCAGGACATCAAAGGGCAGAAATATATCAGGGAGATGACCGTCGTGGCGAGGAACGGTTCAGGTTTTGTCCATTATATCTACCCGAACCCTGCGGAACAGTATGCCTTTGAGCCCAAGCTCAGTTATGTGACCGGTGTGGACGAGGACTGGTGGCTGGGATCCGGCATCTACCTTGCCAGTATAAATGCCACCGAAGCGATCGGTATGGCTCCCATGACCAAAGAGCAGATAGAAAAATTCGTCGAAGCCGCGGTTCTTTTTGCACGGCAGAATGACAAGGAAACGGCAATTGAGACATTCCAGAACAAGTCGGGTCCATTTGTTGAAGGGGAGATCTATATCTATGCACTTGATTTCCATGGAAACGTGCTGGCCCTGCCCTTCCAGCCTGATCTTGTGGGGACAAATATGCTCAATATCACCGATGCCACAGGCCAGCCTTTTACACGCGTGGAAATAGATGTTGCCCGCAAAGGTGGGGGATTTGTTTATTATCTCTACCCGAACCCTGCAAGGAATTTCTCAATCGAACCGAAAATGAGCTATGTGCAGAACGTGGACGACACGTACTGGATCGGGGCCGGAACATATCTCGCGACGGTGAACACCTCGGCATGAAAAGGAGCTTTTAATTCAGAAGGCTCCCCTTTTATCGTGGTTTGCGGAATAGCAGGGTTCCGGGGGCGGGAAGCTTCGCGCAATTATCCGCAATCGCGGCCTTCCGGTAAAATATATCAAAAATAAGACCCAATATGGAGGGTACTCATACACCAGTACACCGGAGGACCCTTCATGGGCATCAGGTTTTTTCGAGGGCAGAAGACACGCTTTGAACATGAACACTACCAGTTAAAGGAGATAATCGCAATTCTCCGCAAAGCATACCCAAAGGAGCCGGTGTACTTTCTGACCAATGTCCTTGTGGCCAACGGCCAGATAGATTGCGTGATTCTCACCAAGAAGGGCCCTCTCATCCTGGATTTAAAGGCCTTCAAAGGTGAGATCAGCGGCATCGAAAACGGTAAATGGGAAGTCGACACAAAAGACGGGCCCATTACCCTGCCCAATCTTTTTATCCAGGCCAAGATCCACAGGCAGGACTTCATAGACCGCATGATTCCCGTCTGCAGGGAACACTTCCCCCACATAGGGGAGAATAACTTAAGAAAAATAGGTTCCTGGCTCTATTTCTGTAAAGGGGGGACTTACGAGGAGGGCCAGATCGATTTTCGGCGAGTGAAATGGTTCCGCATAGTCACGGCGGAGTCGCTCCTGGAGAAGATGAGGTTTGCCGATTCCGGCTATACCCTGCGTATCCAGGACATGGACGAGATAGTGAAGGGATTTGGTCTGCAGGAATATTCATTTAAGAGTGATAGCCCCGTAGTCCCGATAACCCGTGCTCCAAGGAGAAAAGTCACTATCAGCAGGTGGACACTGGCTGTGGCAGTTTTTACAATCCTGGCCCTTGCAATCATCGCCCTCCTCGTGTTTGTGCCCGGGGCCCGGATCGCGATAGTCAATACTGCACAGGGATTTCTTGCACTGCTGGGCGGGCTTATCCACAGTGCTTCTAAAGATGTCCTGAAATCTAATACCTCCGAATATGATTCGCAACAGGCGTTGATTTACCTGAACCAAATCCGGGTGATTGACGGGAAGACTCCCCTTGCTTTTGACGACAGGGCATATCACCTCGCTATGGCTCGCGCCGAGGATATGTCCCAATACGGATATCTCAATTATTCCAACCCGATAACCGGGGCTTCTGCAGAATCACTCAAAGATCGATTCGGAATATCAGAAAATGAATCGATACTCGAGAATGCCTATGGACAGTGGAACGGGTACAGTTATGCGATCGAGAAACAGGCCATAGATTCATGGTTCTCTGACGAGGGAAACCACCAGCGGCTGTTATTAAACTTCTCTTCCGGGGCAGTGGCCTGTTCAGGGGGCTATTGTTCATTTATCGGGGTTCATTCATTGGATATGGCGCATTCTGCCGTGCCGATCATCAATATAACCCAACCGGTCCCATGAATTTTTCAGGGTTCTACGAGTTCGCCGTTCAGGGCAGCGTAGCTGTGCAGGTGGAAAACCGCCTCTTTGACAAGGCTATCCATACAAAGCTTCTCTTCACACTTCCGGATTTCCTCCAGTGCGGCTGATGTTGCCGGCATCTTTGGCACTGCATTACATCCAAGGTCGCCCTGTTTCTGTTCGAATGTCCCGATTTTCCTGGCAATGCTCACGGCCTCTTCCTTGTCGTAGGCAATAAGCGGGCGAAGAATCATAACGTTTGCCGCTTCTGAAACAGTGACCAGATTTGCAAGAGTCTGAGACGCCACCTGCCCCAGGTTGTCGCCTGTGAGCAAAGCCGCCATGCCTTTTTCCCTGACAATTGCCGTACCCACGCGTATCATGAACCGCTTGCACAGTACACACCGGTAGCGGGGCTTTACACGCGAGGTAAGTGCCTCATAAAAATACTCTGCATCCAGAACCCAGAGATCCTGCAAAAACCCCGGTATCCATGTTGAGAGCGTGCAATGATGACGGAGAGCGGCATCGAATACATCACGGCCGGCAAAGGAGCCGCCGTCGACATGGAGGTGCGCGACCTCGCATCCCCTCTTCATCATCAGCCAGGATGCCACCGGCGAGTCAATTCCTGCCGAAAGCAGGGAAAGGACTTTGCCCTGTGTCCCCCAGGGGAGGCCTCCGGGGGCCGTAAGCCGGCTATCATAGACAAAACCCCCAAAATCTCTCCGTTCAACAAAAATTTCGTACTGGGGATTTGTCAGGTCCACGCACACCCCCGGCACCGTACCGATCACGGCCGCACCGATCTCTGCTCCCAGTTCCTGGCTGGTCATCCCTTCAACCCCCTGTCGTTTTGCCCTTATTGCAAAGGACATCCCCGGTTTTAAGGAGTTCCTGGCGAGGGAGCATGCTGCATCTGCCATCTCGTCAAGATCGATGCCGGTCTTTTCAGATACCGATACATCCACTACCCCAAATACCCGGCGTGCATTCTCGGCAATGGCGGGGATATCCTGACCATGTACCAGTATTCTGCCCCTGTATACGTCAAAACGGTGCGAAAGGCCCTTCGAGTCCAGGGCTTTTGCCAGATTCCTGAGAAGAATTTTGATGAAATGCCTCTTTACCGGTTCGCTTTTCAGGAACAGCTCGCCATAGCGAATTAGTACGACCTGCATACTCTCTGTCCTCGCCTCCTCGCATAGTGGATGCGACGACATAGTATTAAGCAATTGATAGTTACGGGAGGCCGGGTGGAATGCGGACTTTGGATTTCCACTCGACCCCATATATATAATTATCCAATTTTATCGGCTTAATCCGGACGATAACCAAAAATCTTTAAGATTTCAAAGAGCATGTTTTTGTTAATGGTAAGAAAAAAGAAGGGAGCGGCTGTCAAAGAAGGGCCCATGAAATTGTTCTATATCTTCTATAACCAGGAGAGGTGGGATAACTGGATAAATACGTTAAACGAATCGGATTTCCAGATAGATCCCGAATCCGAGGAGATGCCCGAGGGATTCCGCACACTGTATAATTTCAGCATGGATATCACGCTTGCGGTATTAAAAGTCATCAAATTATTCCAGAACGAACGTTTCACCAAAGAAGAGACCATGGATAAACTCAATGATGTGGAAGCAATCGTAATGTCGGATATTCCGTACCCTGAAATTGAGGAATACGTGGAATCGCTCCAGCTCTCGATGCTGGTCCTCTTTAAATCGTGCAGGAAATACCTTGAAGGGGAATATAGCTCCGATATCAAGACACTGGTCAAAGAGGGAAAGAAAATAATTGATGATGACATGGAGAAAGCACTTGAAATCGGAGCTGATATCGGGGCCAGTGTCATCAACGGCGCCTCCTGCTGCGGAAAGTATGTCAAGGATAATATCGAGTCCCCCACTCTCTTCGATGAATGGCTCATCGAGATCGAAAGCATGAAAGAGGCAATGGCCTCTCTCAAGAATTTTGACGAGGTGGCAGGGGAGTCGTGATTGCGGAACGGGCACGGTTCAGGTACTCGAGAAAAATTGAGAGGGCTGTCGGCTACCGGTTGCCCGACCAGGCTTTCTCCGGGACCATGGTCGATGCCATCTGCTCCCATCTTGACTTTGACAGGCTTGATCACACCTTGAAAGAACAGATACTTTCTTTTTTTAACAGTTTCCTACGTTGTGAGTGCAGGGATTCACCGCTCTGCGGATGTCCGGAACGGAAATTTTCCAGGGAAGTGATAGATCTCCGCGAGAACGGCCTTGATCACCGCCAGATATCTGTCTATTTTCTTGATGAATACGGGATTGATATCTATCCTGCAGATCTTCTCAGCTTCCTGGAGGAGACGGTGCATGTTTTGGAGGCTATTCGGGATATTTCCGTTCTCCAGAAGAAGGATGCACTGGCCACAAGGGCAAAGGACCATATCACACTTATTGAACGGTGAGCCAACGGTGCCCGGTTCCGGGATAATTATATCGGGAGTTATGCCGATAACAGAAACGAAGAGTCATGACAGTCCAAAAGTCCCTTGTGGTCGAATGGAGGCATGCTGAAGGAGAGGGAGAACCCTGTTACCGGTGCTCTGATACCGGCCACACTTTTATTGACCTGCTGGATGAAGTCATCCCGCTGCTGGAATCGGATGGTATCACCGTGAAGCAGACAGAACGGCTTGTCCAGGCCGGAACCAGGAACCGGATCTACCTGAATGGAAGACCGCTCGAGGAGCTTTTAGATGAGGCCGGTCGTGCCCAGACATACTGCCATTCCACAAAGTGGATGATGTTGGAAGAGGCCAGAAGGGCGGTAATCGGTCCGGACGGGGTCGCATGCCAGGAGGCCCCGGAGATCCTGTTCAGGAAATCTATTTTAAAATCTCTTGAAGAGTAGTAGCGAAAAACCAGTTCGAAAATCGTTACCTTTCGATCTTCGGACCCCGCTGTTACGTATTTGAAAAAATGAATATAATTCAGGTAACCTCGGTAACACAGACCTCTTTTGTCCCCCGCAGCGCGACGCCTACCGCTATGATGATGATCCCATAGATGACGAAGAACGCACCGACCAGGAATCCAAAGAGGACCAGTGCCCCGATAAGCGGGTAGATCATAAACAGGACCCCGAAAATAATGGCCAGGATACCGGCCAGGGTCAGCATCCAGCGGTGGGGAAACGTCTTCTCACTCACTGCAAATGCAATGTTCAGCAGGCCTATCACGAAGAGTACAATAGCGATAATTTCTACCAGGATCGCCCCGAATACTATCGGGTAGATGATGCCTGCCACCCCGACAAGGAAGCCCAGCACTCCTGCGATGAGCAACAGGCTTGATCGTGTCTCCCCTGCGGGGGTCATCAATGCCATGATAATAGCCATGAACGAGAGCAGGATGATGAGCAGGCTGAAAAGGATGACAAGCACAGTGGCCGAAATATTCGGGAACAGCATGATGAGAATGCCAAAAATCAGGGAGAGCAGGCCCAAAAAGACAAAGCTTCCCCATTTCACATCACAGAACGATACATCATAGGTTTCTTCCATACATTCCACCTTCTTCTACACCTACCAATGGATATCAAATATTTATCTTTTATGGAGGAATGAAAGGATTTCCGCAACGCAGGGATGTTTTCGGTTTGAGTATTCCCGCGAATTCTATCTCATTCACGCATTTCCATATCGGTTATCCAGCGATTTATTCCGGGGGCTACGTTTCAGCACATCCCGTATACATCAAGCCCCGAGTCACAATATTCCGGATTAATCCTTAACTCCGGGATATGGTGTCACAGTATATTGAGAACGGTCTTCATTTCATCACCTGGCAGGCATTCATTTCCCGGCCGTTCATTCATGAATTTTCTTTAAGAGCCAGGCCATATTGGCCGCCAGGTTTCTCATGGTGGCCATTCCTTCTTCATCCTGAAGAACATCTCCGGGGTTGAACCCGACGCCAAGGTTCCAGTAGGTTGATCCTACGGTGTACATGCCGCTGATTCCGAAAAAATGGTTTATAGTGTCATATACATGGATGCCCCCCGCCCTACGGACGGCAACTACCGCCGCACCTGGTTTCCGGGCTAACAGCCCGCCATTGACCATTGCCACAAACCCTGCCCGGTCTATAAGAGCCTTGGTCTCGGTGCTCACATCAGCAAAATATGTGGGTGAGCCGATTATGATCCCGTCTGCATCGACCATTTTCAAGATGCAGTCATTTACAAAGTCATCATCTATGACGCACCTGCCATCCTGATTCTCAAAACACTTCAGGCATGCGGTACAGCCATGAACTTTTTTTCCCCCGATATGGACCAGCTCCGTATCAATTCCCTCTTTTTCCAGTTCTGCAAGCACAGTGTTCAGAAGGCTCTCTGTATTCCCTCCAATCCTCGGGCTTCCGCAAAAGGCCACTACTTTCATTCAGGTTCCTCGAACGTGAAATTATCCGGCCTGGCATATTAACCTGTGCAGCAGCAGCGCCTGTTTCCAGACTATACCGGTAACCGGGACTATGACGGTAACCGGGACTCCGGCCTATTCCAGGCCAGCAAGAGAGAGGATGGTTGCCACAGATTCCCCGGTAAGCCTGCCCTTCTTCCCTATAACCTCTGAAGAGTGCATTGTGCACAGGTTCCCGGTCAGCACATAACTTTCCTGGAAGAGATCAAGACCTCCTTCGGTGAAGTCCCGGAGATCGAGCGGTATACAGGACGTATCATACGAAGGAGTGCTTGATACGGGGCATACGAAATATATCCCATCTCCAGAATCTGCTACGATAACTACAGGCCGGGCTTTCTTTACATGCCGGTTGCCAAGAGATACAGGGGCCAGTACGACATCGCCCAGCTGATATTGTCCCATTTGTATTCATATATTGGTAAAAAGAAAGAAATAGATTTATCGGGCTCAATTCCCGGTAACCGCACTCCGGTATTACAGAATCATCGGAATTAAGACCATTTTCCCTGGATTTCTGCTCTATAAAAACCATTTATCCCCGTGGTTGAATGAATTTAAATAATGGCAGCACTATGGAAAATCTGGGCTCACATGCAAGTTCAGACACACATGGCAGCTCGAAGATAGATAGACAATGGGGAGTGATTTATTTGGGCATCGGTCCACTCGGACGAGGAGGGACACGGCGGAGGACCAGGAGGCGCTGGATGTCGATGTCTTCCATGATCAGTACAAAGAATAAAACAGATATAGAACAGGCTTCGGGGAAGAGAATTGAAGATATGACCGACGAAGAACTTGAAGCCGAGTTAAAAAAGAGGGGAATATTCCTTCATCCACAGGAACAGGAATAATAGTTATTTGATCAGGATAAAATCCGGCGTATTCGTCAAAGCAATCGTATAGTCTGAGGTATGATCCGTAAGCAATATGCCCGTGGTTTTTTGAATTTTCCTGCCTGAAATAAAAAGTCTGTTCTTAACCATCCGCCCGTGACAGCCCTGAAAGCGAGCAGGGACCTGATGCTCATTGTCAGGTGGAATTGTTTAATTTGACAGATGCACCGAGTTCTATAGATTTATCCTGCCAGTTCCTGTCATCCTGGTGATTATTGGCGGGAGCCTGGAAAGCGGGCCGAACCAGGAGAGATGCACCTGGCAGATGGGCTCTGCGTGCAGGTTTCATGAGTCACTTACTTGCCTGCTGCAGGACCATAGTATTCGTATACGGAATGACCTGATATCATGTCACCTGCCGATCTCATGGACCGGAGTTCCATCTGCGAGAAAGAATCCGACGCGCTAGAGAACTTCTTCGTGCGCCCGTTCTTCTTAAGTGTCACTATCGGCATCCCGTTCTGCATATTCAAGCTGCTCTTCGGAGTCACCGCCATCCGGGTATCGTCGGCTCCTCCACTCCACCTCTTCGGCTGGCTGGTTATCCTGTGGGCAGGAGCAGATTTCCTTATGAATGCCGGGCGGGCAGTCTTTGATCTCTTCCGCAGGGAAGCACCTTTCGAATATTGCACTATCGGCCAATTAGGGCGGATTTTCCATAAACCTCTGGTTTTTCTGGCACTTGACACACTGCTGACGTTTACCATCATCAGCCTCATGCTCTGGTCGGGCTGGATTGCCATCCTCACCCCCCTTGAATCCTACCTCTGGTATGCGGCCACCACTCTCAACCTGATCAGCCTCTCCCTGGTGATCCTGTTCACGGAGATCAAGAGGGCCGCAGTCGATTGATTTCAATGCAAGTGATTCACTTGATTTGGCAGGATGGCATTTCCCGGTGATGGACCAGGTCTGGGACTGGTGCGTGCGATAGGTGCAACATTTTTGATCCGGTGTTGCTTTCCAAAAAAAATTTTCCGAAAATAAGAATTACAGAAACCATCCCTTCCGGGAGGTTCTAAAAGGCCATTTTCTCCGGCCTACTTTCCGTCCTCACCCAGGGCTTCCCTGCTCCGCATCTGGTAGAGAACCATTGGGTCCATTTCCCTGTATGTCTCTTCTCCTGTCCGCATAATGACTTTCGATACCCCGCTGTTCACAATCATTTTGGAACAGAGGAAACAGGGCCATATTTGCGTGAGGTCTTCGGTATCCACCTCGAATCCTGCCAGGTAGAGTGTGCACTCCCGGGCCTGTTTTCCTGCCTGGATGAGGGCGTTCATCTCGGCATGCACGCTCCTGCACCGCTCGTAATTCGAGCCGGACGGAATGTCATGCTCCTTTCTCCAGCATGTCCCGAGTTCAGTGCAGTCCATCTGCTTGCGGGGGGCTCCCGTATACCCGGTGGACACGATGGTGTTGTATTCATCCACGATTATGGCTCCGAAATTCCGGCGCAGGCAGGTACCCTGGTGGGCACACCTCAGGGCCAGGTCAAGGAAATATTGGTGTCTGTTGGTCCGCATTATCACACACTATACCGCAATACCATACTTAAACACCATGATCCGGATGCTTTATCGGGATGATGAAGAATGCCAATCCGTAAAATAACGAATCTCAATATCACACCGGTCTGGTCATACACCGTATTTTCACCGTAATCTTTCGCTTTTCGCAGGTTCTCCTGCGCTTTGCCGGTTTTTACACGATTGGAGGAAATAGGCAATTTTTAAATTAATCCGGGAATATTCTACCTTAAAGGGTGTATGATGGGTAAAACATCGACTTTCAACTGGGGCGTCCTGTCAATCGTATGTATGGCCGTGTTCATCATGGTCATCGACACCACCATCATGAACGTCTCTATCACCGCGCTTGTAGAGGAACTGAATACCACATTGCCCACCATACAAGCCATTATCGCCATATATGCACTGATCATGGCCTCGTTCATGCTCTTCGGCGGAAAGCTGCAGGACGTCCTGGGGCGGAAACGTGCCTTCCTGTTTGGGATTGTGCTCTACGGGATAGGTACATTCACCGCGTCAATCAGCTGGAACGCCCCGGTCCTGCTCGTGGGATGGGCTATCCTCGAAGGGCTGGGGGCAGTTTTCATGATGCCTGCTACCACTACGTTCATCACCAGCACCTACAAGGGGAAGGACAGGGCCTTCGCCTTCGGAATGTGGGGCGGTATCGGCGCTGCAGGAGCGGCGTTTGGTCCCATCATCGGGGGCTACCTGACCACGTATTTCAGCTGGCGATGGGCATTTCGCCTGGAACTACTGGTCGTAGTGATAATCCTGGTCTTCTCTTACCTGCTTACGGAATCGAAACCAACACTGAAATGGAGGGATATGGACGTGATCGGCACCATACTCGCGTTTGCCGGCCTGGGGACCATAGTACTGGGAATCCTCCTGATGCGGAACCGGGACGCGTGGGATTACCTGCTGATCATCATCGGTCTCGGGATTGTCATTATGGGTATCTTCTACATCTGGCAGAAACGAAGAAAGCACCAAAAAAAGACGCCTCTTGTGGACGTGGAGATTTTCAAAAACAGGGTGTTTGTCATAGGGAACGTTGTGGGCACCATCCAGGGGATTGTTATAGCAGGTTTCCTCTTCATAATACCTGTATTTCTTCAGAACGTGACCGATGTAACGGCTTTTGAAACCGGCCTCGCCCTTTTGCCCATGTCTCTTGTCATCTTTGTCTTCGCAATCGGGGCCACACGCCTTGCTGCAGATATCAGTCCCAAATATATCATGCTGGGAGGAATCGGAATTGCACTCGCCGGATCGGTGATGCTCCGGGAGGTGTTCGGTCTCGCCACCACCATTCCCGACATTATCCTCCCCTCGATAGTATTCGGTGCAGGCATCGGGTTCGTCCTCTCCCAGGTGAGCAATGTCACCCTTTCTGCGGTCCCTGACAAGCAATCCACGGATGCGGCGGGAGTGCTGAACACCTTCAGGCAGCTTGGGACTTCGCTCGGTACTGCGCTGATAGGCGTAATCCTGTTGATCTTCATCCTGTCGAGCATACTTTCGGGAGTAATCCAGGCGAACCCGGGACACGCCATGGAAAACGAAGCCGTCGCCTCCGGTCTCCAGGCCTGGGTAGAGAAGATGGAGACTATCGATATCCCGGTACAGATTCCCCGGGCGCTGGCCGAAAGAGTAACTTTCATTGTCGATACGGCGATAAGCGAGGGGATGATGCGGTCATTTGACGCCATCTCAGTGATGCTGGGTGTTGCATTTGTCGTAACACTGTTTTTACCGGGGCGGAAGGGTTCAAAGGAGTGAAAGAATTTCGAAATTTATCGATACTTCGGTAGAGAGACCACTTTGTAAACCCTGTCGTGGAAATATCGTGTTGCGGGGAGGGTCAGGGAGGGGTGTAACCCCTCCTGTCGAATTATGATTTATACCCAAATTCAATCCGATAGTAAAAATCCATGTTTCCAGACTGCCCGGACAGGATACCCACGGGAAAGTTACCTGGAAATTTCCTGCATTCGCCGGCTGTAGGCCTTCATTATATCGGTAGTGGTGATATAGCCTACCATTATATCACGTGATTGAGGGTCCACGACCGGAAGGTGATGGATATCGTGGTTGATCATCGTTGTCAGGGCTTCTTCGAGGTTCTGCCCAGGAGTGATGGCGATAACCTTCCGGGTCATACATTCCCGGACCAGCGACTTTCCATTATCCTTCTTCACCTGGCGTATATCATTTATGGACACGATGCCCAGGAGTTTTCCATTTTCAATGACCGGGAACCCGGTATGCAGGGTTTTGTCGATGAGGGATATGACTTTTGAATAGGGTTCATCCGGTAAAACACTGATAATTTCTTCTTTTCTGACCATTACCTTTCCTGCAGTGATATCCTGCAGGACTTCCACCATATACTCACCCCTGTGCGCCCTCGAATGCGCCTTTGTTTTGACCTGTTCGCGGTAAATGGAGCGATCCCCGGTGAGCACCGCCGATATGGCCACCGCACCCATGGCAGGGATGAGGAGAGAGAAATTCCCGGTCATCTCCACCACCATGATCATCACTGCAATGGGGGCATTGGATACGGCCCCGAACAGGGCAATCATTCCCACCACCACAAAAGCCGGGACCGAAGCCAGTGGAACCAGGTCAGGGAGCAGCAGGTGAAGGATTGTGCCCAGCGCACCGCCCAGGGCACCGCCTACGACCAGTCCCGGTGCAAAAACCCCTCCACTTCCTCCCGACCCGATAGTCAGCGAGGTGGTCAGGATCTTTACAAATGGAAGGAGGAGGAGGACAGATAACGGCATCATTGCATATATGCCAAGCTGGACAAAACCGTACCCGGTTCCCATGGAGCCGAGTCCAAGCAAAAGGCCCTGCGGGGAACTGTAAGCCAGCGCAATAACGGTCAGGCCCACAAGGAATGCCCCTGCCATGGGCTTGAAGTGCGGCGGTATATGGTAACGGGAAAAAAGGTCTGTGAATATTGTTGTTGTCCGGTAAAACGCCCAGATATAGACAATGCCGATGGCTGCACATACCACTCCCAGGAGGAGGAAAAAAGGAATCTGCTGGACATTCCAGAAGATATCTTCGGTACTGAAAACAGGATCGAACCCCCGGAAGGATCCAAATATCGAATAGCCAATAATTGAGGCCAGAAAAGCGGGGATTATTGCGTCTGACTCGAAATCCCTCTTATAGAGGATCTCTGCAGCCAGTATTGCCCCACCCAGGGGGGCCATGAATATAGTTCCTATACCTGCACCGATACCGGTTGCAATGGCCAGTCTCCGGTCACGGGGACTCATTTTGAGAAGATCAGCAGCGATGGAACCGAACCCTGCCGAAATCTGCGCAGTAGGCCCTTCCCTTCCTGCGCTTCCCCCGGTGGAGATGGTAAGAATCGATGTCACTGCTTTCAGGAGAGGAATCCTCCAACGCACCCTTCCGTCACCGTGAAACGCCTTGATTGCTGCATCGGTCCCGTGACCTGCTGCCTCGGGAGCCAGTGTGTAGACGAGAATGCCGGAGAGCAGTCCGCCCAGGCTTATGACCGGAAGGATAAGCCAGATATGGGGAGGTGGTGTCCAGGCAGCGATATCCTGGACACTCAGACCATCCATGGGGAGGTGATAGCCAAGTACGACTTCCATGAAAAAATGGGTGGCGAGCTTCAGTCCCTCAAAGAAGAGAAGAGACCCAAAACCCGAGATAACCCCTATAATGACCGCAATCAGTATGATTTTCTTGAATGACGTTGTCTCTTCGTCCATTTTTGCCCTTACCGTTTCTTTACTACTTTTGCTTTATTTTACCGGTTTCTTTGCGTGTGAACAAATGGTAGAATGGTCTGATCAGCAGTACTGTGCAGGCGACCCTTTTGTGATGAAAAAACGGTAATCAGGGAAAAATTTGGCGGCCAGGATCCACTGCGCAAGACCGTCCTTTCCAGCGGATTACAAGCCCTCCCAGGCAGAATATTATCCCTGCTCCCAGGAAGAACAGGCCAACCATCCGGACGATCGCTTCAACTGAAAACCGGGTATAGAACAGGATCGCAATGCCCAGCAGGGCAAGGACTGCCCCCCCGATGCCCATCAATGCCCGGCGGGGGATATATCCTTCGTTGAATACGGCGGTAAATGCCATCGATAGTCCCCCGATAATACAGAGTACGGCGATAATCACGGCCATGAAAGCACCGATGAGAGCGGGGTCCGTGACTGCGACAATTCCAATCAGAAATGCCGCTATCGCCAGGACCAGGGGCAGGATAAAGAACATGCCACCTGCCCTGGAAAAATTCCATGCAAAGATAAAAAGGATGATTGCTGCCAGGAAAGCAAAAAAGCCGAACAAGAATAATATGAGGCGAAGCGAGAATGCCGGGAAGAAGAACAGCATGCTCCCAAGGAGAATCGATAATATACCTACCACCATGGGAAGCTTCCATGAACCGGTCGTGCACAGCATGCAGTAGGACGCCATTGTATAATGATAGATACACTGCGGGAAAAGAGTGTGGATGACATAGTTCTCCCGACAGCCCTGTTTTGACACACCCGTTTGCTCATTAACGAGTGCCGCGTGTAAAAAATCATTATGATTAAAAAAATCCGGCAACCATGCGCCACGTGCCTGTAAGAAACGCCATATTTACTCCCCTAATTCCGTTTTTTCCAAAATAAAACCATTAGCCTGGGTAATTAAATGCTGGATTAAATCGTTATCCTATTTAAATAAGGGAGACTATACCACCATTATTATAATGCCACAACATCTTTGTTTTACTGCATTTTCAGCAGAAGAAATTGCGGATAAATTCAGAGAAAATACACGCATCAATCCCACGCTGGGGATCATATTCAGCTCAGTATCGCTTGATATCCCTACCCTGGCCAATACGGCCTCATCGTTTAATATTCCAATATTCGGTTGCTCAACCGCCGGCGAAATCCTGACTGTTGATGAGGAACCGCCAATGCATGAGCAGTCGGCTGCCTGCTGTTTCCTGGAGCTCGACCCCTCCCTGTTCTCCATCTCTCTCTTCGAACGGAACGAGGAAGATTGTTACGAATTCGGTGTCAGAATCGCCGAATGGGGGAAGAATGAATTCCAGGACCCTGCATTTATTATCACCGTTTCAGGCCTTACCAACGATGGCGATGCACTTATCAGGGGCATCAGGGCAGCCAGCCCACCCGGCACCGGCATCTACGGCGGCCTGGCAGGTGATGATTCCCAATTTAAGGATACCTTTGTCTTTTCCCATACCGGCTTCTCCACAAACGGGGCTGCAGTCCTTGTATTTGACCGGTCCCGGGTAAAGATAGACGGCCTGGTCACCAGTGGGTGGACAGGTGTGGGTGCAGAGATGGAGGTCACCTCTTCGGACGGGAACGTGGTATATACCATCAACAACAGGCCTGCTACGGAGGTGGTAAGAGAATACCTGGGTGTGCAGGAAGAGAATTTCGTAGAAGTGGCAGTCACGTTCCCACTCCTCCTGAAACGTCCCGACGGGACCGAGGTTCTCAGGGCCGCTCTTTCCGCCGATTTCTCAGCTGGATCCATCACGTATGCAGGCACGGTTCCTCAGGGGACTCGGGTCAGGTTCTCAAGCTCCTTCGGTTACGAGACAATCGAGAGTTCAATCAAGGATATAAAAAATTTTCATTCCCACCATACACTGGCCGACATTGTCCTTGCCTTCTCATGTGTGGCACGGCACTATGCTGCGGGATCGCTTGTGAATGACGAGATCCAGGCTGCTCTCGATCTCTGGAACCACCCGCTCATCGGGTTCTTCACCTACGGAGAGATCGGGCACAATATCCATGGTGTCTGCGATTTCTACAATGAAAGTCTCAGCCTGGTCCTGATCAGGTTTACATCAGGAAAGCCATGAAACAGATGGTTATGCTCCGGGATCAGCTCAGGCCCCTCCTTGATCCACTGTCACCTGAAGAGCGGAAGAGAATTGATTCGGCTCTTGATCGCGTAGATAACGGCATTTCCTTACTTGAATCCAAATACCGCCGTACCATCCGTGACCGGGCTGCGGTGCATACACTCCTGAAAAAGACCTCCGGAGATCTCATCCAGCGCTACCAGACCATCTTCGAATACTCGGGCACGGCCATGCTGGTCATCGAGAGTGACGGCATCGTCTCCCTGATAAACTCATATTTTGAGAAGGTTTTTGGGTATTCACGCCAGGAAGTCGAATACAAGAAAAAATTTACCGAATTTCTGGATGAGGGTTACAAGGAAATGTTGTGGGATTACCATACACGTCGCAGGGAAGGCAACACACCAATCCCCCATCATTATGAGGCAAGGGCCATCGACAAAGAGGGAAAGATACTTGAAGTGAACATTAGTGTGGGGCAGTTCCCGGGCACCGGACAGACTATTGCCTCCGTAATGGATATCTCCGACAGGAAGCGTGCAGAAGAGGCCATAAGGCGGGCAAATGAAAAGATCAACATTTTAAACTCCCTGACACGCCATGATATCATAAACCAGCTAACCCCCCTTTTTATGCACCTGGAACTATCCATGATGGATACCGACGACCCGGAATTGCACAAATCGCTACAGGCCATTGAACATATAGGACAGAATATCAAGCAGCATATTGAGTTTATGCGACTCTACCAGGAGATTGGAGTCAAATCCCCCACCTGGCAGAACGTGGCTGATGTAATCCGTGCCGGAACCGCCTCACTTTTCCTCCAGGGAATTCCCTTGACAATCGACTTCGATGCTATCGAGATTTATGCCGACCCGCTCCTCCAGAAGGTGTTCTACAACCTGGTGGAAAACGCACTGCGCCATGCCGGTACTTTTTCATACATCCGGTTCTATTACCGGGAAAACAATGATGGAATATCCATATTCTGCGAAGATGACGGGATTGGAATACCGGACCAGGAAAAAGAACGAATCTTCAAACGGGAATTTTATAAAAATACCGGCCTGGGGCTATTCCTCTCCCGCGAAATCCTGTCAATAACTGACATTACCATCACGGAATGCGGCGAGTTCGGGAAAGGGGCCAGGCTCGGGATCCTGGTGCCCGAGAGGGGGTACCAGATTCGATCCTCCCCGGAATGAATGCTTTCGGGTTCGCGGCATTGGACCTGAAAGTATGGGCAGGTTCCATCTTTTGGCCATGTGTTCCTGACTTTTCCTTTGATGGTTCCAATATGCAGGTGTAGTTTTCCCATCCACACGCACTTATTTCAGTCCGGCATGCAGAATCTTTCTGCAGATGAAAATTACAATCCTCGTGGACAATACCACACTCACCGATCACTATTTTTACGGTGAACCGGGCCTGTCATTCCATATCGAGGAAGGGGGGCGAAAGATCCTCTTTGACCTTGGGTATTCCGATGTATTCCTCAAAAATGCCCTGAAGATGAATATCGATCTTCTGGACCTCGATAACATCGTCCTTTCACATGGGCATATTGACCATACCGGAGGGCTTTTCACCCTCATGCAGGCCTATCTTGAAGCCCGTCTTGAGGGAATCCCGCATAAGAATCCCGTCCTGGTCGCACATCCATTCTGTTTCTATCCCAAGCCTGCAGGGAAAGTTCCCGATACCGGATCATTTATTCGGGAAAACACAGCGGGCAGATATTTTCCCCTGAAACTGTCCAGGGAGCCCGTATGGCTCACAGAAAAACTGGTTTTCCTCGGAGAGATTGAACGGACCCAGGACTTCGAACCCGCTGAGAAGAACAAAAACAGGAGGATCATCGCACCCGGTGGCGAGCAGCCTGACGACCTCCTGGATGACTCGGCCCTGGTATACCGGAGTGATGAGGGCCTGGTGATCATCACCGGATGTGCACATACCGGAATCTGTAACACAATCGAATATGCCCGGAAAGTGTGCGGGGATGAGAGAATCCTTGAGATTGTGGGCGGCCTGCACCTGCTCCTGCCGGAGGCCGAGGTGATTGAGAAGACTTGCCGGTATCTCATGGACGTTCACCCTGCTGCAATTCATCCCTGCCACTGTACAGATCTTCACTCAAAGATTGCTCTCTCCAGGGTGGCACCAATCCATGAAGCAGGGGTAGGGCTGACACTGGAGTATCATTAAAAACCCGACCCGGGATTGCTGCAGAAAAAAGGATGAAGACTTAGTCCTGTTTGCATGGGATGTACATTCCGGAAACAACGATGTACCTGTTATCGTTATTTCCCTTCACAAGGCGGAAATATGCCGATTTTTGATATATTCCGTTCTCCTCCGGTATCATCCAGATATAATCCACCCATCCTGTTCCTTCCGCAAGAGCTTTATTGATTATCAGATCACGGAAGGGGGTGCCAGCGATATCGGTCTTGCCAACCATGTTCACACCGATGAGTCGGGGGTTGTCAGCCTCGGCGATAATGGTCACGTTCGTATCATATACAAATACATAGAGGGCGCGGTTATCCCTATCCCAGAATGGGTGCTCCCCGCTATTAATCCGGGCAAGGGTTCCGGGTGCGTCTTTTTCCATAGCCTCTGCGGTAAAGTTCACGAGTCCTTTCACCTGGTCGGCGGTGACCGGGGGATGTGAAAGGCATGATACGCCGATATACTGGTACGCAATCCGCTGGTACTCTATGACGCCGGCTTCATCGGGCTGGTACCGGAGGGTGTCCAGGGCTTCCTGGAATGCCTGCACCACTGAATCGGGGGTATTCCGGTTGAATGCAAAGTAGAGGTCATGGGTATCCAGGGTATAGACTATCTCAAAATAATCCGGATCTCCTGTTTCCTTTTCCGCAAAGTAGCGGCCGGCCAGATCCCCATAGCACCAGAAATCGATCTCCCCGTCCTGTATCAGGGAGATCAACGCCGGCACGTTTCCCATCTCGATCAGTTGTTCTTTGCCCACACCAAGCGCCAGAAGCTCTCCATATGCCGCATCATCCCTGACCACCCCAATCAGGTATCCTGCAAGGTCATCCGGCCCTGTAATTTCCGGCGACGTGCCTTGCCTGGCAAAAATCACCTTTCTTTCCGAGCCCAGGGGGCCCGCCCACTTGAAAAGTTCCTCACGTTCCGGAAGCCTGACGGTTGCGAAGAGAACGGTATTGTTCCGTTCGAGGGTAGTGGCCCAGGCCTTGGACCAGGGCACTACCATGATATTATCCGGGGAGTTTACATCACCCATCTCCTTTGCCACTCCCCTCAGAAGGTCAACTGCGATTCCCTGGATGGTCCCGTTCTCTACATAATTAAAGGGCGGATAATCCTCGGTCACAAACATGAGCGAAGAGGCCTCAAAAATTTCCGGCGTGATCGCAACGCCGGAAGATTCAGAAACATTTGATACTTCGGAGGTTCCCTTTTGGGGCGGGGAGACGCACCCGGGCGATAAAACCGTGAGAAAAAGAAGACAAAAAATGAGCACTGCGCCGATGAATTTCATGATGATACCAGTTGTAAAATCTGACTTCCTCCTATTTTAATGCCCTCGAATTGTGCCCTATCGATGACAGGCATTCCTGTGAAACTAGAGAAAGAACTGGCCTTCGGGTGTATCCTGACCCTTGTTTCCTCTTATCGTTGGTTATTTTCGTAATTGCAGGCATTCCTGATTTTTAAGAAGGAAATGCTCTTTCTGACTTGCTCTTTCTGACTTGCTCTTTCTGACTAACTTTTCGAACCCATGAAATCACTTTTCGCAGCGGCATTAATCCTGTATGAGCGGAGGGTGGGCAGCCATCCGACTCGCTACTGCTGACCCAGGAACCAGGAAAGAACGAGGGCTGCAAGAGCGGGAGAATCCCTGCGAGAATAAATATGGCATCTATGCCACCTCATGTATCAGGGGAGGAATCGTGATCCCCAGACTCATCACCGTATTGAAGGGACTAACGGTTCAGGCATAACCCTGCTGATTTAATACGATTTCGGTGGAGACCCTGTCTGACGCGATAAAGGACGGCGATTTCTTTTCAGGGAGTATATGTAAGCGAAATTCATGATGCAGCCATATCCAGGGACTTCATCAAAGGGTATTATCCGAGAGAATTGGTTCCAGGACTGGTGGATTTTGCCAGGCCATCAATAATTATATGCGAACAGGATCATGGAGTAGTATGCATCCCGGAAATGATCCGGCCTCCCAAATTCTTGATGTACTTAAATTCAGACCCAGGGGTATGACCATCACCGAGATTGCAAGGCATACAGCGATCCCGCGAAATTCCGCCGCGAAATACCTTGAACTGTTACGTGTCTCGGGTAAGGTCGATTTACGCCCTTTGGGCAGTGCCAAGGTCTTCTCGATCGCACAGCGGGTCCCCATGTCAGCATTCCTCTGTTTTACCCGGAATTTTATCCTGGTTCTTGACAACCACGGAAGAATCATTCAGATAAACGATCGGTTCCTGGCCTATGCAGGGGCAAGGAAAGATGATGTGATCGGAAAGACCATCACAGAGGCCTCGCTTCCGGTTGTATCTTCACCCGAGGCCCTGGCGCTTATCAGGGAACTGGATCATGAGCAGGTCATATCAGATGTGCGATACCAGCACAACGATGGTGATGTATATTACCGGATGCAGGTAATCCCCACCATCCTCGACGACGGTAAGCCTGGCTGCACTATCGTCTTAGAAGACGTCACTCTCATAAAACGCTATATCCGGAACATGGAGTTCCTGGCACGGACTGCCATGGAACTCGTGGATATGCCGGCGGATGCCGATATCTACCGCTACATCGCCGAACGGATCGCCGAGATCGTGCCCGGGGCAAGAGTGAATGTAAATTCCTATGATGATGCCACCGGGAAGTTTTTCATCCGCGCTATAGCAGACCAGGATTTCCGTACTGCATTACAGGAGGTCTTGGGCAGGGACCTGATTGGAATGGAAATCCCACTGCAGGAGATATTCTCTCCCTCTTTTGGAGACCAATCCCTGAAAAAACTGCAGCCGGGATTCATTGAATTTCTCCTCGCAACCGAGCCCGGGCCAGGGGTGGTGTCCATTTACGATCTCTGCTTCCATACAATCCCAAAAGAGCGATGTGACGAGATCTTAAGAAGCCAGAACATCGGAAAAGTCTCGGTATCCATATTATCCTGGAGGGGTCAGCTCTTTGGCGATGTCCTGATCTTCCAGGGCCCGGATGAGACCCTGGAGAATATGCAGGCCGTTGACTCTTTCA
>DATKYO010000057.1:0-28963 GCA_035528475.1 Methanoregulaceae archaeon | reverse complement strand
TCCCCTTACAAAGGACGGATCGCTCCACCGGAATTTTTTTGCATCGCGAACCAGTTTTCTCGCGGCAAATTTACCCTTTCCCATGAAATACCCTCATAGATTCAATTGTTGTCATTATGGAGTTGACTCATTGAGCACAATATAAACGCGCGTAACGAATTTATATATTATGGAATTCTCCACATTTGCTTGTATAGATTATACTGCATTGATAATAATATTATATGCCAAACCATCGTACCCTGTATGATGAAATCCCGGATTTACAAGGACGTACATTTTGATGCCAGTCACCGTCTCCTCCATTATCAGGGGAAATGTGCCAATCTCCATGGCCACCGGTGGCGGGTGGAGGTATGGATGGAAGGGGAGGTGGACGACGATACCAGGATACTTATGGATTATAACACTATTAAGTCAATCATTGAACACTTTGACCACCAGATCATCCTTAACCGGGACGACCCCATGGTGCCCTGCATTGAACAGTTCCATGAGGTTATCACTACGGCGGGAGACCCCACAAGTGAATTGCTCGCACAGCATATCAGGGACGACCTTGATGAAGAGTGCCGGCGTTCAGGTATCAACGCCCGTACGACAACCGTACGGGTATGGGAGTCCCAGGGGTGCTATGCAGAGATAGGCCATGCTGATCAGTGAGATTTTTCGAAGTTTACAGGGGGAGGGGAAAAACCAGGGACGGCCCTGCACCTTCATCCGGTGTGCCGGATGCAACTTAAAGTGCAGATGGTGCGACACTCCCTATTCAAGAGAGGGAGGATCTGTATATCCGGTTGAGCAGGTCCTTGATCAGATCCGGCATTTCGGAGGGAATTATGCATGTATTACCGGCGGGGAACCGCTCCTCCAGGAGAATGATGTACGAATCCTTTGCCGGGAACTCAGGAAGGCCGGATATTCTATTGAGATAGAGACAAACGGCACAATTGATTTCAGGCCTTTCCAGGAATTTGCCTCTATCTGTATGGATGTAAAATGCCCCTCGTCGGGTGAGCAAAGTGATGTCGGACTTCTGCCATATATTACTGCAGAAGACTGTGTAAAATTTGTTGTGCAGGATATTCCGGACTGCAAATTTGCAGGATCGATTATCAGGGAAAATAATATCCATGGAGAGATTTTCATATCACCCGTCTTCGGGTCTGCCTATAGTGAGATTGCGTCGTTTATACTGGAGAATAACCTGCCGGTCCGGATGCAGCTGCAGCTTCACAAGATCCTGGGAGTGAGATGATGAAGGCAGTGTGTTTGCTTTCTGGGGGAATGGATTCCACCACACTTGCATATCTTGCCCGTGATATGGGGTATGACCTGTTTGCTCTCCATTTCAATTATGGGCAGAGAACAGAAAACAAGGAACGTAGCACTGCAAGAACTATTGCAGGTCTGCTCAAGGCAGAGGAATTCTTAGAGATCGATATCTCATACCTTTCCCTGATCGGTGCGAGCAGCCTCACGGATCATACGATGCAGGTGGGACGATTTGCGGATTCACGTGCGGGAATTCCCAATACCTATGTGCCGTTTCGAAATGCAAATCTCCTGTCTATCGCCACCAGTTTTGCGGAAGCCCGCGGGGCAGACGCGATTTTCATCGGTGTCCAGTCACTCGATTACAGCGGCTACCCGGATTGTCGCCCCGTTTTTATAGATGCATTCCAGACCGCGATTGATTTGGGAACCAGGGATGATACATCTATCAAGCTTATGGCACCGTTCCTCAGTATGACCAAGAAGGAGATCATCCTGACCGGGCTGAAGCTGGGTGTGCCATATGAGCATACATGGTCCTGCTACCAGAATGAAGAGAAGGCATGCGGCGAATGCGGAGCATGCCATTTCCGTAGAGATGCTTTCCGGGCACTGGGTCTACGTGATCCCATTGAATATGAAAAGGAATGAGCATGGATATTTATCGGGGTAAAAGACTCGTTATAGAGAGAAACCAATTCCACCTTCCCGATGGAAAAGACGTTGAGGGTATTGTAGTTCACCCTGGCGATGCAGTAGCCATTCTCCCCATCAGGGGGGATTTTTCATGTTATCTCCTTCGTCAGTATCGATTCGCAATTGGAGAATATATCTATGAGGCTCCTGCCGGAACCCTGAACCAGGGGGAAAGCCCAAAAGAGGCTGCATACAGGGAGCTCATCGAGGAGACCGGGTTCCAGGCAGAGACGCTCATCCCAAGAGGCTTCATTTATACCACCCCTGGATTTACCGATGAAAAAATTCACCTCTTCGAAGCGCATAATCTCACCCCTTCCTGCGAGTTCGAAAAAGATCCTGATGAAATAATCGATGTAATATCGATGAGCCTGAAAGAGATGCGGAACATGGCAAAAGACGGCCGTATAACAGACGCCAAGACCATCTGCCTCCTAAATCGATGTACCGGTGATTGAGATGAAAAAAGTGGCCATTCCGGCCCTTTTCCTGCTGCTGCTCTCACTTGCAGCAGGATGTACGGATACCGGTGAATTGAAAAGACAATATACAGTCGATGATTCAGGGATACTTTCTCTGCAGTGCGGGGAATACAGAGTTACTGAAAAAATCATTTCATCTTCTGAAAATATCACCCTGGAAAAGGTGATATTTCACACGGTAGACGGGGATGTATACGCTCTACTGGCAGCCCCTGACCACCCAAGAGCCGGATTTGTCCTTGCACCCGGTGCAGGTGTAGTAAAAGAAAAACACTCTGAAAGGGCAAGAAAATACGCTGAATCTGGTTATGCGTTTCTTGTCCTTGACTTAAGGGAAAGCGGCGGTGAAACTGCCGGATATCCATTCAGCCCTGACGATGATTTTCGGCGTTTCCAGGAGGGGGAATGCCCACAATTCTATCTCTCCGTCTGTGATGTCTGCCGTGCGGGCCATTATCTGAAAGATGAATATTCCATCCCGATATATGCAATGGGATCCAGCAACGGCGGCAGGTATGCAGCTGTCGCTACAGCAATTGATCACGTATTTTCAGGCTATATTGGCGTTTCAACCTCAGGATTCGGTCTTGTGGGGAACCAGTATTCCGGAGATGCGCGATTGTTTCTGCTGAGCATCGACCCTGACACGTATGTAGCCATGATCTCTCCCAGGAGTTCCTGGATATTCCATTCCCCTGCAGATTCGGTTATCCCGTACGAGCAGGGCCTTGAATTGTACAACAGGACGGGTGAACCACGGATGTTTGTATCTTTCATCGGATCCCATGGCTTGAATGATAACGTTGACCAGAAAATCATAAGTGAATGCACTCAAATTTATGGCATTCAGAGTTGAATAGTAATAAGCTTTCTTAAGTGCCGGAGATTTACGCAGATGAATGACTCAGTGGAGAAGGATGACGCGCGAAAGCGTTATGAATTCAAGAAAACCCTTGAAAAACTGGAGTCGAAACAGGGGAGCGGAACCGAATTAATTTCGATTTATATTCCCCCCGACAAACAGATACACGATGTGACAGCCCAGCTGCGTGATGAGTTCGGGCAATGCGCCAATATTAAAAGCAAACAGACAAGGACAAATGTCCAGAGCGCTATCTCCTCCATCCTTTCCCGTCTGCGGTATTATAAGAATCCCCCTCCGACCGGCATGGCTGTGTTCTGCGGCACAATTCAGTTAGGCGGAGACCGCACAGACCTGGAATGCACCATTATCGAACCTCCCGAACCCCTGAACCTCTACATGTACCGGTGCAGTTCAAATTTTGAACTGGAACCGTTAAGGGAGATGCTGGAAGAGAAGCACATCTACGGGCTTTTGGTCCTGGACAGGAGGGAAGCGTACTGGGGATTCCTCAGAGGGAACCATATCGAGCCGGTGGGGGGCACTACCTCCACGGTTCCCGGAAAACAGCGAAAAGGCGGACAGTCCAGCGCCCGTTTCCAGCGCCTCCGTGAGATAGCGATCAATGAATTCTATACAAAGATTGGTGAGCGCGCCAGTGCAATTTTCCTGGCAGAAAAGGACTTTTTTAAGAGGTTTAAGGGCGTCCTGATTGGAGGGCCCAGCCCTACAAAAGAGGAGTTCGAAGCGGGAGAGTATCTCCACCATGAGATACAGAAACTGATTGTCGGCCTTTTTGACGTGGCCTATACAAACGAGAGCGGCCTTCCTGAACTGGTTGATGCCGCCAAGGACGCCCTGAAAGGTATGGATGTGGTCAAGGAGAAGGAATTCATGAACCGCTTCCTCAAGGAACTGGTAAAAGAGGACGGTCTTGCCGCCTATGGGGAGGAAAGCGTGAGAAAAAATCTTGAACTTGGGGCTGTGGACGTACTTCTCCTTTCTTCAAGCCTGAGAAAATCCAGGGTGAGCATCAAATGCCAGAACTGTGGACATTCCGAGGAGCGCACAATCCATCTGGAGCCGGGTAAATCGGTTGATGATATCATTCCCCATACATGCAGGAGCTGCACTGCACCTCTGGTAATTGATCAAGAAGTGGATATTATTGAGGAATTAACATTGCTCGCCGACAAGAGCAATACGAGCGTGGAGATAATCTCCAACGACTTTGAGGAGGGTTCTATCCTTTATACCGCATTTGGAGGAATTGCTGCCATTCTTCGCTACAGGACGGGATTCTAATGTTTTTAGAGATGAAAAAGATCATAAGGGATGAGCTTCGGTCTGCTACTGACCTTGATGACGTGGGACTTGTGGAAGGTGGAGAACATGCTGATCTGGCCTCTACTGCCGCTTTTGCTCTGGCAAAAATAAGAAAAATACCTCCGGCCCGCATTGCAGATGATATCGTCACTGAGTTATCGGCCAACCCCCGGCTGAAATCTGTACAAATAGAGGCAAAAGGACCATATGTAAATTTTATCCTGGGTCGCGATTATATCGAAAATACGTTGAAAAAGGCTGTAAAACCGGGTTATGGGACTCTCCCCTTGAGAGGCGATCGTATTATTCTTGAACATACCAGTGCGAACCCTAACGGACCTCTCCATGTGGGACATATCAGGAATACCGTCATCGGTGATACCCTCACCCGCTGCTTCAAGAAGGCAGGTCACAGGGTGGAAGTACAATATTATGTAAATGATATGGGGAGGCAGATTGCCATCCTGGCATGGGGTTTTTCCCATCTTGAAAGTGACAGGTATGAGAATGAAAAAGGCGACCATCATGTGGCAAGAATATATGTTGCTGCAAACCGGAAAATTGCGGAAAACCCGGAATTAGTAAAAGAGATTGACGGCTTGATGCAGATGGTGGAGAAGGGCGACTCCGCCACATCGATGCAGTTCCGTTCAGTCGTCAACGAGTGCCTGGAGGGATTTAAAGTTACCTTACAACGCCTGAATGCCCATCATGACCGCTTTGTCTGGGAAAGTGATTTTATCAGGAACGGAGATACCGAGCGGGTTCTGGCCAGGATCAAACGCATGGACGAATGCCACGTTGACGACACGATGTGGCTCGATCTCTCAGAATTCGGGTTCGAGAAAGAATATATCCTCCGCCGCAGTGATGGTACTTCGGTCTATGCAGCGCGTGATCTGGCCTACCATATCTGGAAAGGCCGTAATTATGATTCAATGATCGATGTGCTGGGTGCGGATCATAAGCTTATTGGAGCCCAGCTTGTCGCAACTCTCAGGCTTATCGGGGAAAAATATCCGGAAATTGTGTACTTCGAATTCGTGTCGCTGCCGGAAGGTTCGATGAGCACGAGGGCCGGCAAATTCGTGTCGGCAGATGCGCTGGTGGAAGAAGTCACGGGGAAAGCATTTGATGAGGTGACCACCAGGCGTCCTGAACTGGATGAGGAGGTCCGGGCCTCAATCGCCCGATCAGTTGCCTTAGCCGCAATACGATATGATATCGTAAAAATATCTCCTGAGAAGAGCACAGTCTTTGACTGGAATGAGGCCCTGGATTTCGAGCGGCAGAGCGGCCCATATATCCAGTACGCACACGCCCGGGCCTGCAGCATTCTAAAAAAGGCGGGTAGTTTCGAAGAGGGATATGTCCTTGAACGGGAAAGCGAGATCACGTTGGCCAAACATGTGGCAAAATTCCCCTATATCCTCGAATTGGTGGTAAGGGAGCTTAAACCGCACATCCTGGCCACTTATGCACGCGAGCTTGCTGATCTTTTCAACAGCTTTTATCATTTCGAACCGGTACTCAAAAGTTCCGGAGAAACCCGCAGAAGCAGGCTCACTCTGGTGAAAGCTACCCAGAACACTCTTTCAGAGGCGCTGAAGACTCTTGGAATCGATGCACTCACATCCATGTAAAGCACTCCGCAGCCAGGGATACCAGTTTGTCATTCCCGGAGCGTCAGCAGCCGTAAAACCGTGCCTGTGGTGTAAAAAGGCCTTAAAAGACCAGGGTATGTGCTATAAACACCAGTTCTACGGGATCGAAAGCCATAGGTGTGTGCAGATGACCCCTACCCTCCGCTGTAACCAGAGATGCCTCTTCTGCTGGAGGTCCTTCGAGCATGAATTTCCGGAAGAGGCGGAATGCCCACCGGAAACGATCATTCAAAAGATCGCGCCTCTGCAAAAAAAGGCGCTTTCAGGCTACAAGGTATCACCCTATGTCACGGCAGAAAGGTTCTCCGAAGCGCTCGATCCAAAGCATATAGCTATCTCTCTTTCAGGAGAGCCCACACTCTATTCAAGACTGCCTGATCTGGTGAAACTTTGCAATGATAAGGGCTATACCACATTTCTGGTCAGCAACGGCACACAGCCGTGGGTGCTTGATATGTGCAACCCTTTCCAGATGTATGTGTCCCTGGATGCCCCCGACCGCGAGACCTATAAAAGGATCTGCCGCCCGATTGGAGATTACTGGGAAAATATACAGGAAAGCCTTTCCCTGCTTGGAAAAAGAAGGTCTGCTGTCAGGATCACTCTGGTGCAGGGGCTCAATGATTTCTCACCTGAATCGTATGCCCGAATGGTCCAGGACTCGGGTGCATCATATGTAGAAGTGAAGGGCTATATGTTTCTCGGGTACAGTAGAAAAAGATTGACACGAGAACATATGCCTGAACATGCCCATGTAAGGGTATTTGCAGAACAGATAGCCGAACATGCAGACTATCATATTCTGGACGAAAACCAGGCAAGCAGGGTGGTGTGTCTGGAGAGATTATCATGAGATTTGATACAGAGTCATTCCGAAAACGAGCAAGGGAGAATTTTGAGCGGGCATGGCATGAAGGGCCGGAGGTGCTCACACTCCCGGGACAGGGGGAGCGGTATCCGCGGCTTGCCTACCGCATGGCTGTTCCTCACCCCATATTTGAAATGATCAACAGGCTTCGCGAAACATATCTGTCCCTTGGTTTTGATGAGACCTGCAATCCCATTATAGTCGAGGAGCAGGATGTATACCGGCAGTTTGGCCCCGAAGCCAGTGCCGTGCTTGACCGGGTCTTTTATCTGGGGGGGCTTGAACGGCCCAATCAGGGCATCGGACGGCCAGAGCTTGAGGAAATATCGGCAATAACAAAAAAAGAGGTCAGTCCCGAAGAAGAGTCTGAACTGCGGGAAATATTGCAGGCCTACAAGAAATCTGCAATTGACGGCGACGACCTTATTCATGCCACCTCCGAAGCCCTTCATATCGATGACGGAATGACAGTGGAGATCTATGACAAAGTCTTCAGGGCATTCCGGGATCTCGTCCCCAAGTCATCGAGAAACACCCTCCGAAGCCATATGACAAGCGGGTGGTTCCTCACCCTGGCATCCGTATGGGACAGGCGTCCCCTTCCCCTGCGGCTCTTCTCTGTGGACCGGTGTTTTCGCCGTGAACAGGAGGAGGGCGCTACCAGACTTATGAGCTATCATTCGGCAAGCTGTGTGGTGGCCGGGGACGACATCACTAACGAGGATGGGAAAGCGATAAGCCAGGCGCTACTTTCTGCATTTGGCTTTACGGATTTCAAATTCCGTCCCGATGAAAAGCGATCCAAGTATTATATGCCAGATACACAGACCGAAGTATATGCCCGCCACCCTGTTCACGAATGGGTGGAAGTTGCAACATTCGGTATGTACTCCCCTTCAGCAATGGCAGAATACGGGATAGGAATTCCGGTGATGAACCTGGGTCTTGGCGTGGAACGGCTTGCCATGATTGCCTGCCAGTCAGACGATATCCGGCAGCTTACCTATCCCCAGTTCCATCCTCGCATGCTCTCTGATCTTGAGATTGCACGGGCCATAAGATACAAAAATGAGCCTTCCAGCATAGAAGGGAAGAGAGTTGCTATTGCAATCGCTCGTACGGCCAGGGACCATTCTGACGATCCGGGGCCCTGTTCTTTTCTAGCGTGGGAGGGTGTGATAGCCGGCAGGGCCATGAAAGTCTATGTGGAGGAAAATGAGTCTAATACCCGGCTCTGCGGACCCGCATGCCTTAACGAGATCTATGTACACGCGGGATCCATACTGGGTGTTCCGGACAATGAAAAATGGGCTTTCGTCAGATCGGAAGGCACCGGGACCGAAATTTCATATCTTGCGGCAGTAGCAGCACTGGGAGCCGCCCGAATTGAAGAGGCGGCACAGTGCGGAAACGGCACCGTTGTACAGGTAAAGATGGCCAAGCTGCCAAGTGACATCAACCTGCGCATCGATGACTATGCAATGAGAACCATCACCGACAACAAGAAGAAAGTGGATGTAAGAGGTCCCGTATTCCTGACCATGAGATCCGAAACGGCATCTGAGTAATTAAGCGACTTTCAGGAGTCGAATAGGGGAGAAGCTTCGTCTACCTCTCCATCTTTTTGATCTTTGAGGATTGCGTTTCGGGATTCCTCGGTTTTCCGGAGGCTCTGATAATTCTCTGTATCCTGCCGCTGTATTTTGCCACAAAAGCCCCGATTATGGATGTGATAATAACCATTGAGGCTATGGTGCCCGAAACCACCGCTGAGCCATAGATGGCCGCGATAGCAATGGAAAATTCCCCCCTGCTTATGGTATTGGACCAGATTTCAATCCCGGAATACGCATTTTTATGAATATACCTCCCGACGGCCATACCTGATGCAAACTTGGAGAGAATTGCCACAAGGCTGATTGCCACCACGGCCGGGAGAGATATTCCCCCTGAGAAGATATTGACGGTAATGCCAAAAAATACAAAGAATACAACCAGGAATACATCTTTAAAGGGCCGTGAATGAATTTCGAAGGCGATAGGATCAATTGTTCCAAGAATTGTGCCAAATGCAATAACCATGAACGATTCGGGTATTCCGATGGTGCTTGAAAGCGCCGCTATTCCCAGTACAGCGGAGAATGTGAGAAGGACCGGTAGTTCATCGTCCCTTTTAAGGACAGAAATAATATATTTTTTTCCGAAATGTGTAATAGCAAGGATAACCCCCAGAACCAGGCAGATTTTAGCGATAATTAATAAGGGATGCTCTTTTGAACTTCCCAAGAGTGCAAGAAATACAATAAGCGCAATATCCTCAAAGATCATCAGCCAGACCACTGTTTCCGACTCACGCAAAAGCAGTTTTTTGTTTTCTATCAATGAAGTGACTGCCATGGCGGTACTGCTTATATAAAATGCCATAGCAACGACCATTGCGTCAAATAAGGAAAAACCCATTGCATACGCGATGATAAAGCCGATAAGAGCATTGATATTGAGATCAATAAGGCCGCTGGAAATGATCGCGGACTGGTTATGCCAGATCCGGTCAGGCTTGATCTCAAGTCCTATAAAGAACAACAGAAAGAGCAGACCCAGATGAGTGAGAAATCTTGAAATCTCGTCTGCTGCGACCAGTTGGAGCCCGCTCTGGCCAAGGAGAAGCCCCGCAATAATGTAAAAAGGGATTGAAGGGAGCGAAAAGCGTTTTGTGAAAAGCGCGAGTATCAGGCAGACGAATAATGCGAGGACAATTCCTTCCATCAATCCACCATAATCTCACTCTCGAACATTTTCAGCTGATCCGTCTCGCCTATCGCCACAACAGTATCCCCTTCCTGGAACACAAAAGATGGGGGTGGGTTAATGACATTCTTGTCACCCCTGGAGACGGCAATGATGGTTACGCCCGTTTTGGCCCTGATCTGAAGATCTTCCAGGCTTTTTCCGGCCATAGATTTCCCGATCATATATGTATGTACACTGATCCGAAGATCAGAGAGCGCTGAAAATGCGATCTCAACACTCTCTTTATCCGCTTCCATGATTGCCCCGGTGAGGATGGTTCCCAACCTCCTTGCTTCGCTGGACGATAGTTCTGCTACACTCGGGGTCTGGCAGTCATGCTGGAGAGTGTACATCTGTATATTCCCGTTTTTTAGAAAAAATACGGCAACTATATCTTTTTTTTCAGTTTCCAGTTCATATTTAGTACCAATTCCGGGAAGATTTATCGATCGAAGGGCCATATTTTTGTGTTAGGGCCTTATCTTAAAATATATATCTATAATTTCGCCTTGATCGGCTATTTCCACTCCAATCCACTTATCTCGTGACGCAAAATTATATTTATCACCCGGAAGCCAATATATTTTTATGGCAGCAAAGAGCGGTTCACTCTGGCTGGGGGTTGTGGTGGGGTTCATCGTGATGGTTCTCCTAAATTCCCTCCCTGTATTGGGCCCGATTATTGGAGGATTTATTGCAGGCATCATCGCAAAGGGGGGTGTATGGGGCGGTGCAATAGCCGGATTCGTAAGTGGTCTTTTTGGGGCAATCATCATCTCGATCGTGCTGATTTTTGGGGGAAGTCTCTTTCTCGGCATACCGGGGTTCATTTCTGCTCTTGGCGTCTCTCTAATACTTGTCGTCGCCACGCTATATTTCGCCATACTGGGCTTCGTGGGCGGTGCAATAGCGGGGGCACTTATAAAGTAGCTAAAATATAAAATTTTACCCCGTTTTCATGAAAATCGTTTTTTCAGAAGATTAATAAAAACAGAGAAACCCCAGAAAAGGGGGGGTATTCAAGGTTTCTCCATCAAGGTTTTTGGGCTGCAGAGGGGAGGGTTCCGGTTCCCGGCAGCCGGGCAGTTCCATCCCACCTCCTCATACTATACCTGACCAAGTACCCCCATAAAGGGCGGCCGTGTGGAGTGAAAGTATTCAATCATCTCAATTATCTCTCATTCTCCGAACACTGGGCATATATAGAACGGTGCTGATGACTTGATGAACAATGCAGATAAGGATAATCGCTGTAGGGAAGATAAAAGAGGGATTTCTCAGGGAGGGAATTGCCGAATATTTCAAAAGGCTTCGGACGTATTGCCGGCTGGAAATACATGAAGTCCAGGAAGAAAAACTGGCAGGAATCCAGACCGAAAAAGAAGCAGAAATACTCAAACTTCGGGAAGCCGAAAAAATACGTGCATTAATCCCCAAATCTTCGTTCGTAATCGTTCTTGATATGCGGGGAAAATCCTGGACCAGCCAGGATCTGGCCACAAGGATGGCATCATTGGAACTGGGCGGAGAGAACCAGGTTACATTCATAATCGGGGGGGCCACAGGTCTCTCCGAAAGTATACGTGACGATGCAGATATCATCCTTTCACTCTCGCGGATGACCCTTACACACCAGATGGCCCGTCTTATTCTTCTGGAACAGATTTATCGTGCATTTCGAATCTGCAGGGGAGAGCCGTATCATAAATGATCAGCAAAGGTGGAGGTCATCGGTAAGCATCAGGTGATAAAACAAACATGCGGCCCCCTCATTGGTGGACATCTCAATATTGTAAAAAGCGCCAGCATTTCCTCATCATGATGATGGCGGGGCGCCTTTCTTTTTTTTCGCCCGTACCATCAGTACTGCTGCAATTAATGCTGAAAATGTCCCGACAATACCATGAAATGGTGTGCTTGTTGGTTCAGCAGAATCCCCGACAACCGTGTATCTCTCATCGCCCTCTGCAAGAGTGCCGTTTAACTCGATCACAACCGCCTCGACACGCTCCATTCCTTCCAATGCAGGGTCATATTTGGGATTGATCTTCAATGCGATCTCATAGGATTCATATGCCTCGTCATATCGTCCCAGCTGGAAGAGCGCGTGCCCTTTATTAGTCCAGAGACCAGCATCAAATTTGGCGTCGTTAGGGTGTTTTCTCACTTCTCTTTCCGCAATCAGGATTACATCTTCGTATACACCGACGGCCTGGTCCGATTGCCCCATTTTCTGGAGATTAATCCCTTTATGGACCAATGCATAGAGATCATTGGAATTAATAGCAAGTGCGCCGTTATATGCTTCAATTGCAGCCGGATAATCCCCAATCTGATAAAAAGCATCACCCAAATTGTTCCAGGGAGCAGAATAAAACGGATCCAATGCGATTGATCTTTTGAATGCCCTTATCCCTCCGTCAAAATCAGATAGGGCTATTCGAGCCAGGCCCAGTTTATTCCAGCTGAGGGTATTGTATGGATCATAGGCGACTGCGGTTTCATAGGCCTCCAGGGATTCATTGAATTTTTCACGCTGAAAATAATCGTCACCTTTCTGTACCCATGAAAGGGCAATTTCAGAGGAGGTATCAGCAAAAACAGGCGTGACTACTATCGAAAGAACTGCCGCAATCAAGATGATGATACAGAGAAAATGGCCGGCCATAGCCTTCATACACTGTGCAATACTTTCGTTTTCTGGGTTATTATCCTAACGAATGTGAAACCACATCATAGTATGTTCCAAAGTGGCGGATTTTACATAATGCTTCAGATGGTAATAACTAATACCATGCAATACGAAAAAAGATGAGCAGAGATATCCGGATTAGAGGATGCCATCCAAAATTGACTTATCAAATCCTGAATTGGGCTTTATATCATTCATTCTTTCCGATGCTGTCATAGATATGCTTCTTTGCCTTTATGAAGAAAAGGCGTTTGAGGTCGGCAGTAGGAATACAGCGGATACGGTATCGGAAGATCTGAATCTTGTACTGGAACGGTTAAACGAGGACTGGCTTATTGAACGTACAGGTAATTCATACCGTCTGAGCTATTCGGGAAGCATTATCACCGTAAAAATATTGGAAATGCTCAATTCCATTCAGGCTCATATTCCAGACCAGGAAAGAGATATACTCATCATTCCAGGCCATAAAAACCCTGATTTGGAGTATTCGTCCATAAGGCGCTTTTACTGCCAAAATAATCAGCTTATTTCGCAGATTCTTCAATTACCTATTCTCGCAAGCATGCATTTTCCCTGTGAACACCCGTCATATGTCACACTTCAGGATATTGGACTGATTGAATATTCAAATCATGATTATTCGCTTACAATAGATGGGCAGGTGATAATCGCAGAGATCCAGAAAATGGCTGTAACCATCAGGACCATTGAAAAATTTGTTGACTTTTTTGAGACTCATTCCTGGGAAAGTGTTCCCGAATTTGCCGTGGACCGTATCGACGACCTGATTGGCGCAGAACTGGTATGCGATATTCCACTCAATTTCAACCAGGGTTTTCTTTTCTATCATGATATTCTCAACGAAGCCGAACACATCCATGGCGTGTCATCATGGGCAAGGGCCAATATCGCAGATACTCTACGCGAGCGCGTTTTAGAAGGAAAAGAAGTGGAACTGATTATTACACCTGAACTGGCCCTTGAACTACTCAAGGACCCTTACGTTGAACAGGCCAAGGAATTGAGACACTTTTCCAATCTGAAGTTCCGGGTTTCCAAAGTCCCGGTGAAGGTGGGGCTGACCGTGACAGACAAATGTCTCTCTTTTGGCCTTTTTACCAGGGATGGCGTCACCTATGATTCAATATATGACCTTGTCTGCAGGTCCGATGAGGCACTTGACTGGGGTGAGCGCCTCTTTGAATATTACAGGGCGAATTCCATCCCCATGCGTGACTTTTTCCTGAAGTCCTGCATCTCATCAGTCGCCAGGAAGATTTTCTTGCAGACCGGCTGAATTCCTGCCGATCAAATCTGGGAAAGGATCTGAGGCAGCGCTTCTGCCACCCCGTTGATGATGAACTGGATGGCTATTGCCAGTACAAAGACTGCCATCAGCTTGGGTATGACTTTTATCTCCTGTTCGCCAATAAACCTGAAAATATATGATGCATAAGTCATGGCAATATATGATGTAAAAATTGCCACGATAATTGCCGCATATACCCACACAGTCTCAAGAAGTGTTTTTGATTCGGATATCAGGAGAATAACCGTGGTGATTGTTCCGGCCCCGCATGTGAGGGGAAAAGCCAGTGGGACGATTGCGATATTTTCCAGTGCATCCGGCGCATATTCCACATTACGGGGATAAAGCATCCCGAACGCAACAAAGATCAACAGTATACCGCCTGCTATTTTGAACGCGGGAATTGTCAATCCCAGTATTGAAAAAATGATCTGCCCCGTGAGTGCGAAGAATATCAGAACAAAAAGAGAGATCTTCATGGCAGTGACGATCACCTGCTTCCTGTCCTCGGGTGTTGCATCTTCTGTAAGCACGAAGTATACCGCTGAAGTGCTGACAGGGTTCATGATAGCCAGTATGGATGTCACTGCGAGAAGAAGGAACTCTATACTTACACTTACAGAGGACATAACTTTGTTCCGGAAAAGGCATTGAAGGGGCTTTATATATAATTTGCTTTTCTCCTGGATTTCCTATGTCAGAGAAAAAAGGATTCAGGTAACAATGGGAATCATTTCCATTATTCCTACCATCAGCGCCCCTATCACTACAGCTCCCATGATGAATAGTATCATGATCAGGACAATGGGAACCAGAATTACAAGAACGGCCTTTCCAAGTGTAACCTCCTGCATCTCTTTTATACCCAGTATAAAGAGAATAACCGTCCATATTCCCCCAATAATAGAGATATAAGGAATCCATCCCAGTATAAGCCACGGAGTTAATGCATACATCGCTGTCTTGATGGACTGTCCCAGTCCTTTCTCACCTCCGAAAAGGAGGACGAAGACGTGGAGGATGAATCCCTTTAAAAATACCCCGATCAGCATAAGCAGGAAGAAGAGATAGACAAAGAAGATCTCCAGGGCCACGATAAATCCACTGAAATTCTCCAGCAATTCTGCCAGAGATGTACCAAGCATCCCGGTAGCGGTCAACTGGTTGAGTGAGTCCGTAAACATTGCCATTCCTACGGATGCAGATACGATGGCGTAAAGCACGGAAAAGATGATGAGGAGGACAACATAATACCTGAAGGCATCGGACAGCGATTCTGCCCGGCTTTCCTGGAACGTCTTGGTGGGAGCCAGAAGAAAGCCTTTCGCCTTTGCTACGTCTTTGTTTAACATATAATCCCTTATTCAAAGATTTGTCTATTTAATCCTTTTCCAGGTACAGGCCGAATCCGAAAGGAATCGCAATGGATATGTAATTGGTACACTTACGATAGGTATTAATCTCTGAAACTGGAGGTGTAAAATACATGGATTTGAAAGGCAGCAAAACCGAAAAGAATCTCCTGGCAGTATTTGCTGGTGAATCGCAGGCACGGACCAGGTACTCGTTCTTCGCCAGCGTGGCAAAGAAAGAGGGATACGAACAGATCTCATCAATATTCCAGGAAACCTCGGATAACGAGAAAGAGCATGCCCAGCTCTTCTTCAAATATCTCGAAGGTGGAGAGACAGAGATTGTGGCATCCTATCCGGCAGGTATCATCGGGACGACGGCACAGAATCTGAAAGCTGCGGCAGATGGTGAACGGCTCGAATGGGGAACCCTCTATCCCGATTTTAGCAAAACAGCTGCCGAGGAGGGTTTTCCGGCTATCGCTAACACCTTCAGCCGGGTGGCAGAAGTCGAGGCTCACCACGAACGACGGTATAAGAAACTGCTGGAAAGTATCGAGCAGGGCACTGTGTTTAAAAAAGGGTCCACGATAAAATGGAAATGCAGGAATTGCGGCCATGTTGAAGAAAATGCCCAGGCCCCGGTCGAATGTCCGGTCTGTGCACATCCGCAAAGTTATTTCGAAGTCTGGTGCGAAAATTACTAGACTCTCTTTTTTCCCAGTAACTTTAATCGGAGTTCTGTTTTTCTTCTGACCAGTTACGGAAAAATTCAAAGTCCTCTTCAGCCGCATCGATCTCAACAAGAAATGATCCCATACACCGTTTCGTGAATGGCACAAGTATCTTGCCCTTTTTTACTTTAAAGCCGACAAGCATTGGAGATTCCAGTATAATCCGGGTATCCCTGAATATCACGACATCCGGAGGGATTTCATAGTATTCGCGGCAATGCTTTCTCACATACTCGTTTACCTGTTCAGGGGTCGTATCCATGAGTATAAATTCGCCTCCCATGTTTTTCACGCAACGAAATACCATCTATTCTAACATTCACTGCTGGAGTTAAAAGTACATTCTGCACCAGGCCCTGAAGCAGTGACTGGAATGGAAGAAACGTCAATGCGATTGAAAAGAAACACCTTCACAAAAACGATGGGCTCGCTGAGATTCGAACTCAGGACCTCCGCCGTGTGAAGGCGACGTCATGCCAGCTAGACCACGAGCCCCTAATGCATCGACCGGGAATTGAACCCGGGCTATAGGCTTGGAAGGCCTAAGTCATGCCACTAGACCATCGATGCAATGTGCCTTTAACATGTAGCAATGATTTGTATTATTACTTTTGTTCTTTGCCCGGATCGGGCGATAGCTTGTCCCTATATCTTTCCGGAGAAACCTCCAACGGCCTATTTTTAGGAAAGTGAAAAAAAGTGTCGCAAAAGATCCTTTCAATACCCCGTCTCGCCCGAGAGTTCCATCTCCACTTTTTCCAGGTTGGCAATCCTCTTCTCAAGCGGAGGATGGGTGGAGAAGAGCTCCATCAGGGTTCTCCCGGAAAGGGCAGGGATGATAAAGAAGGCATTTGCACTTTCTACCATCTGTTTTTGCTTTTTAGGAACCTGGGTCATCCGGCCGCTGATCTTTTCCAGTGCTGAAATCAGCTCCCTTGGCCTTCCCGTGAGATAGGCACTCCCACGGTCGGCGGCAAACTCACGGTACCTGGACAGGGCCATTATCAGGAGCTGAGCCACGAAGTAGACTACAATGGCCACAATACCTGCGATAATCCAGGGATTGTCCCCGCTGCCCCTTCTGGAGAAAAGACTTGCGAACAGGAAATTGTTCATAATAATCGCCGCGATCATTGCCACAAAACTGGCGATCGTCAGCGTGAGTACATCCCTGTTCTTTACATGGGAGAGCTCATGGGCCAGGACCGCTTCCAGCTCTTTCGGGGTGAGCAGCCTCATTATGGAGTCAGTCACCGCCACCACTGCATGCTTCGGACTTCTTCCGGTCGCAAAGGCATTCGGCACCGGTGTCTGCATGATAGCCACCCTCGGCTTGGGTATCTCCGCTTCTGCTGCCAGCTTCCCGACCATCTGGTGCAGCTCGGGATATTCATCATCGGCGATTACCCTTGAGCGCGTACTCCACAGGACCAGCCTGTCAGAGAAGAAGTACTGGACGAATGCCATAAGAAATACCAGCACAATGATGAAGGGCAAGCCTATTCCGAGCCAGTAAAGCACGGAAAGGAAGACCAGGTAGACCAGGAACAACAGGAATAGTGTAAGCCAGACTCTCATTGTGAGCCCGAAATCACGCTTCCATTTCATACCTGAATGTATATTGGGATCACTTCATAAACATTCCCCAAAATTACATAATAACAGAATTAAAATCGGAAATAAATCCTTTTAACTGGGTTTTTTACATTCGGAGCGCCGCTTGATCCCTCTGCTTTGTCCCGTTGATGCGAACCCCGGCAACTGCCCACTTTCTCATGCGCCGAAGATAATCGATCGCTATTATTATCGCACACACCAAAAATAACCTGTAATGAAGCAGATGGAACTGAACGAAATCACCATTACCAGAGCCATCGTCGCGTCCCAGATGAACATACTTCTCGAATACGCCGATCTGGATGTAGCGGTTGTGGGTGCAGGACCATCAGGCCTTACCGCAGCAGCCATACTGGGTGAAGCGGGACTAAAAGTAGGTGTCATAGAGAAGAAACTCTCCGTCGGAGGCGGCATGTGGGGTGGGGGAATGATGTTTCCCCGCATCGTGGTCCAGGAAGCGGCAAAGCGACTGCTTGACAGGTTCGAAATCCCCTGCACACAGTTCGAGAAAGGCTATTTTGTGGCCAGCTCCGTTGAGGCAGTCGCCCGTCTTACCTCTGCAGCATGCAGGGGAGGAGCTGAGTTCTTCAACCTCACCACCGTGGAAGATGTGATGATGAAAGGTGACGGCCGAATCAGTGGCCTTGTCATCAACTGGACGCCTGTCGAGATGGCTGGGCTCCATGTTGACCCGCTTACCATCGGGTGCCGATATACCATTGATGCAACTGGACATGATGCAGTTGTGGCGAAGTTAGTGGAGCGGAAAGGAAAGGGACTGGTGGTAAAAGGTGAAGGTTGCATGTGGGCGGAACGGGCGGAATCGCAGATTATCACGCACACGCAGGAGGTTTTTCCCGGCCTGATTGTTACCGGAATGGCTGCCAATGCAGTTTCAGGTGAATACAGGATGGGTCCGGTCTTCGGAGGTATGCTTCTTTCCGGGGAATTTGCTGCGTCACTGGTGGTTGAAAAACTGAAGGCCTGAAGGCCAATGATAACCTTTTTTTCCCCAAGTTCCTTTATATCCTAATACAATGAATGATGTCAACCCAGATGCCCTGGCTGATGTGGCATATGGGCTCTTTGAACATATGCTTAATATCGAACTGAGCGATCAGGGTTTTTATCTCTTTGACCTCGTCGAGGAAGAAGTAGATTTTAAAGAGAGATTTTTAGCAATATTCGATAAATTTTCGGCCAAATACCCTCAACTCGGTGAGGCGCTTCTTCAGCGGTTCGCTTCGGCAGATGCCATCTACGATCTGATCCGCGAAGGCGAGGGAGTGATCCCAAGCAAGACCACCCAGATGTACTGGGTTGTGCAGGATGCACCGGATGTCCAGCCTGATGCAATCGAGGACGAACTGGCCGGAAAATGGCTAATCTTTCTTCCGCCCGAAGATGCTGATGAAGCCTGGATAAAAGTCAGGGATGCCACCTGCAAAAGGGAACTTGGGATTTCCACAAAAGTGAGCACTTCAAAGCCCAATCCTGATTCAAGAGACAATACGAAGGTAATTTATGTGTATACCCCGGACTGGCGTGATGAGGCGGATGTGATGCGGGTCCGGGAACGACTGCGCGAGCTTGGATTCGTGGACAGAATCGGGTATAAGCGGAATATAGAAACCTTCAAAGGGGAATACAGCCAGAGGGGAAAAAGAGTGACTTTTTATAGCGCCTGAAAATCAGGCCTTTCTCTCTTTATTTTTCGGGCGGAGGTTCTTGTATCCGCATTTGCGGCAGCGCGTTGCACGAATCGCATTTCGGGCATTGCATTTCATGCATATCTTGACGTTTAATATTCTTGCTTCTGCTTCAGGAAATCTTGCCATCTCTATGCACCACTTTCTAGTCTTATATACAACGTTATTCTCCGACTTAACGGTTTGGTATATTCATATAGCAAAGGAATCGATACCCCCCTCTTTAAGCCATTTTTTAAATGCTGCAAGTGCCCGCGCCCGGTGTGAGATCCAACTCTTCTCCTCTGTGGAAAGTTCAGCCAGTGTACGGCCTTCCCACTCGAAGATCGGATCATAGCCAAAGCCCAGGCTTCCTCTTTCCGGAACAATAATCCCCTCGATGCGCCCCCGGAAAACCCGGATACCCTTACTGTTTACGAAGGCGATTGCGGTTTCAAAATAGGCATTCCTGTCCTTTTGGTTCTCCATTAATTTCAGAATTCCCGCATTCCCGAGGGTCTTTTGTACATACGCAGCATAAGGGCCCGGAAATCCATGCAGAGTGTCGATACAAAATGCGGTATCATCAACAATCAATGGTTTTTGAATAACCTGATACGCATACTCACCCTTCTTTTTCGCGATCTCTGCCACATCATCATCACGGTACTCGGGAATTTCCATTGCAATGTGCTCTACTTCCAGGTACTCTTTGAGATATAGACCAATCTCCTCTGCCTTGTCCGGATTGCTGGTAACGACCATGAGTTTCACAGGTATCTACCCCTCTTCTCAATCTCGCGCTCTCTTGCAAGGACCTCCGGCGCACCTTCAAATATTTCAGCATACCCGGAACTGAACGCATCCTGTAATTCCCTGTATTGATCGGTAGTACTTTCGAGTGTATGAAAAAGGACGTGCAGATCTACACCACGGGCTTCCAGTTCGGATGAGATCTGTGCCAGCCCAAAATCGATGAGCACGCACATTCCCTCCCGTATCACGATATTGCCCGTAGTAAGATCACCGTGCACTATACCTGCCCTGTGAAGCCTTCCCACAGTGCGTCCCGCTTCGGCCAGATTGAAAGGTTCAAGGGTCTCCTTTAACAACTTACCCCTGATCCGTTCCATCATGATAGTATCCCCCGTAATATCACGGAGTATGGGTGTGGGAACACCTGCTTTTCGTGCAGTGGAAATCAGCCTGGCTTCAGCACGGGTTCTCTCCAAAATAAGCCTTCTATCGAGATCTGGCTGACGGTACTCCTTCCTGGTCCTCCTCTTGACTGCGTCATCCTTCCCGAGTGTTACTGATGCTTCCGCCCCTCTGGCCTGTTCCATCGCATCCAGTGATACTGTCACCTGTTGAAGATTTACCCTGCAATCATCTCTCCAGCTCACTTCCACCTGATCTGATCGGTAGGAGGGATTCACCTGAATCTGATCCAGGTCCAGGGAATAGCCGCTCTCAAGCATGATCTTTCCGGTATACGCAATCATAGCCCCATTGTCCCCAAGATACTTCATTTCCGGAACATAGAACCCGGCACCCCTTGCCTCACACATGGATCTCATCATCTCCTGAAGACGGGAGTTTGCTCCCACTCCTCCCACCAGCAGGACCTCCTCCTTTCCGGCATGAGCCAGGGCACGCTCGGTCACCTCTACGCACATGGCAAACGCGGTTTCCTGCAGGCTGAAGCATATATCTTCCATTGGAGCCCGACTTTCACGGGCGGCACTGACCAGTCCCGAAAAGGCCAGATCCATTCCTTTCACAGTGTAGGGAAGATCGATATAACTCCCTTTTCGTGACAATTCCTCAATTGCCGGCCCGCCGGGATGGGGCAGGCCCCTGCTGCGGGCAAATTTATCCAGGGCGTTTCCCAGTCCGATATCCAGGGTTTCGCCAAAAATACGGTATCTCCGATTCAGGTACCCGATCACCTGCGTGTTAGCACCACTTACATAGAGCACCACAGGATCATCGCACCCGGTTGCCCAACGGCCAATCTCAATATGAGCAACACAATGGTTTACTCCTACAAGTGGAACGTCAAGGCTTATGGAAAGGGAACGTGCAGCAGTAGCCACAGTTCGCAGACAGGGGCCCAGCCCAGGCCCTTGAGAGAATGCAATTCCATCAATACATGACGGGCAGGTAAGCACTCCGGAGATTACGGATTTCATTTCCGACGCATGGTGCTGCGCGGCTTCCCTGGGGTGAATACCTCCATGTGGAGGCTTATATGGCTTTGAATTAAGCGATATAAGATCTTTGTTAAAAACAGCGGCACTGAGGTTCCAGGCTGTTCCCTCAATCCCTAAAATCTGCCCAAAAACAGGCATTCCACTTATTTCTTAAATTCAGTATACCCACACTTTCCACACGCGACACGATCCTCATGATCAGCCATGATCACGCCGGGACCGCACCGGGGACAAAACTTCTTTGCAAATACCACTTTATCCCCCTCAACCTTGTAATAAGAAGATCTCTTTGATGAGGTTCCCTGCGCCTTTTGTCCAGCCATTATGCTTCCTCTTCCTTCTTTTTCGGCTGACCTCTGGCGGTCAGGTAGGCCCGCTCTATTTTGACCTTGTCCTCCTCACTCTCGTAAATACGTGCAGATCCCCGCAGCTCAGTCATACCAAAACTGGTCTTCATGGAGTCCAGTACCATCTGCTTCTCGTTCACATTGAATTGGGCTGCAAGTTTTCCGATAACCTGCATCCTGGAAGGGGTAGGGCCGTCAAAACGGAGGCAATAATCTACTTCTCTCCTCCCAAGAAGTTCATTTCTTATATCCCTGGTGACCTCAAATTCCATCGATATCCTCCAATTATACGCATTGAAATTATTTATATACTAGCTCCCTGTCAGAAAACCGATTGTCGCATCCTGCTTTTGTCTCCATGAAATTACTATTGAAATTCGTTATTTTTCTTCAAATGAGACAAAATATGAGAGCATTTCTTCCGCTTTTTTTCTGGCCTGATCATCAACCCTGCAGACCACCACTCCTTCTCCGGGCTGACCATAAAGGATGACTGTTCCGGGAGGAGCGCAAAGGACAAGGGGGATAACCGCCAGGTCTTCTTCTCCTTCCACCAGGAGGAGGACAGGGGGAATTTTCACCGCTTCATTGAGTGCATCTATCATTTCATCGGTCAGGCTCCCCGGAGGGTTATGTGCATTAATGCGCCTTGTAAAAACTGCAGGCGAACGATTGCAGGGTTCGCGCATCGTATGGCCATCGATGACAGCGAGATCGGGAACAATGCCGTTCTGGATGATATGATATGTCACGACGTCCCCCACAGTATACACAGTACATCCCCGGATATGGGGAATGACATCGATAATATCAGGGAAAAGTCTGCCAAAAGGCGTTTTAAAATAATGTCGTTTATCCTCCGGAAGAACCAGCATCAACGAACCTTCAGTGCGTATCTTCCAGGGAGTGTGATATTCATTTTCTTAGCTACGTCCGAATGTTCAGGATCGATAATAACCAGATACCCTGCCCAGTCCGTACTCAGGTTTGAAGTGCCGCAGATCACGCAGCTCTCGCCCTCAACAACCCGGTGACAGTCACGGCATACCGTGACCAGTTTCTTTTTAGCGGCTGCCATGTTCTCCCTTTTCTTTCTCTCTTTCTTTATTCATATCCTCTTCAAGCCAACGACAGTTACCAAGCCCGGACTGGCGCATAGTAAGGCCGATCTTGCTATCACGGGGCTCACGTTCATTGAGGGAGAGAGTTACAACCCTCGCCCGGATGCTTTCACCAACCCCGATAAAACGCTTGGATTCCTGGCAGATAAGACGGGAGTTTTTCTCATCATAATTGATATATTCATCAGATATCTGGCTTACATGCAGCATGGCATCGATGGGGCCGAGACTCACGAATACGCCGAAACTCGTAGTCTCTACTACCAGTCCCTCGAGTACCTCCTGCAGGGACAGTCGCAGCACCACAGCTTCAAAGTCCACGTCATAGTATACCGCGCCGTCACCCGGCACGATCTCCCCTTCCCCGACATCAAGCACCTTAGTTACGGCGATGAATATCCCGATTTCCTTGTCAATACTCCCTTCCAGGTGCTCCTGGAGGACGTCCAGGATAACCGAAGTTAATTCTTCACCCAGCCGGTTCGGCGGAACCCTCACCTTGTCTGCCAGCTTCATCCTGTAATACATGAACCCACCTATCTCCTCACAATGTCCAGTTTTTTCCGTTGTTTTAATGATATTACCGGAATATTATATGAAAGCAGGGTATTTCGAAGACTCCGATCATTTGTGATCACCATACACCCGTGACGCTGTGCATAGTCCACAATTTTCTCATCGACCCTGCCATCCTTCAATTCACTCTCAACTTTGGTGCACTTCTCTGCCAGGATGAGTGCCGATCTGGCAGCACTGCCATGTCGCCCCTGCCCCCTGGCCAGCCCGTGCAATTCTATAATCACGTCAGCTAAAATCAATGGGTCATACAGACCGATAAGGTTTCTCAGTTCTTCAAAGATGTCTATCCTGAACTGGAATTGGACCATCAGGGCGTTCGCATCAAAAAGAACCGTTATTCGGTCAGCACTCCCATGCCGATCAGACGCCATCTGGCCCCCAGTTGCCTGCTGATTGCAATTCTGGCCCCTACTTCCACACATACAGGCCTCTTCAAGGTAACTTCAGACAGCTCCTTTTTTGTACTGCTCACAACCCCCACAGTTACCGCAGTCCCCACCGAAAGCATCAATGGTTCATTATGTTTCAATGGATCTATAACCAGTTCACTGCTCGATCCGACCACGCGCTCCATAAGAGTGACCTGGAATTTCAACTTGTCCCGAACAGGGGGAAGTGCGCCCACATGACCTGCTACCTGGCCTGCCAGTGCATCACTCTTGGTGAGCGCGGGATCAAGTTTTGTCCCAAGCCCGATGAGACCTCCAGAACTGGCTTCCGAAACCTTTTTTGAACCGGCGTTGACGGTCGTAATCTTGGTCTGGATAGGCTCCCATCTGATTCGGTTTTCTACCTGGACCTGTCTTCCTGGTCGGATCTCAATATCCTCGCCTTCTTTTAATACTCCCCTGATAAGGGATCCTCCAATGACTCCGCCCTTCACATCGCGCCAGCTGGATCCAGGTCTATTGATATCAAAAGAACGGGCGACGAGCATCATTGGTGCCGCTTCGGGATCCCTCTCTATATCGGGGATAGTCGAATCCAGGGATTCAATAAGAGCTCCCATATTGATATCTTTCTGTGCCGAAACCGGAATAATGGGAGCATTTTCGGCAATCGTCCCTTTTACAAATTTCTTGATCTGCTCATAGTGACGCAGCGCGTCTTTCTGGGTGACCACGTCAATTTTATTCTGCACTATCACAATCTTTTTGATCCCAACCAGCTCCAGAGCCATAAGATGCTCTTTGGTCTGGGGCTGAGGGCACTCCTCGTTTGCGGCGATAACCAGCATTGCCCCGTCCATGAGCGCTGAACCGGAAAGCATGGTGGCCATTAGCGTTTCATGGCCTGGTGCATCAACAAAAGAGACCGAGCGAAAAGGAACAGCCTTTCCGCCGCAAACAGGGCAGACTGTTTTTGCCGAAAAGGCATCTGAACCTTCACATTTCTCACACTTATAGAATGTGGCATCAGCATAGCCCAGGCGAATAGAAATACCTCGTTTTATCTCCTCACTATGTCTGTCAGTCCAATTACTCGTCAGATCATATACCAGTGTGGTCTTGCCGTGGTCCACATGCCCCACGACCCCGATATTGACGCTTGGAATTGTAACATCACGCAAAAGCGATCTAACCTCCTTAATAAATATAGAATAATGATACTTATACATTCAGGGAGTAAGAATTTCAATATTTCTCTCTTTTTTTCCCATCAATACTGAAAATTAAATCGGGCGGGCCGAGAAAGCCCAAATTGAACTCTTCATACGCTCTTGGTGATCTGGCGGGTCAATCTTAATAAGTAACACGTTTTTACTCATTTTTTTCGAAACATTAAAAATGTGGTATGAAGAGATAACAAATTGAGGTTCCCTGATATGACAATGGATACCGAACTCTCCCGGATTGGGATATCACTTCCAAAAAACCTTCTGGATAAGTTTGATGAAATTATCAATTATCGAGGATATTCTTCCCGATCCGAAGGAATCAGAGATGCAATACGGAGTTATATCACATATTACAAATGGATGTCTGACGTGAAAGGAGAGAGACACGGGGTAATTACCATGATCTATGATCATGACCAGCGGGGTCTGCTCACCACACTGACAGATATACAGCATGAATTCATGAGCATAATTAATGCATCCCTCCACTCCCACGTGACACATGACAGGTGTCTGGAGGTTATTCTGGTGAGAGGGGACGGATCGCAACTAAAAACTCTTGCTGAAAGACTTATGTCCCAGAAAGGGGTGCAATCAGTCAAACTGACCACAATCCCGGTCAGCGACTAACCTCCCCCCTCACAACTCTGATCTGTATGGGCAATAGCCTCCTGGAATTCCATTCCGGAAAACGCTTCCCTTTCTTTTTTAATTACCCCAAGATCCCTCTCTGTCTTCTTCTCGCCTTTTTTTGGTCCTTTATCAGCTTTGATCAGCTGATCAACCCTGTAGAAGAGATTTGTGGAATCAATTTCGGCAAATAATTCTCCCTGCATCTTTTCCAGTTTCACAATAACCCCGGTAGTGCCGGTCCTTGGATAGCGGGCCCGCACTCCAGGTTGGGCTTCCTCCGCATGCATACATAGGGGGATATCCCGGAAACTATAAACATATTTCCAGACCCAGTGCTACTGATGAATATCATCATTCGGGAGGTAAAGAAGCATTATTTTAACGGAACCCACAGGGTATGCCTTCCAAAAGAGACGCAGGAATTTGCGGAGCCACTCATGGATACCATTGGGGTTTCGGAACTGGCAGAAATAACCAGCATAGACCGGCTGGGGATCCCCTGTTTTGCTGCATACCGAACCACGGCGCCCCCGGGAGGTTTCAGGTTTCACCCCGGAAAGGGCAGGAATCCTGAAGAAGCCAGGGCTTCTGCCATGATGGAGGCAATAGAGAAATTTTCCGGGGAATATCATGGGCAAAGGAGGGATTTAGCCAGTTTCGAGGAATTGGGCCCCTTCAAGGCAGTTGATCCTGAAGAACTAATCCCTTCCCGGAAGATTGAGGAGAATGAGAAAATCCACTGGACTCCCGGACATGATATCCTCTACGATGAGGAGGTCCTGGTGCCAAGTAATGCCGTTTTCCATCCATATCCCCCTGGCGGGATGGCTCGTCCACTATTCAAGAGTGATACGACAGGCATGGCCAGTGGAAATGTGACTGAAGAGGCTATTCTCTATGGGATGCTTGAGGTTTTAGAAAAAGATGCCCTGAGCTGTGCTGATCGTGAAAGATCAATGGGCACTCGCCTTGTTGTCGATCGCCAGGGTCCTGCCGGCACACTACTGGACATCTTCGAGAAAGCCGGGATCGATATCCATCTGTGGCTCCTCGAAGGGAGAACCGGCATTCCCACAATTGCAGCCGCCGCAGATGACACTGTGACAAAGGATCCCAGTTTGCTTGTAGTGGGGGCGGCAAGCCATACAAACCCGGAAACCGCATGCCTCCAGGCCCTCACCGAAGTCGCGCGGAACAGGGCCGCTCACATATATAAAGGTGAGTTTCATCCGGAAAGAGAGATGATCCTGCAAAAGGCAGGGTATGAGAGAATTAAACGGATCAATAAAGATTGGTTCGCGGAGCGCAACGAAATAAGCCTCAACGAATTGACGGATATGAGTACTTCCTCTATCGATCAGGATATCCGTGTCGTAATGGATGAACTCCGTCCCCACGTGGAAAGAATCTGTGTATGTGATTTGACGGTCACTGCGGTACCTGCAGTACGGGTAGTAATTCCCGGCCTTGAAGTATCTCACGTGAATAAAGAGAGAGTTCGAAAATTTTAGTGCAATTTTAGGGAAGAAGAATTTAAATCATAAATTTTCGTAATTGGCCTGCCACTTTGCGTGTGCTCTCCCGGGGGTTCCCCTCCGGGAACCTGTAGTTTTCACCCATGAGTGCCAGAAATATCTCCCGGACCGCAAGTCCTAGCGATGGACCATAGCCCCCTTCCAGAACCAGTGCGATGGGCTGATTGACCATTTCCATCACCATCCTTGTGAGAATTCCGAAATCCGTTGGGCAAAGCCGCATTCCTTCAACCGGATCGTCTGTCAGCGCGTCCTGGCCGGCCGATACAATTACCAAGTCCGGCTGGAAATGATGGATCGCTTCCTGGAACACCTCTTGAAAAATGTATGAGTAATCTTCAATAGTCGAGCCCTTTCTGATCGGTGCATTGAGCGTGAATCCTTTTCCCCGGCCTGTCCCTACTTCATCCACCCATCCACTCCTGGGAAAAAGGTTGCTCTGGTGGATTGAGCAAAATAGAACCCTGTCACTGGGATAGAAAATCTTCTGGGTACCATTCCCATGGTGCAGATCCCAGTCGATGACGGCCACCCTGTCCACCTGCTGCAGGGCATTGGCAGCAGCGATTCCCACATTATTGAATAGGCAATAACCCATGGCCTTGTCAGGTTCGGCATGATGCCCTGGAGGCCGGATAAGGGCAAATGAATTCTCACCCTGAAGAGCAAGCTCAGCTGCTTTCATAGCAGATCCCACAGCCAGAAGTGCCACATCAAAGGAATCTTCGGTCACATAGGTATCCATGTCAATATACCGGCGTCCGCCATATGAGCAGAGCCTCCGGATCATCTGGATATGCCGTGGATTATGGACCCTCTCTAAATCTCTGATCTCCGCCGGAGCCGGATCCCTCCGTATCACCTCAGCGGGCAGGCTGGAGGCAGCCAGTAAAAGCCGGTTGCTGCTCTCCTTGTGCAGGTCCATCGAATGCCTGGTAAATTGATCTCCAAATATGGCCGAACACTTATACCTCATATTCAGTTGATCCGACTCCCCTGGAGGATCGCCTCTTCGGGAACTTCAAACTCCAGGCCTGTCCCGGCAATACGGTATTTCCCGAGGGCTTTCACATCATATTGACTGCCGCTGGTTGAATAGGGAACAATGAATTCCCCATTTGCGCTTGCCTGCCGGTAGGTAAAGCGTCTTCCGGTGTTTGATTCCAGGTTCAATTCGATAACCCCATCTCCCATAATCCGTGCACCCGGAACATATTCGAAGACCTTGACGTACTTGACATCAGGTGGCGATTGTGAGAATACATTTCTTGGCGACTCATGGACCAGCCTGTAATGTTTCAGCGCCGGGACAGTGTCGAGCGGCAGCAGTATGACATTACTAACCACATCTGCATAGTATCCCGGTTGTGCCTGCTGATTGTATTGATCAGCAAGAGCCCTGGCCTGAGAAACCTCCATCTGCTGGGCACCGACAACCACAGGATATGGCGCCTGGGTGACCGTATCAGTGTATTCAATATAATAGACGGTCGTAGGCTCGACATATGAGCCGTCAAAGTTATGGAGCCTGGAGACGGTGGTCATGAAATACCGCTGGC
>DATKYO010000056.1:0-26130 GCA_035528475.1 Methanoregulaceae archaeon | reverse complement strand
CTGACCGAGGTGGCCCAGAGCCGTCTCACCCAGTTCCAGGGTGCCAGGGAAGATACCACTGTGGCCGATCTCCGGAAAAAGATGGGGTACGAACGGACCAGGAGAATGAACCGCTACTGGTTCGAGGCCTCATCGGAGATGAGATTTACAGATATTTCTTCCTATGATTCCGATGACTTCCTGAAAGATATTCTGTTTTCCATGGAGACCCTGAAACGCTCAGGACTTGAGCGGGTAATCGTGGTGGATCTTACCCGCCCCGAGATAGGGGTGCCCGTAGTACGCGTGATCGTGCCAGGGTTGGAGGCATATGCCATGGACCAGGAAAGAATCGGTCGGAGATGCCGTGATGCCAGAAATCGTCGTCTTTCTCGGGCCCAGCCTGGATAGAGAAAAGGCTCTGGAAATTCTTGCTGCAGACTACAGGCCGCCGGCGGCCAGGGGCGATATTCTGGATGCCGCATCCCAGGGGGCCAGGATCATCGTCCTCATCGACGGAGTCTTTTTCCAGGATTGTTCGGTCGGGCACAGGGAGATCCTGGAGGCTATGAAGATGGGAACCATCGTCATTGGGGCTTCCAGCATGGGGGCGCTTCGGGCGGCCGAACTTGATACCCTTGGAATGGAGGGTGTGGGCGAGATCTACCGGATGTACAGGGACGGCGAACTCGTCTCAGACGACGAAGTAGCCCTTGTTTTTGATCCGGAAAGTTTTATACCGCTTTCCGAACCCCTGATCAATATCAGGTTTACAGTTCGCCGGGCGGTGGAAGAAGGCATTCTAGGGAAAGAGGATGCGGCGATCCTTCTTGAGCAGGCCGGATCGATTTACTTTCCCGACAGGACATATGAACAGATCTGTGAAGCGTCCCGTGAAATGATTGATTTGAGAGCACTCAAGAATTTCATGGCCTTTATTCGCGCAGATAAAATTGACCAAAAGGGAATTGATACTATTGCTGCCCTGCAACGGGCAGCGGTACTGGCCGGAGAATACGGCCGTTCCCATTGATCCGGTCGAATTCTCACCCATTTTAGCCCGGAATACTGGTAGTCTCTCCAATACCTCTATAGAGAAAATTACTCGCGCATTCTTCATACATCAGGGGCAGATTGAATTGAAGAAGAGAGAAAATTCGGAAAATATTAATCGGAAATAGTCATACGGTACAGGTATGACATTATCCTTCATCGAAAAAATCAAGGGATTCCTTTTCAATCCCCGAGAATCTTTCCAGAAGGTCCGGGCAGAAGAACCGGGTGAGACTATCAAATATTTCATGATCATTGCCGTTTTCTACTCCATTATGGCCACCATCATGACCGTGGCAAATGTTTTCACTCATCCTTTCATTGGGACACCCCAGGATCCTCTCCTCGAACCGCTCCTCATTCTTTCCTGGGCTTTTGTAATACTGGTATTTACCCTGATATCTGCGGTAATATTCGGTTTCTGGCTCCATTTATGGGTGTACATCGTCGGCGGAAGAAAAGGCATCTGGCCAACCGAGAAATCGGTCTTCTACAATCTCACCCCCATGATGATGATTGGGTGGATACCGGTAATCGGGGCAATCGTCGGTGCTTTCTGGTCAATAATTATCGGGATCATCGGCATTCGTGAATTACACGAGATTTCAGATACAAGAGCTGCCATCGCCGTGATTGTAGCCGTATTGCTGGGAGGCATTATTATATTTGTAATCCTCTTTGCATTCCTGTTGGCAGTCATCGCCTCTGCACCAATAGCGTTCTAAGAAACCTCAAATATTTTTTAACTTTTTTTTTGGGCTGATGAGAATTAACGCTCCATAACATAACGGATGTCAGACACTCACAGGGGTTTCGCTCCGCTCACCCCTGCCGCTGCGGCGAACCCCAAGACAGGATAGAGACTATACGGGGGAGCGATTCATCATCTTACTCGCACGGATTACCCATGCCCGCAGAGTATCTTCATCGGGGGAGAGTTCGGGAGGGGGTGAATCCCCCTCCAGTATACAACACAGTTTTTCTTAATTTCCTCTATCCAAGATGACTCTCCCAGGGGTCACGCTTCGCTCGCCCCAGCCGCTGTGGCGAACCCCAACAGAGGGTTGAGACTGGAACAGCGTATATTATCTATCCTGTCAGGGGAGTGGAAAAGAAACGGAGATTGGGATAAATCCCCCATATTCTTTTACAGGAAATTTTCTATTGATCCAGTATTTCCCGAGACCTTATGAAGTTCTTACGATCTTTCCCTAAGCATCGCGATCATTGATCCGCGGGGAACACCGACTTCTTCTGCAATGGGATCACACTTCACGGTCATAAGGTAGGCAATGGGGGGGAGGCCGGAGAGCTCTGACAGAGATTCATAATTGGCCATCCCCTTTGCGATTACAAGCGTACATTCTCTAAATGCCGCTTCCAGGGCAGGGGGCATACAGTCCAGCCTTACCCCGATTTCGGCCCCGCAACCGGTAGTGGTTACAACATCTGCAAACCTTTCCAGATGGAGCTCGCGGGCTTCCTTCATAGTTGCGTCATTAAGGATAGGTGAATCCCGTACTGCCAGGGTAATTCTTGATCCTCTCTTGTTCAAAAACTCCAGGAGAAGACGGTCAAATACAATTTCCCCGCAGTTATCAGTGAAATAAACTACTTTCTGGGCAATTTCCAGAATGCGGTCCGTATGGTCGATAAAAAGGCCCTTTTCAAATTCCCGGTCAAAATAATGCTGGAAATCCCCTGTGACCTGGTGGGAGCGGACACCGTAATCAAAAGTATTCCCGATAATTGCAGCCAGAGCATACCCCCGGAACGTGGAGAGACGCCCCCGTACTTTTTTGCAGACTTCCAGCGCCTCGCGGGTGCTCTCCTCTTTTAACGATGAGAACGGATCATCCGTAGCGAGAAGAGAATACGCACGCCGGTGGATGGCACTGGCAATCTCCGGATGTGACAGGGGTTTTTCTCTCAGTTCGTCGAGCAATTCTGCACATAAATTCCTGCACTTTTCGGTGTACTTGGTGTCCGCCCCACAGAGGCTGCATTCCAGGGCCACCCTTGATAGAAGGCAATCATAACACCTGTGATCCAGTTTCATGGCAACACATCTGAAAACAAATGAAAATGGGGCCACCGCGATTTGAACGCGAGTCAGAAGACCCCCAGTCTCCTAGGATGGCCAGGCTACCCTATGGCCCCGCTCTTACGTTGTACGTCAATATCCCTTATCTATCTTCTCTTTTGGCAATTGAGGCTAAAGGCGGGATGCTGCGATTGAGGGTATTGATACCAGTCTATAGTTCACGGAAGCGCCGATGCGAAACCACAAACATATGAAATAAGAGGAATTAATTATGTAATGGCTTTGCGCTCTGGTGTAAACGCTTAAGAATGTCTGGTGAGGTTATGCTGAAGGAGAAAATTAAGGGTTATATTGAAAAAATCGACGCAGTTGAAGGCATAATTGCCTGTGCACTCATTTCAAGAGATGGAATTATGCTCGGGAATGGTATTTCCGGTGAATTCAACGAGCCATGGTTTGCGGCCATGACTGCCACTCTGTTTGCCTCTGCCGAATCAGCCACAAGTATCATCAAGGCAGCTTCTCCCGAAGTGGTTACGATTGGAGGGGGAGACTCCACACTGGTGGTCATGGGAGCCGGAGAGAAGATCCTGATCGTAGCCGTGCTGAACAGGAGACACGAACGGACACATGCCATGGACAGTCTGGAGATAATTTCCCGGGAAATCGGAGGTTCCTTCTGATGTATACTGTGATGGTGGTGGATGACAGCCCCTTTATTGTGGATATTTTTGTGACGATGCTGGAGCGTGGAGGATACCGGACCCTGGCAGCATACAGCGGCCAGGAATGTCTCGAAATCCTTAAAACTGTCGCACCTGACCTCATTCTCCTGGACATCATGATGGAACCCATGGATGGATGGGAGACCCTGATGAATATTAAAAATATTTCCGGACTCAGTGATATCCCCGTGATGATGCTCACCGCCAAACAGCTCACACCAAATGAAGCGCAGGAATACGCGATATATATCGAAGACTATATCATGAAACCCATTACCCATCGGGAGCTTTACGATGCCATTGAAAATCTCCTCAACCGCCGTCGGATAATAGAGATGGATATAAAAATGGCGAATGATGCGGGTGTGGAACAGGTTTATATTGATGAATATACCCGTCTTCGTCGCAGTATAGATATCAATGTAAGGCTCCTCAAACTTCTGGAAAGCACCTATAAAGTGTATGATGAGAAGGCAACGGTGAGTGATGAAATTGGGATGGCCATAAAAAGCATGGACTTAAACGTCAAATTCCAGGAGAAACGGCTGGAGGAGATCAGGGAAATTTTTACAAAAGAATTGTAGGCAGGACCTGCAAAATGCGTGATTTTTAAGATCACCTCCTATAGCTCCAAAGCCTGATCGTACATTTTTTTACAATTTCTCGATCGTGATTCGAACTTTATCTCCTTCCTGCAATCCATGCCCCTTGGGCACATCGATGTTGAACCACATACAGGCCGGATCATTCTGTGTCTTGTCCTGGGACATCAGGCAGTCTTTGTGCTCGTTGATGACCGCCACAAATTCGATCACGGATTCTATCTTGGCAATCTTTGTCATATCTGAAAAAATAGCGTCAATGAATTAAATTTATACCGACCTGGATGTGACCATCCAGGTCGTGCTGTTCGAATAGCTCCACTTGATAATAGCCAGTTCCTGGCAGATTTCCGACAGTATGGCCATATTGGTACCCACCTCCTTTGGGGAAAGACCAAGTTCCTTGGCAATATATTTCGACTTGAAATAATGTTTCCCTTTTTCCAACCCCGCAGTGAGGTACAGGATTATCCTATGCTGAGTATCATTATATTTATCGCGAATTTTACGAGATGCCTTCATATATCACCTCATTGTTTAAGATCTGGTATTTCATAACATCCATAAATAGTTATCCATTCACACCATTCAGCAGAAAGGATTTAAATGAGAAATATTCCTGAAAGCAAACATATATTTTGAGATTTTGGTACAATTTTGAGATTTTTGGTACACTTACCTAAAGAAAGTCCTGCCCCGGGAGTTCCCCGGATTACAGGCCTGCCTGGACTATCGAGATTTTTTCGATCAATCCCTTTAGCACCTCTTCACGCATTCCTTCCACGAATTTGATGCTGCCTACGACAAGATGACCTCCGCCACTGATACCGCCGCCCGGGATCTCCTCCCGAAGTTCCCGGACCATGAGGGGTATGTTCATCATTACCCCCCGTGAGCGCAGGACTGCGAAGTCGGGGCCAAAGCCGATAGTGACCACCGGAGAGGTGGAATACTGCCGGCAAAGGCGGTCATGCACTTCTCCCGATGTTTTTCCCGGTGGAGGGAATGTGAACTTATGGGCATGGATCTCCACATCGAGAAGGAAGAGTTCCGCCCCGTTTGCAAGGGTTTCATGGCGCACATGGGGCATGGACGCACTCATCTGATCCTCGATGGCCTCATTGGCACCCTCAACAAGGAGAGCTACCAGTTTCTTATGCCGCTCGGTGTTCCCGAGGATATTCAGGAGATCCTTCATGATCTCCCTGCCGTCGTTGAAACGCAGCCAGAACTGTTCGTAATCAAGTGCCAGAGAAATATCCTTGCAGTCCTTCTCGGTATACCGGTCACTGACCAGTTCGAGGTATCGTCCTCGTTCCGGAGCCTCGCTCCTGTCGCCCACACCGGCCACTGCCGGGAGATGGCAGATAACCTTCTCAACCGAGGGATTGATCAGGCGGGCAACTTCTGTACCGAGCATCCCGGCAGTGATTCCAAAATCGCCTCCCACATGATAGGGGTTCACATGCGCCGACAGATAGCGGTCCACGATCTCGTCCGGATGGTGGTGGTCCACAACTACCATGGGCAGTTCATAAATTTCAGCCATTTTCAGGGAAGGGAGGTCCTCCTCGGTGGAGCCATTATCTGTGAGCATTATCAGGGGCAGCTTCTGCCCGAACCGTGCATGGTCTTTTAACGCAAAGTCAAGGTCCCTTGTGATGTCTTCTATCTCATAGAACGGTGCCTTTGAAGGTGCCCGCTTGAAAAGGAAGTAGTCGGCATCATAATCCCCTCCGGAGTCACGTATAAGGGACGTTACAGCCTGCTCGATAGCCACCGCCGAACATATGCCATCTGCATCCGCATGGTGCCTGAGAATGATTGGTTGTGCGGAAAAAACGGCTTTTCTGATGATTTTCGCAACTTTCCGAATCTCAGGCTTTAACTTTTCCAATATCTCGCTCTCGATCAGGAAGGGAATATCATCAGGTTCAGCCCGCTTGTCGAGTGCCTTATCGATGCGTTCCCGCACTTCTTCCCCGTCCTCACCGGCAAGTATGGCCAGGGAATCCACTTCTATCTGGAGCTGGTTATTGCGCATCATTACTTCGCCCACAACCCGGACTATGTCTCCCATTTCAGCTTCCGGATAGGCACGTACACCTGCCTCTACGAATGCCGCGCCATTCTCGGTGCCCGTTTCATCCACGATAGTAAAAATTGTGGGGCCGCTTGTCTGTTTGATCTGGGCAATTTCGCCTTCAATTTTTACTGTCCTTCCAATCTTTGTACCCAGTTCGGCAAGTCTCACCGACGTCGATTTCTTCTCCACCAGCTCAACGGTGTATACTGGAATGACAATCTCTTCTAAGTCGATATTCCCGTTGCTTCGGATATTCAAGACTTTTACCAGGATCGTCTCCCGCTCTTTATGTTGGGTTTTCACGTTGCTTTTGTGCACAAGGCCCTTTACCCTGTCATTCAGCTGGACAAAGGTCCCGAAATTTGCAAAACCCTGCACCCTGCCGATATAAATTTTCCCTTGCTGGACATCCCCGAGGTCACAGGTCGGCCCCATGCGATATACGGTTACATCATCTTCGTTTTGCATATCTTCACCACTATATTCTTGTTCTATGCGGTTTTTCCCCAATACGACTATTCATTCTGATTCTCTTCTTATTCCAGGCTATCTTCCGAAAAGGCGATTATTCGGATTTCTGGCCCCCATTATCCCGGAAGGGAATCTCCATCATGTCCAGATCGGACGGGGCAATCACTTTTCCACCAAATCGTTTCTCTGCATCCCTGATATGGCTTGCTGTACTGGTATAACGGGAACTGATATGTACCAGGGCCAGGGTGTGAGCCCCTATGGCATCGGCCACCATTCCTGCCTCCCCTGCAGTAGAATGGAATACTTCCCTGGCTCTTTCCATTGATTCATCGTCATAGGTTGCATCATGGATAAGAAGGTCAGCATCACTGCACATATCGCATATACGGTGATGGACCGGCCTGGTATCCCCGGTATACACAATCTTCCTTCCCGGCCTGGGCGGCCCCATCACCTCATCGGGGTGGATGTCCACTGCGATGCCGTCCCGAACGATTCGGACAGGTTCTCCCCGCTGTAGCCTGCCGAACAGGGGTCCTGGCGCGATTCCGAGTTCTACAGCCTTCTGGCGGTTGAACCTCCCGGGACGGGGATCTTCCTCCAGGACATACCCCACGCTCCCCAGTCCGTGATTGGTCTCGAATGCCCAAACAGTATACCCATCGAACATGAGGGAAGATCCGTGCTTCATCTCCACCGACTGGATAGGGAATTTGACATTGAACCTGGAAAGGGAGCGGATGCCGGAAACCGCCTCATGCACCCACTCCGGCCCGTACACCGGAAGCGGCTCTTTTCGTCCCATAAAGGACAGGGTCTGTACCAGGCCCACAATTCCTAAAAAGTGGTCGGCATGCCAGTGCGTGATAAAGATGCCATCGACTAAAAAGCCGGTTCTGGCTCGCATCATCTGTTGCTGGCTCCCTTCACCGCAATCGAAGAGGAGCGTATCCGGCCCCCTCTTGACCATGATGCAGGGAGGATTTCTCATTGTGGTGGGAAGTGCTCCGGCAGTGCCCAGAAAATAGACATGGAGTGTCTCTCCGCTTATTCTAACCACCCCTTCACTACGCGGAGGCTCAATTTACCTTCTTTGAGCGATCTGCCCTCGACCACAGCGATGCCATGGTAGTCTCTTGCCAACTGTGTCCCCACGATATCCCAGTTGATTGTCCCCTCTCCCAGGGCCAGGTGTTCGTCGCTCATCCCGTGGTTGTCGTGTATATGTACATGGTTCGCCATGGGGAGGAGAGGCAGGAACTCCTCGACTTTCCCCATGGTGTGAGCATGGCCGATGTCGATGGTAATTCCCACTCCTTCAATTCCTTCCGTCATACCTACCAGCTCACCGGGCACCCTGCACAGGAACTCCCTGAGGGAGATCATATTCTCCAGGCATGCGGTGACCGAGTATTCCATGGCACATCTTCCTATTTCTTTTAACGCGGTCTTCTGTTGTTCCCAGGCCTTTTCCGGCATCATCTTTCCCACAGGTGACAGGTAGCCAGGATGGATGGTAACCCTGTCAGTCCATTTCGATGACTCTTCAATGCATGTACAGATCTGTCGAATCGACTCCTTCCAGATCGGATAATTCAGGGTGGCAAGATTCAGGTCTCCATACGGTGCATGCACCGTGATTCCAAGCCCTGTGCTTGACACCACATCATCGATGCGTTTTTTATTATCCTTGTTGTCGAGGCGATAACTCCCGTCTGCCACGATCTCCCAGCCTGCATACCCGCATTCCTCTATGCCGAAAACCCAGTCAATTGAATCCCATACCTTTGATGAAGAGGAAAAATAAAGCCTGAATGTCATGAATCCCCCATGATCTTTTTCAGCAGTTCCCGCGATTGCTGCAAAAATTCCTCGATTGTGCCTTCATTATAAAGTGTATAGTCGGCCAGGGAGAGGGCGCGGCCAAGACCCCAGCTGATCTCCCGGCGGTCCCGCTCCTGAAGCTCTTCAGGCCGGGCCATGTCATCTGATCGGCCGCGTATTGAGAGACGTTCCAGCCGGGCGCTGAATGGAGCATCGATGCCGATAAGGAAAAACTGTGGAAAATGTATTCTGAAGATATCCACTTCCGCATCTCCCCTGATACCGTCGACGAGCACAACCGGCGAGGAGAGCGACTCTATAAGTGGGATGCAGCGTTTCGCGATGGCAGCCATACCATCTTCGGCCCGCAATTTCGTGGCTGTCGCCCCAAGGTTCGCATCAGTCACAGGAAGGCCTGCTTCCTCCACCGCCTGCCGTATCACGTCTCCCATAACCACTATAGGGATACCTGTGGTCGCGGCAATGCGGGAAAATTCCCCTTTACCGCTGGCAGGCAGCCCTACGACTCCGATTACCTTCATATTCTACTTCTCCCCCCTCATGGGTGCGTATTTTTATTTTACGGCCCAGTTTGCCGATTTTTTCCGCGATCTTTTCCAGCTCTTCAATGGTAAGGGGTGGCCTTTCTCCCGTCACTTCTTCATCCGTAAGGAATGGTTTGCCATTCACTTCCCTGGAGAGGATCCAGTCCTGCCAGAACCTCTTGCGCACCCCCTGCTGCAGCACCAGTGTTCCCCTGGGCAGACGAGGGACTATCTCCAGTATCTCTTTTTCATTGCCCCAGAATATGGTAAGGACCACCTCGAATTCCGAAAGCTTTCCGGATTGGTAAGCCCTGTCACATATCTCGAGAGATCGGTTCACCTGCACAGCATAATCATCCGTGCATTTCTCGGCATACCCTTCCCAGCGTTTGCTGAATCCTTCCCAGCGGGTTTTGTAATCAAGGGCAATCCTGTCCACAACGCCTTCATCAATGAGCCTTTTTAAAGTATCGGGGAAATACCCGTTGGTCTGGATGCCTACACAAAGACCCATCTCTTTTCCTGCCCTTGCAAGGGCAAGCAGGGGTTCAGGCTGCATGGTGGGCTCTCCGCCGGAGAATATTATTCCTGATATGAGCATCCGTGCATCCCTGATGGCTTCAATGACCTCCTCGCAATCCCGGAAGTCACTTCCGGTCTGGATGGCGGCGTTATGACAGTAAGAGCAGCGAAGAGGGCACCCCCGAAAAAATACCGTGCATACCGCTCTTCCCGGCCAGTCAATGGTACTCAATTCCACAAAACCGCCATAATTGACTTTCATCAGATCCCTATGCTAGTACTATGGTCCGGGACGTTTCTTGAATATATTGAAATGGGCGAAGGTCCGAATTGGTAATTCTATTCACGAACGTGCATGTTTTGGGCACATAGGCAGGCATGACACCTGATTGTCATATCAGGAGAACGAGGGGAAGAGAATTCTAAAAATTTATTGCATAAACGCAAATCAACTTTACTTGTTGAGAAGACAAGCCAGATTTAGTCCAAAAATTTCAAAAGGAGCCTTTATCAAGTCTATATCCCAACACGTATTCCATGAGTCTCATCGAAAATGCCAGGGCCGGCATTATTACGGAAGAGATGAAGCAGGTTGCGCATCAGGAAGGCGTCACCGAGGATTTTGTTCGGCGGGGCGTCGCTGACGGGCACATCGTGATACCAGTCTCTCCTTATCGCAAGGTCAAGATATGCGGCATCGGGGAAGGGCTCCGTACAAAGGTCAATGCATCTATCGGAACTTCATCTGATATGGTGGACGTCGCCGTGGAGATAGAAAAAGCCCGCCAGGCCGAGCTTGCCGGAGCGGACACGCTGATGGAACTCTCGACCGGCGGAGATTTTCTTGATATCAGAAAACAGATTATTGCCAACACCACGCTCTCCGTAGGATCCGTCCCACTGTACCAGGCTTTCATCGAGGCGGCCCGGAACGAGGGGGCGGTCGTGCACATGAAAGAAGATGACCTGTTCCGCATTACTGCCGAACAGGCCAGGTTGGGGACCAATTTCATGGCCATCCACACCGGCATCAATTGGGAAACCGTCAAACGCCTCCAGAACCAGGGACGTCACGGCGGGCTGGTCTCACGTGGCGGGGCATTCATGACCGCATGGATGCTGCACAACCAGAAGGAGAATCCCCTGTATTCCGAGTTTGACTATCTCCTGGAGATCATGAAGGAGCATGAAGTGACACTCTCCATGGGCAATGGTATGCGTGCCGGAGCGGTGCATGACGCTACCGACAGGGCGCAGATCCAGGAGCTGATTATCAATGCGGAACTGGCCGACAAAGCACTGTCACAGGGAGTTCAGGTTATTGTGGAAGGACCGGGCCACATTCCCATCGACGAGATACAGGCCAACGTAATCCTGCAGAAACGTGTGACCAACCGGAAGCCTTTCTATATGCTGGGTCCTCTGGTAACCGATATCGCACCGGGATACGACGACCGGGTGGCAGCTATCGGGGCATCACTCGCGTCTGCCTATGGCGCGGATTTCATCTGTTATGTAACCCCTTCCGAGCATCTGGCCCTCCCCACCCCTGAGGAGGTCTTTGAGGGTGTGATCAGTTCCCGTATCGCCGCACATGTCGGGGACATGATAAAACTGAATAAGCGTGATGCGGACCTGGAGATGGGGCATGCGCGTAGGGATCTGGACTGGGAGCGTCAGTTCCAGGTGGCGATGAACCCTGCCCGTGCAAAACAGATCAGAAGTGAACGGATGCCTGCAGATACAGATGGCTGCACCATGTGCGGGGACTACTGCGCTCTCAAGATCGTAAACAAGTATTTCAGTTTCTGAAAAATTTATTTTTTTTTGAAAAATCGGCAACCTTGATCATCGCAGGGAAAGGGAGCCGGCATCTCATGCCGCACATCCCAGTTTACCCGATTCTTGTCGAGTCTTCCTCGAAATACTTCATGGCTGCCGGCGCGAACTTCCTGACTTCTCCGAAGAAATATCTGGCCATTGCCGGGTCAGATCCCCTCAAGGCAGCTACTACGGTATTTATCAGCCAGTTAGGGAGTTGTTGGTTTTTATCAAGGACGTTCATGATTACCACCACAGTTTCATCGACATCCAGTTTCTTGTTCCAGCGATAAGGCATTATATCCCCTCCTGCATAGGGGAATAGCGGAATATTATATTTATACATATGGTCCGGAAAGGAGGGAATATCCGGCAGATTCTTCATGAAAACAACAGAATGAACCGATATTGTAGATTTTTACTAAGATGCCCGGCAGGCACACTCCATGGTTCCAACGACTCTCCCGGCTCTTTGCCCTTCCGTTGAGGTCACCTGATGAGCAGGGTGGATATATATTTCAATTTTTTCTGAATTCCAAAAAACCTGTTTGAATCTGTTTTTTTACTCAAATATTTCATATAGGCCGGTCTTTTTCCTTATTCACATTGCCATGCAGGGCCGGCCCGGATGGGTATCATTATGTCTCTTTTTCATCAACATTGTACAAGCATGACTGGTGGCAAACAACACTTCCGCGAGAAGGCCAGATGTGTGAGGGATTCACTCACTCCCGAGAATTCAAAAACCCTGAGCAGGGCAATCTGTGACCGTCTCATTGATATCCTGGACGGGGAGAGCCCGGTGCTGGTATATGTCTCAAAGGAAGGTGAGGTTGACACCCAACACTTCATTTCCCGGCTCCTGGGAAGGGGAACCGAGGTAGTAGTGCCTATCATCGAACGGGAGAACCGGAAACTCCGGCTTTCCTACCTTCGTGACCCCGCTGTCCTGTCGCCCAGCACATTCTCGGTCCCCGAACCTATCGGACACGAGATTCCGGCTGATCCCGAAAATATCAGGGTGGTCATCATCCCCATGATAGCCTTCGATCGTCATGGCCACCGACTGGGGTACGGTGCCGGATATTACGACCGCTTCCTCTCATCGCATTCACATATGAAAAAGATAGGGGTGGCCTTCTCCTGCCAGGAAATGGAGACAATCCCGGCAGACCGAAATGACGTCCGCATGGACATTATTGTAACCGAAAAGGGTGTTATAGAGGTTTGATTCATATCCCTGATGTGGCGCAATATTTATATATAATAGATACTAACTTTTAGTAAACATTACTTGAGGACAGATTCCCATGTCAGATAAAGATTATTACGAAGTTATAGTGAAAGAGGCGGCCAGGGATGATGCCGGACGGGGTATTGCCCGCCTGAGCATCGAGGCCATGCGTGCCCTTAACCTGGTCAGCGGTGACGTTGTGGAGATCCAGGGCAAGAGAAAGGCCACCGCCATTGTGTGGCCCGGATTCTCCCAGGATACCAACCAGAGCATACTCAGGATCGACGGCACTATCAGGAGCAATGCCGGCACGGGTGTGGACGAGAGGGTCCGTATACGCAAAGCCGAAGTAGGATTTGCCAAGAAAGTGGTTATCCAGCCCACCCAGCCCATACGCCTTGTGGGCGGCGAACAATACCTCGCCCGGATTCTCAGGGGCCGCTCGGTGATGGAGGGGCAGAAATTCCGGGTTGATGTTATTGGAAACCCACTCACCCTGGTTATCACCAAGGTATCACCCAAAGGCATCGCCATTGTCACCGATGACACCGAGATCGAACTCAAGGAGACTCCCTACAAGCCCGAGGAAGGGGCGAAAAAGGTCCTCTCCGATGTCCATTACGAGGATATAGGTGGTCTTGGCCGGGAACTGGAGATGGTCAGGGAGATGATCGAACTCCCGCTCCGCCACCCGGAACTCTTCGAGCGGCTGGGCATCGAACCCCCGAAAGGCGTGCTTCTTTATGGCCCACCGGGTACCGGGAAGACCCTGATCGCCAAGGCGGTTGCCAATGAAGTGGATGCCCATTTCATCTCCCTTTCGGGCCCCGAGATCATGAGTAAGTACTATGGGGAAAGTGAAGGTAAACTCCGCGAGGTCTTTGATGATGCGCAGGAGAATGCCCCCACCATCATCTTCATCGACGAGATAGACTCTATCGCACCAAAGCGGGAGGATACGAAGGGAGAGGTAGAGCGGAGGGTAGTCGCACAACTCCTCTCCCTGATGGACGGCCTGAAAGGAAGAGGACAGGTAATTGTCATAGCCGCCACAAATCTTCCGGATGCCATCGACCCCGCCCTCAGGAGGGGTGGGCGGTTTGACAGGGAGATCGAGATCGGGATCCCGGACAAGAAGGGCAGGAGGGAGATCTTCCAGGTCCACACAAGGGGTGTCCCACTTGCCGATGAGGTGAATCTCGAGAAATATGCCGATACCACTCACGGGTTTGTGGGGGCCGATATCGCGCTCCTGGTAAAGGAGGCAGCCATGCATGCACTGCGAAAGGTGCTTCCCAAAATCGATCTTGAGAAGGAGATACCTGCCGAATTCTTAGAGGATCTGAAGGTGACCGGCGATGATTTCGACGAGGCGAAAAAACACGTTGAGCCGAGTGCCATGCGGGAAGTGCTGGTCGAGATCCCTGATGTCAGCTGGAAAGACGTAGGCGGACTGGAAGATGTGAAATCCGAGCTTCAGGAAGCTGTCGAATGGCCTCTCAAGTACCCGCATGTGTTTGAGAAACTCCAGACAAAGCCCCCCAAGGGCATCCTGCTCTTCGGGCCGCCCGGAACCGGCAAAACACTCCTCGCAAAGGCAGTGGCAAACGAGAGTGAATGCAACTTCATCTCGGTGAAGGGGCCCGAGCTCCTCTCCAAGTGGGTTGGTGAATCCGAGAAGGGAGTGCGGGAGATCTTCCGCAAGGCCCGTCAGGCTTCCCCGTCCATCATCTTCTTTGATGAATTGGATGCCCTGGTCCCGAAACGGGGGACATATATGGGATCCTCCCATGTGACCGAGAGCGTGGTCAGCCAGATCCTTACGGAACTCGACGGCCTGGAGGAGCTCAAGGATGTCACCGTGATCGGGGCTTCGAACCGCCCGGACATGATAGACCCGGCCCTGATGCGGCCGGGGAGGATGGAGCGCCATATCTATGTGCCGCCGCCCGACAAGGAGGGCAGGAGAAAGATCTTCGATGTCTACCTGCGCAATGCCGATGCCATCCTGACAGGGGATGTCAGTATCGACGACCTGGTTGCCGAGACTGAGCATTTCGTGGGGGCAGATATCGAGGCCCTCGTAAGAGAGGCAAAACTGTCGGCCATGAGGGAGTTCATACAAGTCATGGCAGGCAAACCCGAAGAAGAGATCGCCGATGCAACAGTCAATGTGCGTATAACCAGAAAGCATTTTGATGAGGCAAAGAAAAAGGTGAAAGGCTCATTGGACCGGGATACTCTGGAAGCCTCCGAAAGGCAGGCCTGGGATATCCTCTACAACCAGGACCAGAGGACGATACTCGAGGACGCAGTGGCCGCCGTCAAGCGGGCGGAACTTCGGAAAGACAAGGAGATCGATACCGTTGAACTCCGGACGGTCACCTTTGCCAGGATAAAGGACTTCAATGAGATAAAAAGGCTTACCAGCAGGCTTGAAGACGAAATCAAACCTTAAATTTACCTGGAGCCTTATTGTGGAGCACCACACCAATGAACGAGAAACCGAACGATAATTTCAGGAACCTCGAGGATGTGCTTCGGCATATCATGGAGATGGCAGAAAAGGGAGACGGGCGTCCGATCTTTATAGGGATGAAGATATTTATCCCGGGTGACGGGCACGTTCCGGGACCGCAGCAGCGGGGCGATTCCACCGAGCCGGATGTCGAGGTCTATCAAATCGGTGACCGGGTCAACCTGGCCACCGAACTTCCGGGCATGTCCCCGGAGAACATCCAGGTGCTGTTCAGAGAAGACAGGGTCTTCATATGGGCCCGTGACGGCGGGCGACAATACCGGACAAGCGCAAAAGTACCCCCGGCAAAGAAGGACAGCGTCGAGATCTCTTACCGGAACGGTGTGCTGGAGGTGTCGTACCTGCCTGCATTGGAAAATGAGGAAGAGCATGTGGAAGGGGAATAACACTGCCCCACCCCACAGTCTCCATTCGCCATCATTTTTATAAGTCCATAACCATGTAGTATTGGAGGATTTTATGGCCAAAACCACCATTTCTGTGATAAAAGCGGATGTGGGGAGTTTTCCGGGGCATTCCCGCACGCACCCCAAGCTTTTGGAAAAAGCAACCCGGATGCTCAATGAGCAGGAGGGAAAGCTGCTCATCGATTCTTTCGTAACCCACTGCGGCGACGACCTGGAACTGATCATGACCCACACAAGGGGAGAGGACGACCCCGAGATCCATGGCCTGGCATGGAATGTCTTTACGGAATGCGCACGCATTGCCAAGGAGATGAAACTGTACGGGGCCGGCCAGGACATTCTTTCGGACGCCTTTTCCGGCAATGTCAAGGGTATGGGCCCGGGCGTTGCGGAAATGGAATTCGAGGAGCGTGGCAGTGACCCGGTACTTGTATTTATGGCCGATAAGACCGAGCCGGGCGCCTGGAACTTTTACCTGTACAAGATCTTTGCCGATCCGATGTCCAACCCCGGGCTTGTAATAGATCCAAACATGCATGACGGGTTTGTCTTCGAGGTCCATGACGTGATTGCCAAGCGGATGTGCCGGTTCAGTACACCGGAAGAATCCTACAGCCTGCTAGCCTATATCGGGGCTCCGTCACGCTACGTGATCAATGGCGTATGGCGGAAGGACGGCCTGGTGGCAGCTTCCACCAGCACCCAGAAGCTGAACCTTCTGGCCGGCAGGTATGTCGGCAAGGACGATCCGGTTATGATAGTGCGGGGCCAGAGCGGGCTCCCCTCGGTCGGAGAGATAATCGATCCATTCAGCATCCCGATTATTGTCGCCGGGTGGATGAGAGGGTCGCACCATGGGCCTTTCATGCCTGTAGGACTCCCTGATGCCAACTGCACCAGGTTTGACGGGCCCCCGCGGGTCATCTGCCTGGGATTCCAGATCTGCAACGGAAAACTGATCGGCCCGGCAGATATGTTCGATGACCCTGCCTATGACCGCGTAAGAAGCCGCTGCAATGAAATTGCAGATATACTCCGTGCTCACGGACCTTTCGAACCCCACCGTCTCTCTCTTGATGAGATGGAATATACCACACTTCCTGCAGTGGAGAAAGCCCTTCAGGATCGCTGGGAACCTATTCCGGATTAAAATCCAATATTTTTTTTTGTATTGATGCGACTGGACCGCAAATCCAGGCATCCGTAAAAATCGAGAACCCTTTTAGTAAAACAAAAAGTTTCTTCAGGGAGCACATGCTTCACCCGACCCTGCGCATGAGATATACTATATTTTTTTCCTGTCCCCGATTTGAGCAAGTATTTCAAAAATCTCCTCAAGGGAACATGCCAGGCGACCCCCTTCCCGGAGATCCGAATAGATATTCCCGGCTTTTCCTTCGGTATAGTCAAGCCCGGAAAACGTGCAATCCGGCGCATACAGGATAACAGGGACCCTGACCATCAAATCCCTGGCAATACGGATATTTTCGATATTACCTTCTCCGACAGGCATTGCTACTACCACGATTGCATCCGCTCCCTCGCATACATCTTCCAGTAGGGGTCGTTCCTTTTCTCCGATGCGGGAGAAAGGGGGAGCACTGATAACCCGGAGGCCGAGGCTGCGTGCAGTTTCCAGGTCCATATCCCCTTCATTTAATATTCCCGCGCTTGTCTCGTAGCCCCTTCCGGCCAGGGAATGCAGGACGGCCCGCCCATACCCTCCACCGGTAATGACATGCACTTTTACTTCTTTCCGGGCCGAATCGGGCGCCGGGAGTGAGAAGGAGAAAAGATCTCCCTTCAACCCTGTATTCTCTGCTTTGCAGGCGCAGACCGTGAAGACGTCCCTGATTGCATCCGGCGAGAGTACATTGCGGGGAGGCCCGCATGAATGGAGAGATCCTTTGTGAAGAAGGGCCACCCTTCCGCAGTAGCGCGCGGCAAGGTTGAGATCATGGACAATTGCGATGACTGCCATCCTGGAGGAGAGTTCGCCCAAAAGTTCCATTATCTCAAGCTGGTGACGGACATCAAGGTGCGAAGTAGGCTCGTCCAGCATCAGTATCTCCGGTTCCTGGGCAAGGGCCCGGGCGATTATCACTCTCTGAAGTTCTCCTCCCGAGAGATTGCTGACCGGCCTGTCCTGAAGATGCGGGGTATCGGTGTACTCAAGGGCCTGTTCCACCACCGAGAAATCATGGGCAGTCTCACGCCCGAACCGTGACAGGTAAGGTGTCCTCCCGAGCATTACATATTCTGCCACAGGGAAATCGAATTGAACACCGGCACTCTGTCCAACCACCGCCCTTGTTCGGGCCAGTTCCATCGCATCCAGCGTTGAAATATCCCGTCCTTTATACATCACCCGCCCCCTGTCCGGCTTGAGATACCCGGCCAGCACACGGAGGAGTGTGGTTTTGCCCGAACCATTCTGGCCAAGGATGCCGAGGACTTCACCCTGCCTGCATTCCAGGTCGATTCCCCGCAGGACAGTTTTTCTGCCGTATGAAAAGTCCACTCCGGAAGACTCCAGCAGGTTCATGCTTCTTTTCCCCTCCTGCGCAGCAGATATGCAAAAAACGGAGCCCCGCAAAGAGCGGTAATAATCCCTATTGGCAGCTCGTTGGGTGCCAGGATTACCCGGGATGCCAGGTCAGCCAGTACAAGGAGTATCGCACCAAGGAGAAGTGATACAGGGAGGAGAGTACGGTGGTCCGGGCCTATCCAGAGTCTGACCATGTGGGGTGTGATAAGGCCTACAAACCCGATTATTCCGCTCACCGAAACGGCAGCGCCGGTGACGAAGGACACTGCTACAAGCACTACTTTTTTTAAGCGCTCCACATCAATCCCCAGGTACTGGGCGGGCTCTTCTCCAAACATCAGGGCATTGAGGGGTCTTGCCAGGGAGAGAAAGAGGATGCTCCCTCCTGCGACAAATGGGAAAAGGAGAAAGACATATTCCCATCCCCTTCCGGAAATCCCCCCTAACAGCCAGAATACTATCTGGTGGAGGTTTTCCCCCGAAATAAAGAGGAGGAATGATGTCCCTGCCGACATAAAGGCGGCAACGGCAATTCCGCAGAGGAGCAGGGTGGTGACAGGAACCCTGTTTCCTACCCTGGCAAGTTCATAGACCAAATAAATCGTGAGCAGGCCGAACGCGAATGCCGCGAGAGGGACTCCCAGGAGTCCTGCCCCGAAAGACACCCCGGTGACGAGTACAAGCGATGCGCCCAGTGCGGCTCCGTTGGATATCCCGAGTAGAAACGGATCGGCCATCGGGTTCCGGAAGAGGCTTTGCAACACGGCCCCGCAGATAGCAAGTGCAGCACCCACAAGGGCGGCAAGGATCACCCTGGGCAGACGGATCAGGAGTATGATGGACTCTTCAGATGTGCTCCAGTCCGGAACAATAGGGAGAAACGTACTCCCTATGATGGCCATGGCCCGGGGAAACGGGATAGCTGCCTCCCCGATTACCACTCCAAGAAGCATCGCCACCGCCAGTATTCCGCATAGAAGTGCGATGATGAGCGTGGCATTCAGCCGGTGATGCATTGGGAAAACATCTCCAGTGCGCTGATTACCCGAGGACCTGGTCTGTTGGCCAGATCGGGTTCCATCTCGTAGATCCGTTTGTTTTTCACTGCCGGCACACCTGCAAGGGCCGGCCTGGAAAGGAGGCGATCAGTAATCCTGGAGAGTCCGGCAGTATGCTCCCTGGAGACGATGATGACCTGGGGCGCACGGTTCACCACTGCTTCTTCCGAGATCGTCACATAGCCTTCAGTATCGGCCATGATATTCTCCCCGCCCGCCCGGATGATGAGATCATGCTGGAATGTGTGATTGCCGGCGACATAGAGCGGCTCATCCCAGAGGACATACAGCACCTTTACTTTTTCGCCACTCTTTGCCGCATTCTCGATTTCAGTCTGCCTTGCTTTCATTTCACTTACCAGCTGTTCTGCTGGCCCAGGATTATTGAGCAGCATCCCCACCTGCCCGATATTACGGTAAATATCCTGAATTGTCTCCAGCCGGAAGACCACAACCTTCAGGCCCGCCGATCGCATCTGCTGGATGCGGATGGAATCCGAGAGGGTGGTGGCAAGGACGAGATCTGGTGCAAGTTCGATCACCTTCTCCACCGCGAATGTCCGCGGGCCTCCCACTGTTGCTACCCCTGCCACACCGGGAGGATTATTGCAGTAATCTGTCTTTCCCACAAGCATGTCGCACCCACCTGCTGCACAGCAGATCTCGGTCTCGCTGGGAGCAAGGGAGACAATTCTTTCCACTTTATCCGGAATTTCAACCACTGCTCCCGTATCATCTGTAATAGTGCGTGATGCACCACCTGATTGACCGGATAATGTCGCACAGCCGGCAATGCCCAGGAATAGAATGACTACAACCAGAACGGGAATAATTTTCATCTCTATAAACATTGTGTTAACTCAAATTATATTGTTTTATTCCTTTGAAGAAACTTTTATAGTCTTGTACCCCAAATAGAGGCAGATGGTTAACGGGATTGTATTGCCTATCAAGAAGGTATTTTCTCTTGTCGATTCTAAAATTACAGTCGAAATTAAGGATGATTTGAGGAAGCTGCAGGGTAGACTGGTGGCGGTGGATGAATATCTTAACATCCACATGGATGATACAATCGAGTATGTCAATGATCAGAGAGGCAGGAGCCTTGGCATAGTGGTGATTCGAGGAAATAATATCCTTTCAATATCCCCGAGTATCTGAAGCATATGTCTGACCCAGATGAGGCACTCAAAGTCATCCAGTCCAAGAGCGATGGCGTTTTGCAGAGCGAGCTCTGGAAAATAATGAACGTTGACAGCAGGAAATGTTCGCGTATCGTGAAAAAACTGCTCGATTCAGGACTTATTGAACGAATTGAATTCAGAAAAGACGGCATCAAGACATTTATTCTGAAAGCCAAGCGGCGGCCCGTGGATCCGATGCTGATTATGGCCGGCGAAGAGCTGATTCCCTGTGTCAAATGCGAAATGGAGTGCAGCGTAAAGGAGTGCCACAGGCTCCTTGACTGGATGTACCAGCTTGCTATCTGCGAAGCGGAAGAATAAACGGATTTTTTTCTTTTTTTATTTGGAGAGTTTTTACCGCCCAGGCACCCGGTCCAAAACCCTGACAATTACACATTTGTATGCCCAGGAGAGACTATGCCCGGGAATTATACTAATTATGTGAAATATTTACTTACCAAGTGTTATTAAAATAAATATTTTTATTACTGATCAACTCAATCTCTATATGCTGTGGAGAGACCGATACATGCCACAGCGGACTTTCGACAGATAATCCACTTTCCGGTAAAATCATGCACGGACCTCTCTGATCCACACAATTCGGGGAACCTTCTTTCTTTTTTTACCAGCCTCTTGAGTGGTTCTTTTTTACCAGCCTCTTGAGTATTGCTCGAAGCAGGGAATGCATACAATTTTTCCTTCCTGTACCCTTGCCCTCGATTCGGAGACCATCTCCCCGCACCCGGCACAGGGAAGAGATCGAAATAGCCGGGCTTTTTCTGGTATTTCCACTTCAGTCGGGCATATAGTAAAGATCTCCTCTGCAGGCATGGAAAGAATCGTCTCGATCATCTTATCCATCCGGTCACGAAATTCCCGCTCTTCATCAGCAGAGGCTGTTCCCGCAGTCACTTTCCGGCGGAGCTCTCCCGAACGGGCATCTATCCGCTCCAGGGAGAAGTCGGGCCTCTCGGCTACCCGGACGGCCTCTCCGGTCCGGCGGTTGATGATTGTATAGACGTGCTTTCCATAGTCCCTGAAGATGAGGTTTCCCTTCCCCAGAGTGCATCCGGTCACATACTGGATTGCATCCACACCGCAGGCATCATTCTCTACAATGGCCACCAGTTCTTCATCCTCCGGTCTTCCGGCTCCAAGTTCCCCCAATGCTGCTTCAGCTGCCCTGTATCCAATTGCCAGCCCCGGGCACTTGTGGCCGTGAAAGGCTACTACCTCCTCAAATGGCGTAATAATGACATTCATTGACAGTTCTCACTCCTGAGAATATATTCCTGTGAAGTGTCTTCTTCGGAGAAGAAAAAAGGTTATATGGGACCTATGGGGCTTACGTTCACCATGCTGAAAAAAAACCAGGACGCAACGAGCATTATAACGATAATGGGGATGATCACTGCGATCAGGTATGCGGCGATGACCCTTCCCGTGGAGATGCCGTGCAACTCCCGGATACCCAGGATCTCCACTACCAGGGACCACAGGCCACCGATAAATCCTCCGATTATCGGTATCCATCCGATAAGCATGTAGGGAGTGGACCCGTACATGACGGCTTTCATGGTCTGCATATATCCCTTCTTTCCACCCAGCAGGTAGACCCACAGATGAAGCCAGGCCCCCACGATGAAGACCAGGAAAAGGGTCAGGACTACCATGATAATGGCCAGGATGATTACTGATACCCAGGCCCTGAACCATTTAATCATCCCTGAAGGCTCGAGAGCAGGAGGAATCCCGGGCATTATGAAAAGAGAATGCGGGGGGATCACCCCAGTGGTGAAAAGAGGCGGGAAACCGACTCCTTGGCCTTGATCCATCCGGACCGGTTCCGGTAGGTTTCCTCCGTAATCTCGGTACATTTCGGGAGGTCGTCTAAAAAGGCCTTCTTCAGCTGGTCGCCATAGCCCGGATCATAGAAGAATGCATTGGCCTCGAAGTTCAGCCTGAAACTCCTGGCATCGAAGTTCGCACTGCCGATCGAGGCGGCAATACCGTCCACTACGATGGTCTTGGCGTGAATGAACCCATTGTCGTAGGTGTAGCCTCTGACCCCTGCATCGAGCAGATCGCCAATGAAGGATAACGTCGCCCAGAACACGAACGGGTGATCCGGCTTGCAGGGGATCATGATACGGACATCAACCCCTGAAAGAGCCGCAATCCTGAGCGCATCCGTGAGGCTGTCATCAGGGATGAAGTAGGGGGTCTGGATATAGACCGACTCTGTTGCAGTCATGATCAGTTTCACGTATCCTTCCTTGATCTGACTCCAGCGGGAATCAGGACCGCTCGAAACGGTCTGGAGTGTGCAGATGCCCGGACCCTTCGTATCAGGGAAGTAGACCGGGTCATATGGAAGGTTCTCTTCGGAGGCATAGTTCCAGTCCATGAAAAACCTGAGCTGGAGCCCGAGAACTCCTGTCCCTTCGATTTTAATCGCCGCATCCCGCCAGTAGCCGAGCGGCCCTTTTCCCAGGTACTCCTCCCCTACATTATATCCCCCGATGAAACCGGTTGTTCCATCGATCACCGCAATTTTCCGATGATTCCGATAATTAAGGGTGAAAATCCGCGGGAAGAATACGGCATGCTTTCCTCCGGCCTGTTCAAATTCCCGGAGTCCCTTCTTCTTCACCTTCATACCCAGGGCATCGGCGAGGAGCCGGACCTCGACCCCCTCCCGTGCCTTTTCAGTGAGAATGTTGATGAGCTCCCGGGAGAGCGGGTCGTCGCGGATGATGTAGTACTCCAGGTGGATATGATGCCTGGCTGCTCGGATTGCATCAAAGAGGGAGGCAAACTTTGCCTTCCCATCGGTGAAGAGGGTGAGCCGGTTATCATCGGTCGCCAGTGCCTGGTTGCTCTCGAGGAGCATCCGGATGATGCTCAGGAACCGTTCATCTTCGGTATCTCGTCCCAGCCGCTCCAGCTCCTTCTTTTGCGAGAGCAGTTCATTCTGGAGAATCTGGTCGTCTTCCGCTTTCAGAGAGAAGAGGCGGGACTTTGTCCAGTCCTGGCCAAAGAAGAGGTAGAAGAATAACCCGATTCCCGGCAGGAAGAGGAGGATGAGGATCCATCCACTGGTCGAGGCAGGGTTCCTGCGCTGGTTGAAGATGATACCTAAGACCAGGAGGATCTGGATTATATAGAATAATTCAAGGATCATACTGCTGCACCGTAAGTCGAAGTAGGGTGCATGCGGAATTAAATTTAACGAGATTAAGGAATCTGCAGCTTTTCCAGGAAATATTAAGCCATCACGGACAATTTACTCCTCAAGGAATCGCACGATAGTCCATCATGAAGAGAAAAATAAAAAATCAGGACTGCGAAAAAACGAATGTTCTTCACCTTGGAAAGGTCCACCCCGATAAATATCGCACCGGGCTCTCTTTTGGCAGGATCCGCGATGCCCCTGATCCTGATATGATAATTCCGCAGTGATCCGTTTTTTTAAGAGGTGCCTGACCCCTTCTTCCGATATCAGTCCTCAGTGTTCCGTGGTGGCGGTTCGAGCACGAGCAGCGTGATGACAATTGCAAATACTCCGTCGGCAAATGCATTCAGCCGGTCTGCGGGAAGAATGTCGATCAGGCGTCCCCGGCCGGTTTTTTTCGCATTCTCACCGCTGCGGGAAGTCCTCTCCCTTCACCTGCATGCGGAGTTGAAGGCAGGAAGAAATAAAAAAATCTTTGGGTGGTCGCCCATTTCCCCCACATCGTCGTATCCTGCCGTGAACGAGATGCTCGTCCGGAGCACGGGATGAACAGGCGCACCCGCACCATTCCGGGTATTCGTCTATCCATCCCGAATCCGTCATTAGAAACCGCTGTCCGCTCTCCAGGGAACAGGCGATTTTCCGAAAAAAGTTTATTTCCATAGCGTCGATTCCCGTTGTAGTACCGGAATTTTCTACGGGTGTAATGGAGGATTTTATGCTCCATTACCCATTTCCTCCCTCTTTTCCCACATGATCCAGCACCCGGTCCCATATGATGATGAGCCCGGGTATGATCACGTAGGCGAGAAGCCCGGCACCCACAAAGATGCCTGCAACCAGGGTTGTCTGGTCCATGGTCTCTGCCACCAGTCCATACCAGATATGGCGGAGATCAGGCCAGTGCAGGCACGGTGTCCGCCCAGCTCTCCACCACGTCAACGATTGCGTCGTCGGAGTAGGAGGATATCCTGACCTGGTCCCTGGCGAAGGTGACATAGTATACTTCGCCGGTCGGATCATGGCACCGGAGCGAGCAGAGGTAGCGTTCGTTTCCCGTGTCACTGACCGGAATGCCACCCATTGCAGTGGCGAGTGCCGTATTGGCCAGAATTTCGGTGATGTTCGCGTTGAACCCGGCAACGCTGTTCGCACGGGCGCTGATCTGCCCGATGGTCTTTGCTTCATCGTCCTCGTAGAGAATGCGGGAGGTATATGCCTCGCGGTTCGCAACTACCGGCTCCTGGATGATGCCCCCGGACTCGTAGGGAGTACAGCCGAAGGGATTGGTGTCAAGCACCCCCTGGATGATGCCGGCGAATGCGTTCACATCTGCGATCGGGGCGGCCAGTTCACGGACCGCTGTCTTGGTATTGCTTTTTTCCACAAAGTCTGCCATTTCTTGTGTTCCTGCCCCCTTCCGGAGGCAATCAAAAATACAGCACGACCTCTAATGCAGATAATCCAGGGGGTCTAAATGAAGAGCGATTAAGGCTTATATTGAAGATCCAGACCCATCGGGTTGCATTTTGAATGAATGGGCCATCATCGCTCCGTCTCCATGATTCCCCCCGGGAACACCTCATAAAACTTCCATCCGCCGGCGGCAGAAAAGATCCACAACTCTTTTCGGCATGAACGTGGCCCGCCAATTTTTCGCAACTGGATAGCATCCTGGTGATATTCATCGTGCACCTCGCGAATCCCCGATACGGGCTTCCGGGATCTTTTCACCTTTACCAGGATCACCTCTCTTTCGTCCAGCCCCACCAGGTTCACGGGTTTTCTCGAGCCGCTGAACCTGAGCGTGAAATACCCTGCTGATGCCAGGCGGTTCCTGGCCTCGAATTCAACAGGCCTGCTGCGTCCGGCCCCGGTCATGCCCCGTCACGTCCTGAAATTAGTGTAAACTCTATTTCGTTGCCGGGTGTGTCGAATAAAATCGACATTTGATGAATGATACTGCGTAGATGATGGATATTTTTGAATTGTATTGACATGGGAGGATCACCTCCGAACATATTCATATTCCCGGGATACGGCCAAAAAAACCGGCCGAAAACTCTTATTTATTAGATAAGCCGAAAACCTCTCTCCGGCCAATATCCGAACTAACTATCGATAAAAGACCCTGCAGGAGGGGAATCCTGATCTCTGCAATCATCCGGAAAACTCATTCTGGGAGATTTCACATCCAATTCAGGGATATCTGCCAGTCCCAGGAGCACCAGCAGGAGCAGGAGGAGG
>DATKYO010000055.1:0-11825 GCA_035528475.1 Methanoregulaceae archaeon | reverse complement strand
TATCCCGACTGCTTTGATATAGGTTGGTTTGATTCCCATGTATCCATTCCTCGATTTATTCTTAAATTATGCGTCCTGACACCTTAATAACCTTCTTTGCAACTTCAACAGGATCCTCTCCCAAAAGTCGTATCATGGGTTCTTTCCCGATACCGCCGCAATCGAATATTACATCTGGAACCCCGGATTTGCAGCATGACGCCACGCCCCAGTCCATTGTCTGTATTCCCGGCGGCTCGCCTGCCCGGTCAAAAGAACATACCTCCAGGAACATATCCTCAAGGATTTTAACTATTTCCGGATTATATCGAATATTTGCAGCACTTCTTATATGCGGGTCAAATTTGATGGCGGTGAGTATGATACGGGCCACATGGTCACTGGCACCGAACGCCACCTGTCCCACCGCATGCGCTCTTCCCGAGAGCCTGACAATCCTCCCTTCAACTGCTGCAACATCCCCGGGACTCCTTGCCTTCGTCAGCGCGTAGGCTATGTTTGAACCCACTTCCGGGATCAGTTCAATGCTCATGGATTCTTCGAGCAATTCCACTGCATAACGAAGCCTTTCAAGCACAATCTCGCGTTCTTCCGCACTCATGTTCAATACCAGTCGCCACAGTACTACATAAATGCCCCTCATGAAAAACCGGTCGTTTGGCAATTCAGTGCGCACAGGGAAAAAGATAGAGATATAGGGAATCAGTCAAAGATACTATATCATGGACGCTCGGCTCATGGACATTCTCACTGCGGTAGGAAGTTTTTTCGTATTTATCGTGCTGCTCATTTTTCTGCCGGGATTGATCGGACCTGCAATCGGGTATATTACTGCAATAATCGTTTTTATCCTTGTAATAAGCGGAGCAGGATATATGATAAATAAAAATATCAAATAGAGGGGGATTTCTCCACCTTTTTCCTTATCCTGTAATAGTTTAGCGGGTGATTGATTTTCTCACAGGTTTTATCTTTTTTTATGCAAAGACTATTGGTCCGCATCGCAGCACATGATGGTGCAGTATATTCCGTTCCGCCCCGCCCCGAAATATGCTCAACCTGATATTGGGTCTTTTGCAAATCAAAATCCGGCGCCCTGCAATAGAGTTCAATAATCTGCGTGCTGTCCATCCCGATGTTGTGGAGAAACGCAGTGAGAGCAAAACGGCCCGTATGGGGGATATTTGTCCCGCCGGTGAGGGCGGAGATTAAGGCCTGCATGCAGGGCGGGAAGCAGTCCTCCTCAACTGCTCCGAACTGTTCAAGTATCTTCTGCTGGTAAGTCTTTGTAATCCTTTCAAGGTAAGGGGTGAGAATCTCACAGATCCGGTCAGGAACGTGCAATGGCAGCTGGGATGAGATGAGAACCCTGATTGCCTCACGGATAATCTCGTCCATGTCCATCGTGCTGATACGGACATATCCCCCGGCCACGTCCCTGTTGACCAGCCTCCACCGGTCATCTTGAAGGCCGCTTACAATTTCTATATATCGTATGACAGGCAGGGCCGATTCCTCAATTTTGACACCCACGCTTTCTGCAATGAACGTCTTTTTTTCTTCATCCTCGTCAATCAGATACCGGTACGCCCTGTTGGCTTCGTATCTTGACAGCCTCTCGATCACGTTCCTTTCCCCGGAGCATGTTACCAGAACCCTCGCCAGAGCATATCCCGAAACAGACATTTTCACCCCGAAATTGTCTGAAGGAACAGCATGGGATTCCCGCATTCCCGATCCTTCGGGATTCCCCAGAGCCCCTTCTACACGCTCCATTGCGTATTTTAAAGAAATTTTCCCGGGATTTGAATTGATGAATTCTTCGATATTCTCAGCATGGCCCGCAATAAACTGTTGGGATTCTTTTAAAAAAGGATATTTTGCAAAGTCTTTCAGTTCCAGGGAGACCCTCATCAATCGGCCTCGATGCGGGGTGCCAGCAGGTACTCCACGAAACCATTGCCACTGGCGATATAGAACGAAAATTTCGCCGGATGGTCGATTCCCAGCGACAGTTCCACCTCTTCCGCCCTGTTCATCACCTTGCCCATATCTTTTAAGTAATCCAGCGAATACAACGAACGGGCTTCCACTCCGTTGATATAATTTACTTCGTCTTTCCCAAACTCCCTTCTGATATTATCTGTGTCGCCGTCTGCCGACATAAAAAATACCTCCTTTTCAGGATCGATTCCCAGTGCAATCTTGTCTGAAACGACAGATGCAGCCTTTATGGCATTGTTAAGGTCGCTCCCCGAGAGCACGACCTTACCGGGAAGGTCGATATTCGGCGGGTTCGGATCCTTGCGTATAGTATTGGGATCGAGCAGTGTAATGGAATACCGGTATCCTTCAAAGCTCACCTGCAGCTTGTGCCCGTCTTCAGGCAGCTCCAGGGTTATGAGATCGTCTCTTCCCATCATTCCGAAGATATTCTTCATCTTTGCAATATCCATCCCCAGTTCGTTTTTTGTTGAGCTGTATGATTCGAATGCCTCTTTCTTGAGGGAAAGCGAAATCATGGCCACATTTGCCGTGTCCACGGCACGGGTGCTCATGCCATTCTCATCAGAATGCAACCGGCACTCGGTCACCAGCGCTGATATTGCATCTATTGATTCCTTGAGGATATTTGCATCAATCGTTGCTTTTAACATCATACACCCCGCATATATTGTAATATAAACTAGACCACCATATTTTTAATTATATCTGATTTCATCGGACATTCCATGAAGACCGGTGCAGGAGTATATTGTATGGGTTCACAATGGGGCAGGGACCGGAATTACGTGAGGGCGATGCGGGAAGGATACCGCTCAAGGGCCGCCTACAAACTGCGAGAGATCCAGGATCGGCACCATATCATCCGTGAAACGGATAACATTGTAGACCTTGGCGCAGCTCCCGGCAGCTGGCTTCAGGTCGCAAAGGAACTTACAAAGGGAAAAATCGTGGGCGTTGACCTCTCCCCGATTTCGCCATTGGAGGGAGTGACTACACTTGTCGGTGACTTTTCCAATAAGGAAACGAGAGACCGGGTCCTGTCAATCCTGGAACCGGTAAGCATTGTTCTCTCGGATGCCAGCCCGAAACTCTCCGGTCACCGGAGTTATGATCAGGCCAGGGCAATCGGCCTCGGAGAAGACTCCCTTTTATTTGCCTGCAATGTCTTAAAAAAGGGAGGAAATTTTGTAGTAAAATCATTTCAGGGCGAGGACTTCCACATTCTGCTACGTGAAATTAGGAAGTACTTTTTGTCAGTGAAGACCTTCAAATGCAAAGCCTCAAGAAAAGGAAGTTCTGAAATTTACGTTATTGCAAAAAATTTCATAGGCTGCCAGTATGATGCTGAAGGATCCATTTAACCGGCCGGTAAGCAATATCCGGATCAGTCTCACCCCTGCATGCAATTTAGATTGCATATACTGCCACGCTGAGGGTGAAGACTCTCCCCGGAACAGGATGAGCGCAGAAGAGATTGCAGAGATCCTCAAGGTTGCCGCGGGCTTTTCAATCAGGAGTGTAAAATTTACCGGCGGAGAACCGCTCCTGCGGCATGATCTCCTTGAAATTATTCGTTCGGTCCCGCCTGGTATGGAACGCTCCCTGACTACGAATGGCACCCTGCTTGCGGATATGGCAGCAGATCTCAAGTCAGCAGGGCTTTCAAGGGTAAATGTGAGCCTTGACAGTCTTAATAATGAGACCTATCAACGTATTACCAGGCATGACTCCCTTGATCAGGTTCTTACGGGAATTCGTGCGGCCTTAAAGGCGGGTCTCACACCCGTAAAGATTAATATGGTTGTCCTTGAAGGAATCAACGAAGACGAAATCGATGATTTTATCGGGTTTGTGAAAGGGAATCGCGACCTGGTCCTTCAGGTTATCGAGCTCATGGATTTGGGGGGGTGTGTGCATCATAGCCATTTGAACGCGCTCGAGAAGAGACTGTCTGAAAATTCCAAACAAATAGTGACAAGGCGGATGCATCACCGTAAGAAATACTGCATGGACGGTGCGGAAGTGGAAGTAGTAAGACCCCTCCATAATACCGAATTCTGTCAATTCTGCAACCGCCTGAGGGTTACATCCGATGGAAAATTAAAACCCTGCCTGCTCCGGAATGACAACCTGGTTGATATTCGTGAAGCCCGGGGAAAAGAACTTGAAGATCTCTTCCGGGAAGCGGTGCGAAGACGCGAACCGTTCTATCATTGAAAAGTCTACAAAGCCGCATGCAGAATATCTCATGGAAAAGGAGAGCTTTTTTGGCCATTTCAGGGCCGGATTATTGGTAACTTCGGTAAATATTTACAAGCAGGTGCCGAATATGAACATATGAACGGCGACAGGGATTATGTGAATACACTGGAAAATCTCTATGGGAAATCGCTCATTCTTCATGATACCTCAATGTGGCATCCGGTACTTCGTTTTTATTTCATAGATGCCCTGGCCCATATCGATTATACCCTGGGCATTATGGCCTTCAATATCCACTCTCCCAAGAATATAATGACCGGCGAATATTTGAGGTGGAGGATTGATGAGGAAAAAAAAGGCGAGAGAGCAAAATTCCCGGATTTTATCAACTGGCTTGGCGAAAATCATCCCAAATCCTTTGAACGACTTCCCTACCTGTGGCAGAAGATTTATCGAAAGAATGACATGGCTTCGTACCGCAGCTTCAGGATTGTCCTCGACCCGGACAACCGCGAACCCATCCGGCCCACCGTGTTACGCCAGATGACAGAGGACTTTTTTGAGGCTGAATTTTTAAAGAGCCTGTACGAGGAGGGTTCACTCGCCAGGCTTTTTGGAGAATTTTCAAACCAGGGCTAACCACATGGCAGGCCAAAACATATGGATGTCGTTTCACTCTGTCAGGATCTTATCAGGATAAAATCCGAAAATCCTCCCGGCGATACCGAGGAGATCGTTGAGTATATCCGCGATTTCACTACTGGAATCGGTATAAAAACAATAATCACGAGAAAAAAAGGAGGAAGATGGAACCTTGTAAGTGCAGGTGCCCATAATCCCCTTCTTCTCTGTGGCCATGTGGATGTTGTTCCGGCCCTGGCTGATGGATGGTCGGTTGATCCGTATTCCGGAGTCATTCGCGAAGGCCAGGTCTGGGGAAGAGGTGCAACTGACATGAAAGGTGGGTGCGCATCAATTCTCTGGGCCTGTAAAACCCTTGCAGATGACGGCATCGTTCTCCCCTGTGACATTGCATTTGTGTGTGATGAAGAAACCAGCGGGACATACGGGATCCGGCACCTCCTCGAAGAAAATCTGCTCCGCCCCTGTGACTGCCTCATTGCAGAACCCACTCCGCCCTTAAACCCGAATATCGGACAAAAAGGCCTGTTGCGAATCAATTTCAATTTCAAGGGGCAGCCAGGCCATAGCTCTCTCTACCCTGCGAAGGGAGTATCTGCCATTATGGAAGCCTGCACACTGTTGCAGAATCTTTCGGACATTCACAACAGGGACTATGATCCCGGCGGGGAATTATCACCCATAATCGATGAATCTTTTCGTATTCTCGAAAAAGAAGTAGGGCTGTCAGAGGGAGGCAATGTTCTGAAGAGAGTGATGTTCAATCCAGGCAAAATTACCGGCGGTGAGAAAGCAAATATCGTCGCCCAGCGCTGCGCACTTGAACTCGACATCCGTATCCCTTGGGGTTGTTCAATTCCATGCCTCATCGAAGAACTCAGTTCTCATGCCCCCGGCTCGGACACGGAAATCGTGAATAGTGCAGAGCCTTCATACACCTCCCCGAAGGACAGGGTGGTAAAGCGATTGGAAATGGAGATATCCAGGGTTTATGATGCGCCTGCATCTCCCATCGTATCATGGGCAGCCAGTGATGCCCGCTATTTAAGAAAAGCAGGATTTTCAGTGATAGAATATGGGCCGGGAGATGTCTCGCTCCTCCATGCAATAGATGAACGTGTGCCCCTGGAATCGCTGCACGGCACAACTGAAATATACAGGGGATTCATCAGGGCTTATTGTCCTGAATGAAATTTATTTATCGCGTAGCATCCTGGAAATGGCTTTTGCGGCTTTTTTTGCCCCGCCCATTGCCAGTATTACTGTCGCTGCACCTGTAGCCACGTCACCGGCCGCAAAGACCTTCGGAATTGCGGTTCTTCCATCCTCATCTACTAAAATATTGCCCTTGCTACCGTATTGGGCGCCCTCAATCTTTCGTATGAGAAGGGGGTTCGGGCCCTGTCCGATCGCCTCAATGCATATATCTGCATCGATAACGAAATTACTCCCCTCAAGAGGTTCCGGACTCGGCCTCCCGCTCTGGTCCTTATCACACATCTCCATCCTTACGCATTCAACACCGGTGACTTCATGATCCCCAAGGATTCGAACAGGGTTCGCACACAGGAAAAATTCCACACCTTCCTCCTTCGCATGGATCACCTCCGCATGCCTGGCAGGAAGATCCTCTTCCCTCCTCCTGTACACCAGGCTTACCCTGGCACCGAGCCTTCTGGCCGTCCTGGCAGAGTCGATGGCCACATTTCCGCCACCCACCACTACTACCCTGCTGCCATGGATAACCGGCGTATCGTAATCAGGAAACCTGTCTGCATGCATGAAGTTGACCCTGGTGAGGAATTCGTTGGCAGAATATACGCCATTGAGCTGCTCACCAGGGATGCCCATGAAAAATGGAAGACCTGCTCCTGTTCCCAGGAAGACAGCGTCAAATGAGAATAGTTCATCCAGATCTACGCTCTGTCCAACGAGGTGGTTAAGACGGATTTCAACCCCCATGATCGCGATCTGTGCAATTTCTGCACCCACAACATTTTTTGGCAGTCGAAAAGAGGGAATCCCATAGAGAAGGACTCCGCCCGGCTGGTGAAGGGATTCGAATATGGTTACTTTGTGCCCTGCCCGGGCAAGTTCTGCAGCGGCACTCAGACCTGCAGGACCCGCGCCTACTATCGCCACGCGCTTTCCTGTCGATTCCGCCACATCCGGCAATGAAATTCCCTGCTCCTTCTCCCAATCAGCAACAAATCTCTCAAGGGCGCCGATATGTACTGGAACATCTTTTATACCCAGGATACAGGCTCCCTCACACTGGATTTCCTGGGGGCAGACACGTCCGCAGATTGCAGGAAAAAGATTATCCTTCTTGATGATATTGGCTGCAGCCCTGAAATTCGCGGACGCAAGCTCTGCAAGAAAAGCAGGGATATCTATTTCAACAGGGCATCCCTTGATGCACTGGGGTTTTTTGCACTGGAGACACCTTTCCGCTTCCACAACGGCGCAGGACGGCGTCATCCCCAGGTCGACTTCCAAAAAGTCCTTTACCCTTTCGCCTGCCGGACGGTCAGTCATGCAATCCCTTCTCCTGGCATGCACATGCATCATGATGGTATTTTTCCAGCGCTTCCCGTTCCTGATCCAGGTAGGTCCTCTGCCGCTGCATGAGGATGTCGAAATCTACCTGGTGGGCATCGAATTCCGGACCGTCAACACAGGCAAAACGGGTTTCGCCTCCTACCACAACCCTGCAGGATCCGCACATACCAGTTCCGTCAACCATGATGGGGTTCAGGCTTACAAAGGTCTTCACGCCATAGGGAAGGGTTACAGATGAAGTCACCTTCATCATGATGGCCGGACCGATAATCCATACACGGTCTATCGGTCTCTTTTCAAGTTCATCTTTTAAGACATCACTCACGAACCCGTGTGTTCCCCTGCTCCCGTCATCCGTGGCCACATACAGCTCATCACAGATCTCCCTCATCTCATCTTCCAGTATGAGAAGATCGGCATTCCTTGCCCCGATTATTCCGATAACATGGTTACCTGCAGCCTTTGCCGCACGGGCAATAATAGGGGTGCTGGCAATTCCCACGCCACCTCCCACAACTGCACATGTCCCGTATGATGAAATTTCACTTGGTCTCCCCAGCGGCCCGGCGACATCAAGAATAGTATCACCGGCTCTCATCTCTGAAAGGCGGTACGTGGTCTTTCCGATTGACATAAAAATAATTCGCACGGAATCTTTGTTTACTGCTGAAATAGTGAGCGGAATACGCTCACCTCGCTTATCAATCCTGAGTATCAGGAACTGGCCGGCCTTTGCATGCCGGGCCACATGCGGAGCCGAAACCCACATCTGAAATACTTTATCTGCAAGTTTTTCTGCTTTTTCGACCCTGTACAAAATATTTCACCCCTATCCCGGTCGATATTTCCTCTTTTTTTTGTTGGCACTACACACTCTTTATCTTACGCACCTTGACCGCCACACCTCTGCGGGAGCTTTTCATTTCACTGGCAGGCATCGCCGCCCGGCCTGTAGCCAGAACGCGGGCCCCTTCCACCAGCACCTCATCTCCTGTGCGTATTGCAGGATCGGCATCAGTCACACCCGGAGCAAGAATGTCCCCTTTTGGAATAAAATCATCAATCTTGACCCGGTATACATCGGGAATAAGTGTCCATCCTTCGATTGTCGGCTTCAACAGACCGGTACCGGTATCAAGGGAAAACTGGGGCCTCCGGTTGATACTGGCCATCATCTGCGGGTATCGGCCCCTTACAGACAGTCGACTGGTCTCTATTTCATATCCGAACTGCCATGTTCCGGTCCCCCGGATGGTATCATGGGTAACTCTCGCCTCTCCGGAAAGTGATTCATCCAGGAGTGAGAGTGATTCGCGGGTGAGCGGGTGCCTGATGCAGGTGATCTCGAGATCGATCCCTGCCATGTCCGCAGCATTCCGGGCCGATTCCAACGCACCGCCTTCCAGGTGGGCAATCACCCTGCCGGGCGGGTGCATTTTAAAATAGGAATTCAGTATTCCTGCAGCAAAAGCAACCTCTTCCCGGTCCCAGTGGCCTGTCACAGGCACATCATAATGGGCGGCAGGGTACACCCTCTCAAGTTCCCTCGGGACAAGTCCCAGTGGAGAAGTGACGATCAGTTCCACCGCCCGTCCGTATATGGCAGATATCAACTGCCTGTGGCTCTGGGAGAGAGAGTACGGTTTTCGTGCCGAGCAGGGGAGGAGAACGACTGTATCCCCTGGCGGTGGCACGTACCTGTGACAGACCCGGTCGGCAAATCTCCTGACCTCCGCCCTGAAAAGGACCTCCCCGGTAGTCGCCCCCATGGGAACAGCCCTTGCTATCGGGGTTTTTTCCTCCATAAATTCATAGTTCCGATCCAGGTGCCTCAATATGGCCACATGACCCGAGTTCATTCTGCATCTCGTCTCCACCAGTTCGCGCAGCCGCGACCAGGCAATAAACCGTGAGACCAGCGCTATCTCCCGGAGCAGGGCCAGCCGGTTGTGCAGTCTTAGATCTCCACTCCTGCATCCCTCGCAATTGCATATCCCGGATTCTATCAACTCCTCTGAAAATTCGCCTTCCGGAGTACAGAACATATTGCGTGCAGACGCAAGATCCACAGCCGTGAAATCAAAGAGATCGAAGCCGGAAAAGCAGAGAATGTGTATTCTTGATGGAAGTGCAGATCCCGGGGCATACCAGGCTGTATCCGGAGGAACCATGCTCTTGAGACGGATCAGCCAGTTCACATAATTTCTGGGATTAAAAAACGCGGTGTGCCAGCAGGGTACCATGATGCAGGCCCCTGATTCCGCATCAGGATGAATGGCCGGGTGAACGGGAACGGGCTGGCCCGGTGGGTGTTCAAAATAGCGGGCAGTAAATTCACGATCTGCAGACAGGGGGATATTGGTGAGACATTCTTTCCGAAGATCGGGAAAGATATCCTGCGGCTCAATGGCGGCAGGGAGAGTGATCTCTACGCCTTCATTGCTGAAAATACCTATCCTCGCCATTCCGTCCCGCTTCTTGATATCAAACATGGTCGCTAATCACCTCTGCGTCCGGGAGAACCTGCGTGACAATCCCGAGCCATTCGCTGCTGCAGGCAATAGTATACCTTGATCCGGGATGTGCATCCATAAAGGCCCGGATCCCCTCGCATCCCCGGTATACCATATCGCTGTCCCAGTCCGGGATCTCGCTTTGCCCGATAGGGAATGTTTCTTTCAGTTCGGGGGGGTATGGTCCGAAAGGCGGTTTGAACATGAGCACCTGGTCAAACCCATCCCTGATACCGCCGTCCATCGCGATGAGCACACGTGACCCTGCCTGTATTCTGCCGATGCTATCATGATAGCGCATGACTTCTGTTCTTTCGCAACTCTCTGACCCCCTGTAGAAAAAGCGTCTTTTGGAGACCCGGTCATGCCTTTCCAGTTCATCTTTGTACGTGAGCAACTCCCGGTATCCCCTGAGGAGCTGTGGATGGCCGCGGCACCTCTCATCAACAAGCTCCCACAGGACACCGTCATTAATTGCCTGCCTGATCCTGGAAATCTCGGCAAGACTTACATAGAGGTTATGCAGGGCCAACAGGCGTTCTTTTTCCGGTGACGCACGAAGTTCTTCTGCCGTGTACTGCCGGCAGACGCTGCATGCACATGGCAGGTCAGATAATTCGTTCACTTTATAGCTCCCCGATGGTGTGAGATACCGGCCCTCCTTGGCATAGAGGGCGTAGGCCGCCGAATCGAATACGTCACATCCCATGGCCACTGCCAGCGCGAACATATGCGGATGGCCCGCACCGAAAAGGTGCACGCACGCGGAGGGGGGAATCCCCCGTTTTGCCGCCATAACCACCCTTACCAGGTCCTGGTAGCGATAGGCCTCCATTAACGGGACCACGGCCCCTATTGGGCAGAATGTCAATCCCAGTTCCCCGATCTCCCTTCCGGCCTTTTCCCGGAGGTCCTCGAAGAGTCCCCCCTGCACAGGCCCTGCAAGGTTCGCTTCCGGTCCGAGATATCCGAGCGCTTCCTTCACCCGGTCCATGGTAATATTCAGCTCTTCTTCCGTTTTTGCCCGGCCGGTGTCAGGTGACGTTGGAATGTCCAGCGGGACCAGGATATCACTTCCAATCTCTTCCTGAAACCGTATTGTGTCTATATTCCCGACTTCCACATCGCCATATACCGAGAGCTGAAACGATCCCGAGTCGGTCATTATTATCCCGTCAAAATCCAGGATCCTGTGCAGGCCTTCCTTAACTACCCTTGGCGCAAATTCCCTGCTCCGGGAGAATATGTATGCATTGGTGATGAGCGCTTCAACGCCCATCTGTTTCATCTCCGATGGTTTTACCACCTGGAAATGCGGGTTGATCACCGGGAGAAGAGCAGGCGTTTTCATGGTTTTTTCGCCGGCCTTCAGTCTCCCCACCCGACCTGATATATCAGCGTCCAGGATTTCAAATAAAAGAGGCATTGGATCTCCTATTCATGAAATATCTGTCCTTCAAATCGAAATAATTCGATTTCGCGGTCCTTCCAGCATCCTGCTGCCAGCCCGGCCTTACTGCAGGTGTGGTCAAGGAATGCGGCGCTGTCCCAGCCGTATTCTTCTGCAACCTGGGGCAGGAGAAGCCCGCTCCGCCCAAAGCCCCTGACAATCAGGCCGTGACGCCCGACCTCAACTTCCCCGGGCCTGTCGAGGGGAACTGACGCCAGCACCTCGGGAGGGGTCAGGATAGTCACTTCAATCCGTATCGTGTCCAGTTCAGGGGGACTGACCGGTGGGAACCTGGGGTCCTGCTGCGCTGCTGAGAAGGCAGCTTCCCGTATAGCCTCACCCAACGGTATCATAGGATACGGAAAACCGATGCATCCCCGCAGTTGTCCATTCATTGTGAGAGTAACAAATACGCCTCGCTTCGCCGCAAATACCGGAGTGAGTTCTGG
>DATKYO010000054.1:0-19149 GCA_035528475.1 Methanoregulaceae archaeon | reverse complement strand
TCAGCATCGTCCAACCATTTCTATAGGGACGGATATGAATTTTTTATCCAACAAGGTTCATTCATTGAACCGCACGGTTCAACCCCCGGGAGGTGAAAAAATACCTAATGACACAGGCAGCAGGCAAAACCCCCCTGTTCTGAAGCAATAACGAAAATCCCTCGTAAAATGATATAAAACCCCGTTCAACTTGGAAAACGAAAATTATGAAAGATCCAAAAAGGAAAAAATATTTTTGTAATTATCTGACCATTCCGGACTCGTAGTGCATCAGTTTCTCAAAGAGTGTAATGTCACCATCAGTGGTGGTGGACTCATGGAACTCCATCCTCTGGGCCAGAGTTGAGTTGAGAGTTTCGGCACCGCCTTCCTGGATCAGCACGTCCATGTAGGCGTTCACCATGCCCTGGGATGGAAGGTTGCTCACAAGTTCGCTGACGCGGATATCGTGGTTCAGTTCGACAGTGTGATCGCCTGATGGGGTGACAAACCGATCGGTTGTGGTGGTTCTGACATTGGCGATGGTCATGTCGATAGTGCTTCCGGCTTCAGCCCGGTTGCAATATGCAGGGAAGATGGAAGAAACATCGCTTGCAAACGGACAGATCACCTCACTTGAAGTAGTGACGGGGTTTGCCGCTCCATCAACGAAGATGACGTCAGACGATACTACACGTGCACCGTTTACACCCACAAACGACAGCTGCTTTGCGGCTTCGACATTCCACTGCCCTGAGATCTGACCGGAAGTCTCGATATCGAGCTCCTTATCATAGGCGATCAGACCCACGCCGTTGGATATTGTGTCCTCGGTATACACCGATTCATAGATGGCACTGGATTCACCCAGTGGCGGAACCTTTGACAGACCGGCTGCCGAATTTGTGGTTCTCCACTGCATCCCTGTGGATGAGGCAAAGTTTCCTACCGCATCAATGGAGGTAGAGGTCACAATTCCCTGGGTTTCAGGGACAGGATCGATTCCACGATCTGCCATGGCAAGCCCTGTACACAGGGTGATGGCAATGACCATGAATGCAAATTTCTTCATTATAGCTCTCCTACGTTTCTGTCTGCTGATATTGCCAGCATTGATCCCTCAACTTCATTCATGGAGGATATGAATTTTACATTCGGGGGAGTTCGTCCAACTAACCATAAAGTTCAACGCCGGAGGTATGACATCTGCCAGGTCTATAGAATGGAGCGCCGGGAAGGATAAGAGAAGGGGTGAAATTTAAAAAAGAACCGGCCGGGAAGCCGGTTATTCGTATACTATACAGGGTTTGCGCATTCAAAGAAACCGGTCTCAAGTGTTGACAGGAATGAGTGGTATCGCTTCAACCTCCTGCCCCTCACCCGTAAACATCGATTCGTAATGCATCAGTTTCTCGAAGAGCGTGATATCCCCGTCGACAATAGTGCTCTCGTGGAACTCTATCCTCTCCATGAGCGGGTCTGACCCATATCTCTGCTGAAGTAAATCATTACCGCTATTGGCAACGAACGTGTAGCCGCGCCCTTCCTGGATCAGGACGTCCATGTAAGCTTCAGCCATTCCTTCGGAAGAAACACCGGTAGTGAGTTCACTGACACGGATGTCGTGGTTGAGTTCGACTGGGTGGTCGGCGGAAGGCATGACGAACCTGTCGTTTGATGTGGTGCGGACATTTGCAACAGTCATGTCGATGGTGCTTCCGGCCTCGGCACGGTTGCAGTATGCCGGGAATATGAATGCCATATCGGGAGCAAACGGACAGATCATCTCCTCGATGGTGAAGGTCCATTGCGATGCACCGTCGACCATGATGTAGTCTGACGAGACAACTCTTTCAGCCCCGGAGATGCCGACGAAGGCAAGTTCCTTTGTAGCTTCTATATTCCACTGGCCTGATATCTGCCCGCTGGTCTCCACGTCAAGCTCCTTGTCATAGGCGATGATGCCTGTCCCATGGTTCTGAGTATCTTCGGTATATACCGATTCATAGATTCCACTGAATTCGAATAAAGGCGGGACTGTCGGAAGTCCGAATGGATCGTCGGTAATTCTCCACTGCAGCTCGGTTGCTGATGCAAAATTCCCAACCGCATCGATGGTGGTTGAGGTCCCGATACCCTGCGTTTCTGGAACGGGGTCGATGCCACGATCAGCTATGGCATACCCGCACAGGATTATCAGGGTTAGAAGAATAATTCCAAATTTTTTCATAGATCACTCCTACGTTTACGGCATTTGCCGCAATGGAGCAAATAGATATTTTACTACTTATATTTTTCTAACAATATATGGCAATCCATAAAGATTACGGATACATCAGTTCGATATAGTGTATTTTCACTTTATGGTATGGAGAATACGATGATCCGTTTCTATGAATTTATAAAAATGGAGAAAAAAAAATATTTTTTGGATTATCTGACCATTCCGGACTCGTAATGTATCACTTTTTCAAAGAGCGTGATGTCACCGTCAATCGCGGTTCTCTCTGAAAACTCGATTCTCTCACCAAGACTATCCGGAGTGTCTGCTCCTGCTTCCTGGATTAAGGCCTCGATAAAGGCAGAAGCCATTCCCTGCGAGGGAATTCCGTCGACCAGTTCAGTGACCCGGATATCATGGTTCAGTTCAACCGGGTGATCTCCGGAATACATGATGAACCTGGCATCGGAGCTGGTCCGTACGTTTGCCACGGACATGTCAATCGTGCTTCCGGCCTCTACCCTGTTGCAGTATGCCGGGAACGTGTCTCCACCTGCCGTACCGAACGGACAGATTACCGTACCAGCTGTATCGGTAGATCTTGCCGCTCCGTCGATCATGATGTATTCATTGGAATAGACCCTTCCGCCATCGATGCCCACATAGACCAGCTGTTTGTCGGCCTCTATGTTCGACTGGCCGCTGATCATGGCACTGGTATCGATGGATAGTTCCTTGTCATACGCGATGATGCCCACACCATTGGACTGGGTGTCTTCGGTATAGACCGCCTGGTACATTACGTCACCGGCTCCCAGCGGTGGAACATCGTTGATGCCGTTTCCCTCTGATCCAACGATGGTTAAGGCAAATTCCGTATGGGAATCAAACCTGCCGACCGCATCGATGGTGGTCGACGTGGAAATTCCCTGGGTCTCGGGCGTGGGATCCACACCGCGGTCAGCGGAAGCGAATCCGGCTACCGAGATCAGGATAAAGAGCCCGATAATCACTATTCTTAGCTTTTTCATGTAAACCTCCTGCATTTTTTATTGATACCCACAGTTGCAGCCAATAATTTGCTTCTCCGCCTATAAAGACTTTCTACAAAAAAGAGGCGTTTAACCCGCTGGTTACACGATAAAACCACTGTATTCTATCCCTTCCGGATATTGGAAAAAATGAAGGGCTGTCACTTCCTGGCGATGGTGATATAGCCGCTATGGCCCACCCGTGTGGATGGACGGGTTCCCCTCTTTGAACGGGTCATCTCCCGCTCTATGAATTCGTAGGCGTGCACCTCGCCGAATATTTCACCAGATGTGTCAAGAACTGTCATCATGTGTTCCAGAAACGGGGTATAGCATGCCAGGTAGCCACCCGGCCGGAGCAGGGTATGGGCGTGCAGGATATGGTCGCGGTAAAGGGTCATATCCAGATGCACTACATCATACATTCCTGTAGCGTTGAGCATGTCATCGGCTATTACCTCGACATTGGAGAGTCCTGCCTCCCTGATATTCTCTTCCGCAAGTGTTGCAAAATCAGGCCTTTTTTCATATGTTACAACCTTCCGGGCAACCCCCCCGAAATAGATGGCGGCAATACCGCTTCCTGTGCCGGCATCAAGGACTTCGTCGTTGCCATTCATTCCCGTATATGCAATGACAATCCCGATATCTTTCGGGAGCATTGGTGCACCGCTTCTCTTTGAGTATGCAAAATAGTCTGCCGGCCTTGGCTTCCGTATCACGAATTCGTATCCGGTATGCGATTGAAGAACATCGCCCGGTGAGGCGCCGACGGCCATGTCGAGGTCGATAATGCCCCGGTCGGTGGAGAAGGAGCCTGCCCCTGCCCTGACATAAAAGGCCCTCCCTCCGCCGATGAGTAAGATCCGTTCACCACGTTCAATCATTGCTTGAGAGTTTCAGAATTGCCTCGGCAATATCTCCTTTGCAATTCACCAGGGCTTCTTTGGCGGCTTCCAGATTCACACCGGCCTGTTCTGCCACCAGTTTCACGTCGTCCTCGGGGATCTCGAGGGCCGCTTCTTCAAAACGGGGTTGCCCAGTGATCTGGTAGGTCGTCATCCCCTGCATGGTCATGGCAGTTACCTCTGCGGCATCAAAAATATAATTGCCACGGGGCGTGGAGATTATGATCTTTTGCACATCTTCGATCGGCTCAACCTTCATCCCCATCTGTTTCATCATCTGTTTCATCTTTTTTGGATTGATATTACCCGGAATCATGGCTTCACCTTCCTTGCCGTACTTTTACTGCTACTCCATAATTAAATGCCAGCATCTCCCCCCCTGACATCATGGCAGATCCTGTTGCCAGCAGTTCGTCATCACCACAGACTACCATTACTTCGTCACCGGACCTGATGGCCCGATCTGCAGAAACGATATGCCTGGCAAAGGCATTTTTTCCAGCCCCGACAAATTCTGCCACTTCAGGATTTATTACCACCCTGTATGCAGGCGGAGGAAGTGCTCGTTTGAGTCGTAACGCTCCCTCGATCCCAAGGGTTAACCGACCGTCCTCTGCCCTGACCGTAGCCAGGCGTACTCCGCCCTGCAGTACCTGCCGAATTCTTCCTGTCCGGGAAAGGGTGAATTCACATCCTTCGGGGAAAAGCACATTCCCCGCACCCTCGCCAAACTGGTAATCAGCAATGACCTGTACGCGTCTGATCATATTGTTCTGCGAGTAACTGGTTGACACGATGCACAAACACCTCTTCAGACTCTTTGGGCACATATGCCCCTGCAGCAATTTTATGTCCTCCCCCTGCCCCCCCCAACTCGGCAGATGCCGTGGTAAGGGCCAGCTGGAGGTCTATCCCCCGGGTGACAACCCGCTCGGTGGTACGCATTGATACCTTGGTCAAATCCGGGTCTTCCGGCTGCACCACCATGATCAGGATTGGTTTATTCATATCCAGCTTGGAGAGAGCCATGCCTGCCCCGATGCCGACTACAGTATCAGGATACCTGTCCCCTACATGGATATACTGGAGATGGGAAAGCTCTATGACTCCACTATCCAGGATATATTCCAGGAGATCCCGGATAATTGCCCTGTGGTTCTTCAGCATATGTTCGGCTTCACGGTAGGCTGCCCCTCGATCCCCTCTGCAGATGGTGCTTCCCACTCCTGGTTTTGACCACCGCCCGCAGGCATTCAGAAGAGTTGCGAATTCCTGGGCATTTCGAAGGGGCGTTCTTTCATATTCTGCCGGAAAGAGATAACTTTCGGAAAAGATCCTTTGTACCGGTTCACCGCAGGCAATCAGCTGCTGTACAAGGGCACTTATCACCGTTCTCCTGTCTTCATCAGGCATCTCTTCCCAGACCCGCCATCGCCCCTGCCCGACCTTGAGCTGAATGCCCAGGTTCTTAAGAAACCGAAGGGCCCCTGAAATGTTGTTGCTGATTCCCGGAATGAATGGATCATCATTATATGCCAGACAGACGTGAAGAGGCCGTGTAGAAGTTCCATATGCATTCAGGTCTCGCGTACGGATTTTCAGGCACCCGTGTTCGGCACCTTCTTCCGCGATTTCCCTGGCCGGACCCACAAGCCCGCAATCCTCTCGGGCCATCATGTCCCCGACATTTCCTACCACTGCGAGAGAAGAGAGATCAACGTTTGCCGAATCCATCTCCCTTGCAATCAGGTATGCAACACCTGCTGCACTCATTTTGTTGTATCCATGGGGAAGGCAGTTGACCTGGAAATACTCGCGGCCGCATGGCTGGCTGACATGGTGATCCACGATCAGCACTTCTTCTTCCGAAAGTTTTCTCTCTTCCAAAAGATTCTGCTGCCCTGCCCCCAGGTCGCAAAAGATCTTGTATGAATTATCTTCCGGAACTCGGCGCATAGTAAGGGGCTCAAGCTGCCTGACAAAGACCGATTTTACTTTTATCTCGGCCCTGGAAATGGCCTGGACAAGAATCGCCTCCCCGCAGATTCCATCTGCGTCGATATGGGAGATGACTGTCACGTCATCGTGGGAGAGTATTTCCTTTGCCGCCGCCCGTACCTCTTCCCCAAGACCCATCAGCTAATAATTGGTTTTCCGCACGTAAAAGTACCCACTCCGGCCATTTGCCAGGGGATAAAGAAATGGGGATAATTAGGGATGCTCCCCCGGGACTGCATCACATTTCATAAGAAATGGACGCACACATGGGTGTATATACGAGAGGCAGAGTGTCTATGGCAGGGGATTGGGAGACAGGAGATCTGCGGGAATTTCTGGAGTCAGGGATCATCACAGAAAGCCGGATGCGCATCGTGGATGAGAATGCCAGAGCCCTGGGGCTCTCCTCAATGCAGATGATGGAGAGTGCCGGGCGGTCGCTGGCAGAATGTGTCCTTTCATATGATCCCTCAAATGTTCTCCTGCTCTGCGGAAAAGGCAATAACGGCGGCGACGGCCTGGTAGCTGCCCGTTACATGCAGGATCTGGAGACGGCAGTCCTGTTTGCGGACCAACCTGGGAAATCCCCGGAATGTCGCTTCCAGCTGGAGATCGTAAAACACTGCAGCGTAACAATATATCCTGTGCGGTGCAGGGAAGACGTGATTTCTCATGAACAGGAATTTTATAAGGCTGATGTCATCGTAGATTGTCTCCTGGGAACGGGATTCTATGGTGAACTTCGCGAACCGGTAAGATCCCTTGTGAAGATGGCCAACCAGGCGTCCGTCCCGGTCATTGCTGCAGATGTACCGACATCGGGAATGAAAGCGGATCGGATAGTGGCTTTCCACAGGCCCAAAAATGAGGGATCAGATATTATGGATATCGGCATCCCTCTGGAGGCTGAAGTTTTTGTGGGGCCCGGAGACCTTCTGCTGGTGAAGAAACGTGATCACCGGGCACACAAGGGTGCCGGAGGAAAGGTACTTATTATCGGGGGGGGCCCTTATCAGGGGGCACCATACCTGGCCGGATTGGGGGCTCTCAGGGCCGGGGCAGATATAGTACGTATCGCATCCCCGGTTTTCGAGCCGGTTCCCGACCTGATGTATGAAAGACTTGAAGGGCCTTTTATAGGTAAGGAGCATATCGAAAGGCTCCTTGATCTGGTGAATGATACAGATGTGGTGGTTATGGGAAATGGCCTTGGCGATCGCAGCCACGAAGTGGTCCTGGAAATTGCCCCGCATTGTAAAAAAGCAGTCTTTGATGCCGATGCCCTCCAAAAGCCACTCCCCTCGGCTACGGAGTCGATCTACACACCCCATGCCGGGGAATTCACCCGGCTCACCGGTATTCGCCCCGGGGACGAACTTGCACCACGTGCCCGGGCGGTGAAAAATGCAGCTGAAAACGCAGGCATGTCGGCAACAATATTGCTCAAGGGTCCGGTGGACATCATATCGGACGGGGAACGGTTGCGGTTCAACAGAACAGGCTCACCTGCCATGACCGTTGGAGGGACGGGTGATGTGCTTGCAGGAATTACCGGAGCGCTGTTCTGTCACCTTCCGGCATTTGAATCGGCATGTATTGCCGCATACGTGACCGGAAAGGCAGGGGCGGATATAGCCGATCAGCAGGGCGGGGGACTCCTTGCCAGTGATATCCCTGACCGGATTCCCTTCGAACTTTTCAGGAGAGAAAAAAATGGTTGAATTTACCCATATCAGTGATGAGAAAGTACGGATGGTAGATATTGGTGGGAAACAGGACATCTCCAGGGAAGCGATTGCTGCAGGTAAGATCTTTCTCAGGTCAGCGACACTCACTGCCATAAAGGAAGGGACAGTCATCAAAGGAAATGTGCTGGCCACTGCCCGTGTGGCTGCAACACTGGCAGTAAAAGATACGCCGCGTATTATCCCCATGTGTCATACTATTCCGATAAGTAGTGTTGATATCGATTTTTTCCAGATGGAGGACCATATCGAAGCCAACGTTTCAGTGAAGTCTTATGGCAGGACAGGAGTCGAGATGGAGGCCCTCACAGGGGTGTCCGTAGCACTCCTGACAATATGGGATATGGTAAAATCTGCAGAAAAGGACAGCCAGGGGCAATATCCTGTAACCTGTATACGCGATATCCGGGTCCTCGAGAAGCGCAAGGGCGTGTGAAATGGATATGGAGGGGGATTGCAGAGATTGTTTTAATACCCCTCCTGATGAAATATACAGGTCTTACGGGATCCGTCCCGTGAGGGATGTGGCTATTTAGCCGAACCTAAAGGTGAGATTTATGGCAAAGTCGATGTACGCCTATGTGCGGGACGCATGGAAGAGACCTGAGGACTCCGAAGTAAAGGCTCTCCAGTGGGAACGCATGCAGGTCTGGAGACGACAGGGCAGTGTGGTCCGCATTGAACGCCCAACCCGAATTGACAGGGCGCGGAGCCTTGGATACAGGGCGAAACAGGGCATTGTGATGGTCCGTGCGAAGGTGCGCAGGGGCGGACGGCGGAAGTCCCGCTATGTGCGGGCCCGCCGTACAGCCCGGATGGGGAAAAACCGGATAACTCCCGGGAAGAGCTTGAAGCGAATTGCCGAGGAGCGTGCTTCCGTGAAATACCCCAATATGGAAGTTCTCAACTCCTACTGGGTTGGTCAGGACGGGAAACAGAAATGGTTCGAGGTGATCCTGGTCGACGGACACCACCCGGCAATCAAAAGCGATCCCAAGCTTTCCTGGATAGGAGAAAAAGAGAACCGGGGAAGAGCGGAACGCGGAAAGACCAGTGCCGGAAGAAAGGGTCGGGGCATGCGATGCCGTGGAAGAGGCACGGAAAAGACCCGTCCCAGTATCAGGTCACATGGAAACCTGGGCAAATAACTTATCTTTTTTTTCGCCAACACATTCTGGGCAGAAATGATTACAACTGACGCCAGTATCCATTCATATCCGGAAGGAGATTCTTCGATTGGCAGAATGGCTCTTACAGCCCGTGAGTTCGGATTTGACAGCCTGGTAGCCATTGACGGAAAAGAGGACGAGATCTTTGATGTACGCATACTGCGAGGGGTAGTGCTTGCATCGGAACGGATTCAGGACATCATCGGGCAGATCCGAAAAGAAAGGCAGGGAAATGCTATAATCCTGGTAAATGCAGGAGATTATTCATTCAACAGGAGCCTCCTCCATGTGAAAGGCCTTCATATTATCAGGCATATTCATAAGACCCATAAAAAATCTTTTGACCATATTATGGCCAGGATGGCCGCCGAAAGATCAATTGCAATTGATATCGATCTCCACCCGGTTATTTACCTGAGAGGGTCCCCCAGGCAGAAGGTTCTCCAGCGGTACTGTGATCTGGTCAGGTTACAGTCAAGGTTCGAATTTCCGATGACTCTATCTTCAAATGCTTTTTCCATCCTCGAGCAGAGGACAGCGAGGGATATGGAGATGATCTGTTCTCTGTTCGGTATGGAGGGGGGGCAGGTAAAAGAGGCGCTGGCAACCATCGGGAAGATCTGCTCGCCACGGAGACCGGTTCAGGTGGTGGAATGAAGCCCCGTCCGCCCACAATGAGGGACAAGCGCAGGTATGTCCTTGTGCGCATTGATCCGCCCTTCCTCGAGATCGATTCCAGGGATCTCTACCTTGCAATTCTGGATTCGTTCACCTCGCTTTTCGGGGATCAGCATGCCTCAGAGGCCCAGATGGCGGTTGTGGACTGCAGGAATGGGCATGCTATTGTCAGATGCATCAGGGGCCAGGAAGGCCTGGTTGAGAAAGCCCTGATCACAGTAAATACAGTAAACGCCCAGAGAGTGGCATTAAGGACCCGGGCAACTTCGGGAACCATGCATTCCCTTAAAATGAGGATTATCAGACAGCCCTACCCCGGTGCAACGGAAGAAAGAAAAGCCATATTTGCCGGGAATTTGTGTGTTGCCAATCATTATCAGGGTCAAAAGGTTGATGTATTTGCAAAAGGATTTAAAAATCAGGAACTATTGTTTCTCACACACAGAGATCTGGAGGAGTGATGATGCAACCACAGGCATATCAGATGGGATATGATCGGGCGATAACGGTATTCAGTCCGGACGGCCGTCTTTATCAGGTCGAGTACGCTCGAGAAGCAGTAAAGAGAGGGACTACGGCAGTGGGAATCAAATGCTCCGAGGGAGTTGTGCTCATAGTTGATAAACGTGTGAGCTCCCGGTTGCTGGAATCTTCTTCGATAGAGAAAATATTCAAGATCGATGAGCATATCGGTGTGGCCTCCTCCGGCCTGGTCGGGGATGCCAGGTCGCTGGTGGACAGGGCCAGGATCGAATCACAGATCAACAGGGTCACATATGACGAGAAGATCGATGTCGAAGCCCTGGCCAAAAAACTTGGCGATCATATGCAGACCTATACCCAGTTCGGTGGAGCACGCCCCTATGGGACTGCCCTGCTCATCGCGGGTGTAAGTGACGGGGAGTGCAGACTCTTTGAGACTGATCCGAGCGGAACCCTGCTTGAATACAAGGCAACAGGCATTGGCATCGGGCGAAACGCCGTGATGAAGGTGTTTGAGGAAGAATACGACTACGACGCAGCCTTAAAGGACGTCATCCATATGGGAATCAAAGCCCTCCATGACGCTACCGAAGGAAAATTCGACGTGAATACTGTTGAAATTGGCATCATCGAAACCAGCAACGGCATTTTCCGGAAGATGAGCAAGGAAGAAGTCGCATCATTTGTCGAAGATTTTGAAAAATAAATGGAGTGTCACTTATGATACCACTTGACCACGCAGTGGTAGCCCGCCTGGAGAGCCACGGGGAGAAGTTTGAGATACTGGTGGATCCGGAGCTCGCTGTCAAGTACCGGCAGGGCGAAGAAATGGAACTGGAAGATATGGTCGCTGCATTATATGTCTTCGAAAATGCTTCACACGGGACAAAGGCCTCGGAGGAGGCATTGAATAAGGTTTTCCACACCACAGAATTTCCGGAGATAGCCAAAAAAATCATAGAAAAGGGGGAGATCCACCTCACCGCTGATCAGAGGCGGCATATGATCGCTGAAAAAAGGCGAAAGGTGATTAATTTCATTGCCAGGAATGCGATAAATCCCCAGACCGGGCTCCCCCACCCTCCTCAGCGGATTGAGAGGGCAATGGAGGAGGCCAAGGTAAATATCGACCTGTACAAGCACACGGATGAGCTGGTGAAGGATACGGTAAAGGCACTTCGCCCCATTATCCCGATTCGGTTCGAAGAGCTACGTATTGCAGTCAAGTTCCCCGGAGACTTCGCTTCCCGCGCGTATGGGGAGATCCAGTCTTCCACGGTGATGGAGAAGGAAGAGTGGCTGAAAGATGGTTCATGGGTATGCGTGGTTCGTATTCCGGCAGGGATACAGAATGATTTCTATGATATGGTCAACCGGCTCAGTAAAGGTGAGGCCGAGGTAAAGATACTCGATCAAGTATATTAATGCAGATGACTAATAATAAAAGACACATGTCTGGGTGGATACTATGAGCAGGCGTCATCAGAAAGCAAAAGGAAGGGTAACAGGGAGTGCGGGGAGGTTTGGCCCGCGCTACGGGAGATTTATCAGAAAAAGGGTGGCCGAAACCGAAAAAATTTCCAGGGCCACTCACCCATGCCCAAGGTGCGATACCGTTGCTGTACGCAGGAAAGGCACCGGGATCTGGGCATGCCGCAAATGCGGTTTCAAGTTCGCCGGTGGCGCGTATGCCCCGCAGACACCTTCACTTCGTATCGCCCTCCGGACAATTGAAAGATCAATTGAGAGGGAGGCCTGATCCGACTTGGCAGGAAGCTACAAGTGCGCCCGCTGTAAACAGAAGGTGGAGATAGATGTCAATGTCCGGTGCCCGTACTGTGGCCACCGGATTCTATTCAAGGAACGTGGGGCTGCGATCAAAGAGCTGAAAGCTCGATGACCATAGTCACCACTTCAAGAAAACCTGTTCCGGAAATCCGTTCCCTGGCGAAAGACCTGGCATTTGCCATCGGATGTACGTATGTACTGAGGGGAAAAATGGGGCTTTCCGAATTAAATTCAAAATATCCTGTTTTTTTTCTTTTATCCCTGGAACAAGGGAATTTCAGGATGAAGTTGATTGATGACGACTCCGTGATTGCGGACTATCGCGTTGATGTGCAAGAGGTTACGACACGGTCCGCGGTAAGGATGGAAGGTCTTTTTGTCTCAAACCAATCGGTTTATGAAGAACTGAAACCATATATACCCGTGAAATTAACGGAAAAGCCTTCAGGCGCCCTCATGTTTGACGGTACACGAAAAAAGCGGTATGTTCTCAATCTGACGGCATATGGAGCATGAAGCAGAATTTATGATACAATGCGATCAGGCATATCGGATTTATGCTGCAATAGAGCCTGAAACTCTCTCCGAAGTCAACTCCAGATCAAAGGTCAGCTGCAGGATGGAAGGGCCAAAAGCCGTAGTCCTCTCTGTGAAGGCGACAGACATTCCCGCCCTCCGGGCCGCACTGAATATGTGGCTGCGACTAATCAATGTTGCCAGTGAGATGCAGGAATTAATCCAAGAAAAAGGAGATGTGAGATAATGAGTACCATTTCACCAAAAATCCAGAACCAGATAAACATGCTGCAACAGATGCAGCAGCAGATGCAGACCGTAGGATCCCAGAAAACCCAGTATGAGATGGCGGTCAGGGAAGCAAAGCGGGCCACAGAGGAATTGAATGACGTTCCTGAAGATGCAGCCATATTCATGAGCGTGGGAACCGTGATGATGCAAAAGAAGAAAGAAGATGTCACAAAAAACCTTACAGAGAAAATTGAGACTCTTGAGCTTCGCATCAAATCACTAGAAAAGCAGGAAACCCTGTTACAGGGAAAATTCGAGCAGCTTCAGGCCCAGATTAAACAGTCACTGGAAGGGAAGTCTCCCAGCGCCGCATAATACAAAAAATTTTTTAATTTAATGCTTTTCTACTCGCTGGAGCATATTCAGTGCGTTGATCATGGCTTCTGCTGAGGCTAAGACGACATCATCACCCGAGGAACTGGCATCGAATATGCGTCCGTGTTCGTCCTCCACGGCAATTGTTACATGCCCTATGGCATCCGATCCACCGGAAATCGCTTCGATGTTGAAGTCCTTTAACAGGACTCTGGTGGAAAGCAGGCCCATTATGGCCTTTAATGCTGCATCAATAGGTCCGTTACCGGTACTGGAATAGATATGCTCCTTGCCATTCACAAGAGCCTTCACGCTGGCCGTGGGGATGACGTGGTTGCCCGTCATTACTGCCAGATCTTTCATCTCAATGGCCCGGCCGCCGTTCTCAATACCCATCACACTCTCTGCGATCTCGTACAGGTCGGCATCGGTGACCCTTTTACCTTTGACTGAGATGAATTTGACCTTCTCCACAATACGGTCCAGCTCGCTGTCGCTTGGTGTAAAGTGCACTTCCTGCAGCATCTGCCTTACAGCATGCCTTCCCACATGTTTGCCCAGAGCCAGTATTCGCCTGAGCCCCACCATTTCAGGGGTCATAATCCCCGGCTCGAACGTGGCCGCACAGGCGATTACACCGTGGGAGTGAATCCCGCTCTCGTGGGAGAACGCATTGTCCCCCACGATTGGCTGTATGGGAGGGATAGTGATTCCCGAATACCTGGAAATCAGCCGAGAGGTCTCAACCAGCCGCTCCTTGACAATACCTGTGTGTATCCCGTAAATGGATTCCATGATCATCACGGTCTGGGCCAGTTCGGCATTTCCGGCCCGTTCTCCGAGGCCGTTTACTGTCACCTGCACCTGTGAGGCCCCTGCTTCCACGGCAGTGATTGTGTTGGCCACCGCCATTCCGAAGTCATTATGGCAATGCACGTCGATAGGACAGTCCACTTCACGAGAAATCCTCGATATGAGTTTTTTCATGGCGGTGGGCGTGTATACACCCACCGTATCGGGAACATTGATGATCGTGGCCCCGGTTTCGGCAGCGGTACGGAATACCTGGATCAGGTAATCAGGATCAGTCCGGGTGGCGTCCATGGCAGAGAACATGCACAGGTCACAATGGTCCCGCACATAGGAGACGATCTCCCCGGTAATTTCCAGAACCTCTTCCGGGCTCTTTTTTATGGTGTGCACCCTCTGCACCTCGGAGGTGGGGATGAATACATGCACCATGTCCACGTCACTGTCAAGGCAGGCATCTACATCCTCTTTCCTTGAACGTGCCAGCCCGCAGATAATCGCATCCAGCCCCAGATCGGAGATGGCCTTCACGGTCTCCAGTTCACCCTGTGAAGATGCCGGAAATCCGGCTTCGATGGCGTATACGCCTATGGCTGACAGTTGACGTGCAATCTCAAGTTTCTGTTCAAATTTGAACGAAATACCAGGTGTTTGTTCACCATCCCGGAGGGTGGTATCGAAAACAGTCACTTTTTGTTTTGCGTGGCTATCGGTGAAGAAAACAATTCCCCACATCAGTTGTTATGGGAGTCATACCCCAGTATATTTGCGCTCATATTATAAAAACATCTCCGGAAAGCCGGTTTTTAACGCTAATATCGATATGTTTAATAAGTTTATTTCCCCTATATTATGAGCGCAATACCCGCCTTAACTCAGATCGGTAGAGTGCGCGGCTGTAGTATGATTTGCCGGACAAGGCAATTGCGCGGCTACCGCGATGTCCCCGGTTCGAATCCGGGAGGCGGGATACCTTGCGAACAATATGTGCCCAGGTAGTGTAGTGGCCCATCATGTCGGCCTGTCACGCCGACGACTCGGATTCGAATTCCGACCTGGGCGTGCTTATTTTCTCTCGTATCTTCTAAAAAATGATAGATTGAATTGTCTTGATGATACCTATGGATTCATACGGGTGGATCATTAAGAAAATCATTAAATACGCATTCGAAACATTTGTCAGATAGAGGTGATTGGAGGTGAATTGTTGGAAAAATTTCACCAAATAATGTGTATCATGATTATCAGTCTCGGAATGCTGGCCGGTATCGCCATGGCAGATGTCCTCCCTCCTACTCCCCCGGAGACGCAGGGAATCAGTACCAGCACCGTAGTGAGTTCCCTCGGATATTTATCGCATATGAGTTCTCTCCGTTGGGATCTGTCAAGCGAGGTGCTGGGTGCCAATGTTGGTATAGTCGATCCTACGACCGAACCCCCTGAATGGGGAGTATTCCCGGAACCCCCGCTGAATGCCGACGGGGAGGCCCAGATGCATTGCACTTATTCCGAGAGGACGGATGCCAACAACGGAATAATTGGCTACACCAGAAGTACCGAAATCGATACACTGCCCAACCCGGGCGCAGCCTTTAATGTGGAAAACGACCGGATTTTCACATTCAGAGGGTATGAAATGGGAAGGATCGTGTCTTCGGAAGACATGATGATGGACACAGTGGGAACCCCATTTAATGCGGAGTATTCGATGATTTGCCCATTTGGTGTACCCGAATCCGATAATTGTATCCCGGCTTTTTGCAACCGGATTGAATCGGGAAGTCTCATCGATATGAGTGTGGTGTCCGCGTCAAGTTCGGCAGATATGAGAAATGTCAATCTTCCGGGCGCACCGCGTCACTGGCCCCCGTTCCCCAGCGCAGATGATCCTGCCTTGTTTGATTATGGCGTAAGGGTATCTGGGCTCTCGGAAGATACCCCGTCGCTTGGACTGGTTTCTGCATACGCAGAAATGCACGGAACTGAAGGAGGCACTGAATGTCCGGGTGATTATATCGCAGCGCAGGAATTTTCCTTTGAAGAATTACGAAGGGTTGACGGAGATGTATCCCTGTTCTCATACCTGATCGAATATGAATCTGGCGTCCGCAGGTGAAATTAAAATCTCCAACTAATTTTTCGCATTTGCGCAATAAATACTGCCTGCCAGGCTGATTATGGATGAATATTAAAAAAACTTTATCTTAAATGATTTTCACTGGATTATAAACGTTCTCCTTTTTACTCACTCTTTTTTAAAAGAGATCTCCAAAAAATGACTCTTAATTGGAAGGAAATGCTTGATTATTCATTTATGGTGGTCCAAAAACATTAAATAAGAATATTCGGATATTCCTGTTCATTATCCGTGTAAATGAACTTTCATCGGTTCGATTAACGCGTGGTGGTGATTTGTGTGCGTAAATTCGTGGTAATATGCTTGATCATTCTTATCGCCGTTGGAATGACGGTGGGTATTGCAAGTGCGGCCGATATTATCGGCTATAAGTTCTTTGATTACAATAAAAACGGGCATAAAGATGGAAATGGCTTCTATCTCGAAAACTGGGACATCACTCTTGCCTGGAAGAATGGCACCGTGATACAAACCACCCAGACAGATGAATTCGGGCAATACGGCTTCACGGGTGTTGATCCTGCATACAATTATTCGGTGTATGAGACGCTCGAACCGGGAGGCTGGTTCAATACATCGCCGTCTATTTACGATGTGGGGTTCGTTTCGGGTTGGAACGAAACATACGGGCCAAACGAGATTTTTACCACCGAAGAAGAGCTGAACATACGGATGTATAATCTTCCATATGCCACTGCTTACGTCTGGATGGGATATAATATACGAATAGGTATGTCGCCAAACCAGGAAGAGTTCAAGATGTTTGAACCCCTCGGCGACTGGAGCCCCGGAGCATCATCTGCTGCGTTAAGCAACGGGAATGATACCATCTGGACCAACGGCGTTTATAAGCATTTCAACGAGACCTGGACCCCCGGAGTCACCTTTAATGCAAATATGACTCTTGACACTCTTACCGATCAACAGGATACTTCGCCAACCGGCATCAGATCGAATTCGCGGCCTATCCGTGACATTATCATCAGGCTCCATTCGGAAAGAACATACTGGTATGTTGAAGTGGATAATCTCACTTTAAAACAAGGGGATGTCGAATACGAACTGGTAAATTCCAACATGAACTGGAGCGGTACGACCTCATCCAGCGGGCAGGACCAGTACCTCCTTGTCCGGGCCAGCAACATCCTATCAGGTCTCCCAGGCGGTTCAGATATTGGCAGCGGAGGATTCTCGCTTGACGGGGACATCAAGTTTTACTGGTCGGCCGGCAATCCAACGGGAAATGTCCTCAAGATGGATGTGTATGTCGGGAATTACCGGAGCAGCTATGAGGATTTGGCGACTGCAATCTTCGGTAACCATATCAATGGCACCGTGACCGGATACAAGCTGGATACAACCGGCACAGGCCTGGAAGACTGGAATATCACGCTTACCAACGCCACCCTTGACTTCTACGGATACAATGTCACCGATACTGACGGCTACTATGAGATACAATATGTCCCGCCGGGCTTTTTCGCATTGAACGAATCCCTGGGTGACTGGCCCGGCTGGACACCTGTTGTGGGGAACCGCACCATTCAGACTAACCTGACCACTCTAAACCTCACCAACCAGAACTTCACCAACACCGATCAGGAGCTAAATGGTTCCGTGAGTGGATTCAAGATTAACGACCTGAATGTGAATGGGCGGTGGGATCCGGGAGAACCAACTCTCCCCGGCTGGACAATAACGCTTTCGAACCAGACCGAAGGCTATTCGAATTCAAGTATTACCAACGTGACAGGATACTATCTAATTGAGGAAGTTCCGCTGGGAATCTACTGGCTGAACGAGACCCTGCAGTCCGGCTGGACGCAGGTCACACTCAACCGGACGGTTCAGATCGGTGACGGCGATCTTAACCTCACAAATCAGAACTTTACCAATGCGCAGTCGTTCCGGAATATCACCGGCTACAAATTCAATGATTTGAACAGGAACGGGATTTGGGATATCGGCGAACCCCCGATCGAAAACTGGCAGGTTTGTGTCAATTATACCAATGGCACCACAATTGCCTGTGATCTTACTAATGCGAGCGGGTATTATGAGTTTGCCGACCTCTCATCGTTTGAGACATATAGGGTGACAGAAGATCTCTACACTGGGTGGATGAATTCCACCAATAGAAGTGCCAATCTTAGTTTTATCTGCCCGGACTTCCCAATTCTGCCAGCACCCAAATCTCCGGGTTCGTCAGTAAACCTCAATTATACTTCCGGCGGGACACCCATCCCCGCACCACCTTTACCCCCGGTTGATTATGCATATTTCAGGGCTACCCCTGATATCAACCCGGGCTATGACATATTCAATGGAAGTGAGTATCCCGCCTGGTGTGTAGATGCATATACGCTTATTCAAGCCAGTGATTACGGGGCATGCTGTTTCATATCGAGCTATGATGCAAACAATGTCAGCCTGCTGGTGACAGCCTATCCAAATGTGGGAACAACCGACTGGGACCGGGTAAACTATATCTTAAACCGCCGGCATGATCCGACGGTGAATTACAATTATAAGGTAGTGCAGCGCACACTCTGGAATTTCACCAATGGATTGGAAATAAACACCAGTTCATATGGCGGAATACAGCTCAATTCCGGAGAAGTGAGCCTGGCAAATACCCTTCGGGCTGAGACAATCGCCAATGGATTAGGGTATATTCCTCCATGCGGCGGAGTAATGGGAGTTTTCGTAAATCTTTCCGCGCCGTCAACATTACGGCAGCTCACCATGATGGAGTTGCCAACCCTTTGCTGTGACACCGGGTACGACTTCGGGAATTATCAGCAGAACGGTTCAGTGAGCGGATACAAGTTCAACGAGAGCGGAACAGGTTTACCGGGCTGGACGATCGAGTTGTATAACGAGACCCTCGGCACCCTTGTCAACACCACGACGACCGGAGCAGACGGGTATTACGTGTTCGAGAACGTGGACGAATGGGGTTACTACAACATCACGGAAATCCAGGAAACCGGGTACCAGGTCACCGACCCGGCTAGCAGCTGGTACAGTAGCATCTACATCAACGGCGAACCAGTGGTTCAGCAATATAACTTCACGAA
>DATKYO010000053.1:0-21111 GCA_035528475.1 Methanoregulaceae archaeon | reverse complement strand
ACGAAGGGCCGCTCGCCTTCCAGAACACTCTCCCGGGCGGTGAAGAAAAAACAGTATCCACCATGGAGATCTTCGAAGGTTCACCCGATCTCGCCAACCCTGGAAAATATATCTATTCCCTCCCCCGGTGGCAGGAAGCGATCAGCCTCGTGCACAGTGATGACAGCAGTACCGACGGAAACCACTTCATTGTCGAGACGGATGAGGAAGGAAACAGCCTTGTCCGATTCGGCAACGGCATAAACGGGTGCGAGCTTCCGGAAGATACAATCCTTTTGTGCCGGTACCAGGCCGGGCATGGCCCTGACGGCAATGTTGGCCGTGACACCCTCATGGTCTTTGATCCGGCAGTCTACACGTTCCTTGACAAATGCACGAACCCGTTTGATGTGACGGACGGCAGGGCCCCCGAACCTGAACGAGAGATCCTCAGGCGGGTCCCGGAGGCGTTCCGGCATCGCCAGCTGAGGGCGGTGACCCTGAAAGACTACGAGAAACGTTCCGAGGAGCTGCCGGAAGTGTCGCATGCATCGGCACGCTATGTCTGGACTGGAAGCTGGCGGGGGGTCCGGATCGCAATCGATCCAGCAGGCACCGATGAGCTCAGCCTGGAACTGCGATCAGCGGTTGCACGCCACCTGGACGTGGTGAGACTTATTGGCGAAGACCTCGAGATACGGCCGCCAGTCTTTGTCCCGCTCGAGATCAGCGTCAAAGCCTGTATCAGGCAAGATTACTGGCCCGAGGAAATCCGGTATGAGCTGGAACAGGAGTTCTCCACCGGCTATACGACTGACGGCAGGCTCTCGTTTTTCCATCCGGACCTCTGGACGTTCGGCCAGGGACTGGAGGCGAGTCAGATCATTGGTCGTGTCCAGCGGGTTCCCGGCATCGATCATGTCAGGGAAGTCAGTATCCGGCGGATGCACCCGTACGGCCAACCGCGGGACCGTGTCGACAACCTTGGTATCAACGGAATCATCCAGGTAAGAAATGACCCAGACCACCGGGAGACTGGATCAATCACGTTCGAGCTCGGAGGCGGCAGGCAATGACAAAGGAATGCAGGAATTACTGCAGGAAAAAAATCCGACTGGCGAAACCGGAAAACCGGCCCGGGCTGCCCCGGATCCGGTATCGGATCGGGAGTTATATTGATTTCAGAGACTTCATGCTGGAGGCACTCAATAACAACGAGATCCTCTCTTCCTGGACTCACCGGGAGCCGGACGATCCCGGAATCGCACTTATCGAAGGCGCTTCGGTCGTCCTTGATATTCTCACGTTCTATGAGGAACTCTATGCCAATGAGGCATTCCTATGTGCCGCGTCCTGGCGCGAGAGTATCGCTGCCCTTGTCCGGCTCACCGGATACCGACTGGCGCCGGGGATTGGTGGGAAGGCGACTTTTGCCTTTGAGGTGAAATCCGGTTCCGATGTGACCGTTCCCCGGGGATTCCCGATAAAAGCACAACTGGAGGGTATTGCCGGACAGACGAATTTCGAGACCGATTCGGTTCTTACTGCAGTGCCGGCTCTCGGGAAATTCAGGCTGTACCGCGAACTCACGCTCGGCTCCTTTCCCAACTCTGTGAACGTTTTTTCAGTCCTGACTGCCGATCTAAAACCAGGACAGAAAATTGAAAAGAATGACAGGCTGCTGCTCTTTGACAATCCACCGGATATTTATCCGCAAATCGTGACAGTGGCCAGGGTTGAGCAGGAGTTCGACCGGACGAATATTTACATCGAAGGAAGCGTCAACAGCCTTTATGGAAAGAAATCTATAAAGGGCTATAAAATCGGCAGGACTTTCCGTTACTTCGGCCATAACGCGCCTCCAACGAAAGTTACGATAGACTCCTCCCATCAGGCATCACAATCGCAGGTTTCATTTTATCTATCCGATATTTTCCCGTCAGACGGTGATCAGTTCCCCCGAGTCCTTTGTCTCGAAGGTACTATATCTGACCTGAATCCCGGGACAACACTCATTCTTACAGGTGGCGGCATCCCAACACCGCTGCAGGTTGAAACTGTGATCCCCTATACCATGACCCTGGGCGCAATGACCGGAGCAACAACCCTTGTACTTCTTAACGACCCGCCTCCTTGGTCCCGCTCTGTTATCATACAGACTATTATCATTTACGAAACGATTGGATCACCTCTGAAACTGGATAATGCCTATGAATACGGGGCCGACACCGATCACCTCTTCTTCTTTGGAGATGGCGATACGTATAAAAAACTGGCGGGGCGACGTCTCTTCCTGCACAGGCAGGACAACTCGTACGCGGAAATTGCCGCACAGACCTGCCCCGTATCCCCTGGATATGATGAAGAAGGTGTTTTCTTCCGCCCGGTTGCGTTTACCTGGCCGGAGGGATGGTCGGTGAATGATTTCCCAGGCGATAATCCCGCGGTCGAGATCTTCGGCAATATTGTCGATGCGACGCAGGGAAAAAAGGAAAAAGAGGCCGTGCTGGGCAATGGCGATGCACGGGAAGTCTTCCAGACCTTCAAACTACCGAAGGCGCCCCTCACCTATACAGACCAGGGAATCGGCGACTGGGAGCCCCGCCTCGAGATTTATGTCGATAACCGTCTCTGGACGAGAGTGCCGACCCTGTTTGGCTGCGAACCGGAAGACGAGGTTTACATCGTGCGGGAAGATGACATAGGCAGCAGCTTTGTGCAGTTCGGAGACGGGAAGACCGGAAGGCGTCTTCCGACGGGTATGGAGAACGTGACCGCACGCTACCGGACCGAGATCGGGGCATACGGACCAGGAAAGGAAGGATCCGACCCCCTGGCAGGAGAGAAACTAAACCGGCTGGAAAAGATACGCCTGGCCGGAATCGCATCGGGCGGCTGCGATCCCGAGAGCGGTGAAAATGCACGGAGGTCCGCTCCGGGCAGAGTCCAGAGCCTGGGGAGGCTCGTCAGTCTCCGCGACTTCGAGTGTGAAGCACTCAGTATACCGGCCGTGGAGCTGGCATCCGCCATATACGACATCGCAGGCTATACTCCGGCAATCGTCATGACCGTCCTCTTAAAGAACGGGCGGGAGAAAGAACTCGATTCGGTAACTGCGACGATGACCATGTATAACCGGTGCCGTGGTCCGGGCCGGTATCCGGTAGTGGTAAATCAGGGTGTGCGTAAGCCGGTACATCTCGAAGTGCTCGTCAGTTTCGACCCAAAGGCGAAAAAGGAGGTTGTTATAAAAGCGATCAAGGTGGCTCTGGGCATCCAGGGTGAGGAGGGGGAAGGTATTGACAGCACTCGTGGCCTTTTCAGTACCTGTATGCGCCGGTTCGGAGAACCGGAGTACGCGACGCGGGTGAAGGGGATAATCCAAAACGCCGGCGGAGTGTGGTGGGTAAAGGTCACCTCGTTTTCCCTAGTCCAGCCAGGGGACTTATCCCCCTATCCCCGGGATGATGTCGTGAACTGTGACCCGGACAGTGTCCTGAACCTCATGACGGATGACTTCACCTTGGCCGATGGCAGCGGAGGACCGGAAGGTGATTGTACATGACCCGCCGTGTTGAACTTTTTGAAAGGCTGCCTGAGATCTACAAGATAAAGGACGAGGAGCAGGTGCCAAAGGACCAGCTAAAGAACTACCTCTCCCTTATCGAAGATGCATTCAGTGCAGTTGATGAAAATATCGAATCGTTTTATGACGACCTCTTCATTGAGACCTGCGATGACTGGTTAATCCCCTATATTGCCGATCTCGTAGGCACCAGCCACCTCTCCGGGGACCCCTGGACACTCCGGGCGGATGTTGCGGATACCATTGCCCTGCGCAGGCGGAAAGGGACGCTTGGTGCGATCGAACGGCTCACGTTTGACCTGACCGGCTGGGCAGTGCATTGTGCCGAGCTCCGGGAAAACATGGCCTGGAACATGCACCTCAACCACCAGAGGCCGGATAACGGAGACATACCTCCCTATGCAACCTCTGGGGCGGGCATCCGTAGGGTCATCCGCGGCGGGACTGCGACCATCAGGGACCCGGCCATGCTCAGCCTTCTCAATACGCCGTCCGACCCATTTGCACACCTTGCCGATATCCGCCCCCCGGCGCAGTGCGCCCGGTATAACCTGCCCAACCTGGCTATCTACCTCTGGCGCCTGGAACCGTATTGGATCCCGGTTTCACAGCCATTTATCCCGGAAGATCAGCCGGATCCGGTGCCATCCCCGCTGCTTCTGGATCAGGCACCATATGTATTCCGGTCAGAAGTCCACCCGCTGGGGGAGCCGGTCGTTCTCTTTAATGTGCGGAAGCCCTTTGATGAAACGACCGGCCTCACCGGTCTTGATAAGACTCCGGGGCCGATACCCGCGGCACGGCTCTGCAGCAGGAGTGCCGCCGGCAACTGGGAAGAGTATGTTGCTATCGATTACTATGACACCCAGGAAGTTCCCGGTCCCGATCCGCTGGATACCAACAACAGGTGCCTGCAGTTCCATATGCCGAAAGATGTGTTCGGTCCGGTTCCGTTGGAAAAATGGTCGTTCCGCGGGGCAAATCTTTGCGACTGGGGATCCTCGTTAATCCCGCCCCTGCAGGAATACGAGATTGCGATCGACCCGGTCATCGGCAGGTTCATCATCGGCGTGCCCGATGAAACCTCAAGAAACGCTCTTGTAAAAGATCTCCTCCTTACGTATACCTATGGGGCTGCCGGACCCGTGGGTGCTCACCCGGTTTCCCGCCCTGCTCTCCCGGAGGAGGACTGGGACAAACCAACAAAAACCTTCATCCCGGTGAACTACACAGATGGTTCCGACCTGCAGACAGCACTCAATCTTCCTGCGGGGACAGTATACCCGGTTATCATCGAGATAAAGGACAGTAGAACCTATAGACTGGACCCATCCGCTCTCAATCTCATGAAGCTCGACGGATCGCTCGCCATCCGGGCCGCAGATCACCAACGGCCTGTAATTCTCCTTCAACAACCGCTCGGTTTTGGGGTCGACAATCCTCCTGAAAGGGTTACGGTCCGTTTAGAGGGACTGTATATTACCCGGGATCCGGAGGTTTCGCCGGAGCCCGCTTCGCTGATCAACAGTGCAATGGTTGACCTGCTCGAAATTGTCGGTTGCACGCTCGATCCGAAGGGATACTGGCGCCGTGATCATAAAAACCGTACAGACATCCGAGTCTCGCTGGAACTTCCCAATCCAGCGGGTTTCGAGCAAATCCCTGCAATCAGGATCTGCCGGTCGATCACGGGACCGCTTCTCATGGACACTGCCTACCTGCTGGAGTGCGAAGATTCCGTGATCGACGCAGGCGGCGGTGTCGGCCATCCTGCCCAGGGTTATGCCCTCTCCGGCATCGGCCCGGCAGGCAGCTGGGGGCCTGATACGGTTGCAGAGGGTGTAACGTTCTTCGGCAGGACCCGTGTCGACCGGATTTCAGGTAGCGGTTGCATCTGGGTCCACAGCCTTGAAGTCAATGACAACCAGGCCGGCTGTATCCGGTTCAGTTATTTCTCCGGCACCAGTGACCGGTTGCCGCAAAACTATGGGTGCGTGAAAGGTACTGCATGCCAGCTGGTATTTTCCAGCGAGGCGTTCGGGAGCCCCGGCTACGCGAGAATTGCACAGCGATCGGATTTCCGGATCAGGGAACGGGGGCCTGGAGATGACACCATGGGTACATTCGGTTTCCAGCTGGAGGCGCACAAGTGGCGCAACATCATGATCCGATACAGAGAGTTCATGCCGGCGGGAGTAAGGCCGCTGGTTATTCCGGTAACATGAGATGATTATATGACATTGCATGGAGATTTTTCCTCGTGGGATCAGAAAAGGGAAAAAAATATCAGTGCCGTCCTGCACCAGCAGGGCAGAATTATTCTGGACCCTGACCTGAACGATCAGGCCCTCATCACCCTTGGCTGGCAGGATACCGCTGGTAAGGACATCATTGGTGCAGGTGTTGCTGCGGTCCGGTCAGGGGAGCCAGATGCGTTGAAAGTGACCAGTGTCGACTCTCCCGCAACTGACGGATCCGTTGAAGTCACCATCCAGGGCGGCAGGGCCTGGGTCGACGGAATTCAGGTTACGGTTGCAGGTGATAAATACAAAGCTGGGTTTCTCGAGCTGCCATTCCAGGATGTGCCTTCACCTCCCCCTGGGACTGTCGGTACCCGCGACGCTATCATCCTCGAAGTCTGGAGGGAGTCTGTGAGTGCATTCCAGGCGAAGGAGACCTGGCTTGAACCGGCACTGGGCGGGCCTGATACCACCGAACGAATTGTAACTGCAAAAGCCTTCAGGCTTTTGCGGCTTGACGATACCTTGGATTGCCCGGACATCTACGGGAAAGTTGCTGACGATTTCCCGAAAAAAGGCGGACTCAGGGTGAGACTGCAAAAGCCGTCGTCCGGCACGACCGAATGCCCTGTTACCGATACCGGCGGTTATGCCGGAATCGAACATTTCCTGTATCGCATCGAGATTGCAGAAACTGGTGATTCTTCTGCTGCATTTTTCAAATGGTCGCGATTCAACGGCGGTCTTGTCGGGAGAGGGGAGTTCAAAATAAAGGATTCAAATGTCGTTGCAACGATCCACGACAACCTGCAGGCGATTATCAATTCGGAACTTACGACATTCTATCTTGAAGCGATCGAGTTCGACGAAGAGACCGGTAGATACGAGGTCGTGTACAGCGCAGAGTTTACGCTGAACTCTGAAAATAACCTTGAATCTCCGGTCGCATCGAAAATATATGGGGATATCCCGGGTACCGGGGACACCTTCTTCCGGCTTTGGGATGGCATCCAGCCTGTCAGCGACTTTACCGCCAACGAAAGGGAACTGGTAGACGGGATATATATACAGTTTAACTACAATGATCCTGCCGTCCATTCAGCGGGTGATTACTGGACGTTTCCTGTCCGCGCAGCCACAGCGAATCCGGAGTACCTCGTCGGCAGCAGTTCAGGTTTTGCCTCTCCGTACGGGATCCATTTCCACCGGGTCCCGCTCGCAATTATCAAATGGGGAGAGAACAACACACTCGCCAGCATAACCGACTGCCGCATACATTTCAGACCTCTTATCGACCGCAATATATGCTGTACGTATTCTGTCGGCGACGGCAGGACATCTTTTGGCGATTATAACTCCCTGCAGGAAGCGATTGTCAATCTGCCTCCGAAAGGTGGAGAGATTTACCTGCTTCCCGGAGAACATGCGGCCTCTGTAATAATCAGTGGCAAAACGAATATCCGGATTCGGGGATGCGGAATCGAATCCGTCATCAAACCAGCGATAGGTCACACGAATTGGATCTTCTCTATTGAAGATTCCTCAATAGTAAGCATCGAGAACCTTACGATGATCAACCTGGCAGGCGGTGCGGTTAAAATCAACGCCACGACAGATACTTCTTCAAAAGAGATCACGATAAAAAACAACCGGATCGTAGCGCTGACATATGCCATCGGTACCCCCGAAACGACTGGCAGCATCAGGGATCTGGTCCTGTGCAATAACCGGATCGAGATGCTCGACCGGGTCGGCGGATACCAGGCAATAGCGGTCCTTGCGGATACCTGCTTGATCGAGCGAAATATTCTCACCATCCTGTCGGCCCCGACAACTCCTGAGGAGGAAGAACCGCCAGGGGGTGGTTCTGTCTACGATCCGTGCAGCGATCCTGAGGATTCCTACGACAACTGGTCTGACACCGTATCGGCAGATGTTGGATCTGCTTACGGAAGTACCGCTTATCCAGGGGAGTCTATCGTATATGCCGGAAAAATCTACAAAGCTGTTGGCGGAATCCTCGTCGCAGGGGGTTCGGAACGGATCGTCATCACCGAAAACATAATTATCGGCGGGGCTGGCAACGGAATTACGCTGGGCGGAAGCATCAGCGCGGTGAACCGGACAGTTGCGATGAAGACGGCCTCAAATGAGACGGTTGCAAAGCCAAGAGATACCCTTGCCGCCGCGGCCGGGAAAGTGGCTGACGCATTCGGACAGGTATTTGGTACATACAGAGAGAGAGCAACTGAATCGTCGCAGGGAAAAACAACCGATGCAGAAGACAAATCGATTGAAAAGGAAGCACCCTCCGCGATGCCGTTCGTCCACGACGTGCTTATAGAACGAAATAAAATCGCCGGCATGGGGCTTTCCGGTATCTGCGGGTTCGACCTGTACGGAAAAGCTGAATTTTCAAAAAAACCGGACGAATTGATCCGTGAACCTATTGAGTATGCTGTCCTCAACACAATCGTTTTCGGTCTGGGTATCGATAAAAACAGGATCCGCGACTGCCTGCAGCATCCACCAGATAATGTGACAGTAAAAAATACCCTGAAAAATCTTGGGATCGGCGGTATTGCCCTTGGGCTGTGTTCCGATCTCTCTATAACGAGGAATACCATCACGGGCAACGGTTCATTGCAGCAGGGCCATGTCTGCGGCATCTATGTCTATTTCGGCAATGGCACAACAATTACGGGCAACACCATCACAGGGAATGGTTATTCGGGCAAGGTCGAGAGGTCGGATATCGGCGTCGGCATAAGCGGGGGCATCGTTCTCGGAACCGCATCAGCATTCACCGATTTCGATAACCTGTATAGAACAGAGTCCATTACGGCCCCTAATACACCGATGACGCATGAAACCTCGACAACGAGCGATACAGCTCTTGCAATGCCCGGAATCATGCCGCCGAGCGGGAAAAATGCAGCCGTTGTGCATGAAAATACCGTTGACCAGCCTGCAGGCAACGCCCTTGTCATCTTTGCCTACGGACCGGTTTCAGTCACCCATAACTATTTCTGCAGCCGGCTCGTCAACGGCGGCGGATTGTGGTCACTCCTTGGAAATCTTCCCTCTCTCACGCCGTTTTCGGTTATTGAAAATATCTTCGGAACTGTGTTTGTCTTAAACATCGGCGGGTTTTTCAACCTGCCGTCCGTTATACAATCGCTAGAGGAATTATATGGTTATAAACCCACTCAAAAGGCAGCGTCTGGCAGTCCAGGCATGATTCTCACGTTACCGTCACTGCTGAGTTATCTCTATTACTCTCTGGATTCACCGAGCGGCGATACCATTTATAGCACGAACCAGGTTTACCTCGGTACAAAAAACAGCGCACTCATCTCACAGTTCATCGGATCGACCGGTGACATTAGTTATATTGACAATCAGTCCAAATGCACGAACTCTGATTCAAATGTGCTCATCAATACAGCACTCCTGGGCCTGTCCCAGCGGGCAGTCAACAATCGGTTCAAAGAGGTTGATACCCCGGTTGACGGGAAGATACAGCCGAGAATGTTCCTGTCTCTCCTCTCGCTGAGTTACCTTATGAACCATACGACGGAAAACCAGGCAGATCATTGTATTTTTGCAATGAATTCGATGCAGCATCTCTCCTTCATCGACAGGAACAGTCTCCTTATCCCGACAATTGCTGCATTGACTAATGAAAAATATAAACGTATTAATTTCTGCCAGGAGGTATATACTCTCTTTTTCTGGGGTATCGTGGATATATATTCTAAAATTACACAGCCACCGCCAGAAGAACCGGCAGCATCAGAAGAAACCCCTGCCGCCGGTCCTGAAGAATCGATTCAAAGTACTATCTCCAGATACAGGGAACCGATGATCAAGGCGGCAACATCTGCGTACGACACCGTGATTGCTGAACGCATGAAGGCCGTTGAGAGGATGATGGACCTGTGTTCCATCCAGGAAGCAGTTGTAATGGATCGGTATGGCCCGGACAGCGTAAAAGCGGATCGTGCGAAGACGATGGTAACCCGTTCGTCGAAAGTCCTCGATAAAGTGATTGCCCATGAACAGATCTCAAGGATGTCAGTGCCCGAGGTAAAAGAAGAAGAGGCTCTTGTCCACGGGAGAGTTGACGACGCAGTCGGGCTTGGTTACGCCGGGCTGGAAGTAAGGATCGAGAACGCAAACGGCGACACGGTCAGTACGACCAAAACCGATGATTCCGGCTACTACTCGTTTGTCATGGATAATGAAAGTACAGCTTCCCTTGCAAGAGAGTCCCCAAAAGGCGTCACGATTAGCGTGTACGATAAGGAAGGTAACCGTTTGAGCAGCAGACAGGCAACGGTCGCTGCAGGGAACGTAGCAATGACCGATCTGAGGCTGAAAGAGGAGACGGCGGCCACATTGAAAAGGACCGCGGCCGGTCCGGACAGGCGGAGGCCGATCGGATAGGCATTCGCCGGAGGAGTGAATCTTGGCCGGATCCGCCCTTGCATTCAAGGAAAAAAAGTCACCGGACACAAGCCACAGCCAGGCAACCGCTCGTCCGGCAGTGCGTAAAGAGCCCCTGCAGGTTGCCAGAGAAGGCTTCCGGGTTCTCCAGCGTCTCACCTGCCCGTGCGACGGGGGATGCCCGCGGTGCCTCCCCCTGCAGCCAAAACTCCGTATCGGAGAGCCTGATGACGAGTACGAGAGGGAAGCAGACTGGGTGGCTGACCAGGTCATGAGGATGCCGGAAGCGGAGCTGCAAAAGAATAGGTCGGCTGATTATGGACTGGAGACTTCCCGTCCGGGTGTCACAGGCATTCCTGTCCAAATACTACAGCGCCTGTATGATGAGGAGGACGAGGAAGCTTCGGGTCACTCGTCTCCTTTCTGCACTCAAACCGGACCTTTCAGGTGCGAGGATACCGGGGGCTGCCACAGGTGGGGAAAGATCTGTGTGCCGATTGAACGGGGGACAATGAGAGGATGCCGATGTGTTCGCAGGGATGTACCGGCTGCCGCTCTCTACCACGACGAGGAGACAATTCAAAAGAAGATCCAGCCAAAACTCCGTATCGGCGAGCCTGATGACGAGTACGAGAAGGAAGCAGACCTGGTGGCTGACCAGGTCATGCGGATGCCGGAGGCGGAGCTGCAGCGGAAGTGTCCGCTGGAGGGAGATGATTCGTGCCTGGAGGAGGAGGAAGAGCCCCGGGAGAATGCGTTGCTGATGAAGTCGGCGCCTGGGGGGGTGCGAAATTCTTTCGTCCCTCCAATCGTCCACGAAGTCCTGCAATCTCCCGGACAGCCGTTGGATACGCAGACCAGGGAGTTCTTCGAGCCCCGGTTCGGGAACGATTTCAGTGGGGTGCGGGTGCATACTGACGCGAAGGCTGCGGAATCGGCCCGGGCGGTGGATGCAATCGCGTATACGGTTGGGAAGGATGTGGTATTTGATTCAGGGGCTGGTGATAGGAAACTGCTGGCACACGAAATGGCGCATGTTGTGCAGCAAGGGATTGGGCCCGGAAGCTGTCCCCGGTGCACTCCCATCCATCAAAAACTTCGTGTCGGTGAACAGGGTGACCAGTACGAGAAAGAGGCTGGCCGGGTTGCTGAACATGTTATGCAGATGCCTGATACGGTAGACCAGCAGGAAAATCCAGAACTGAGCAACTCTCAGGTAACAATCCAGCGGCAAGAGAGTATAAGAAGGAGGGTTAATGTTTCTCTCGATCCCAAAAACACAGCTGCCTGGTCTCTGCTGGGAGGGGGAAACATTAAGAAGAAATTCCCAGAGGAATTTGAAGCAGCATTAGGTGCTGCTACAGGGGAAAGCTTGAGTATCCAGCAGAAGATGGAACGGGCCGGAGTCCCGAAGACAGATGAGGAAAAGGAAACTTTTGAGACCCGACTTCGCACACTTATCAGGATGAACGCCCTGGGCCTGATGGCCTCACACAGGGCTACAATGGAAGGCCGCCGTGATGATACCCTCCAGAGTCTCAGCAGCCATACACGGGTAAAACGGAAATGCGAACCAGAGGATACAGCTGAATTACTCCCCAGCCATCAGGAACTGCTGGATGCTATCCGAAAAGCAGCAAATAATATTGTTTTTTTAACAAAATTACAGGATGAACTTGAGAGTTACCGAATCACTCTAGAAGCTATTGAAGGAGGAGTGATAGTCTGTTCAAAAACACCTGACGAGCTGGAAAACAGGTTCATGCGATTGCACGATGCCACAACACCCTATAGTACACCGGAAATTATTGAATATTTCAACGAGCGGGTAGTAACTCTCGGAAAAGAACGAGACCTAAACCTTGTCGCGGCAGCGATGTCAATTATGGCGACAAAACTCAGGACTTGGCGCCAGAAACAGATCGATGGTGTTAATCTCTCACTGTATTATCTCCACGACAAATTCCCCTTTTTCAGCACGATGGATGCTGAAGATATTGTTGATAACGATTATCCAACGGATCTGGATCTGTCAGAGGGTATCCGCGAGGCATTTGACAAACTTATCAAAAAGATTGATGATGCAATTTTAAAAATCGGAAAGGAGGGTATCGATCCCTATGATCTTCCCGAAGCAGTAAAATTTACCCAGAATTCCCTTCCGCAAACCATGACTAAGCCAATCGAAGAACTATTGCAGAAGTATGAAGTGAAAAAATTCTGGGTAACAATGGGCCTCACTCTTTTACAAACGATGCTGGTATTTATTCCGGTTATAGGTCCGTTCCTTGCTGCAGGAGCAGGAGCGGTGAGTGCTGCCCGGGATATCGATGATGCCCTTGATCGGTATTCTGTTGCGGAAGCTTCAAACCAGAGGGATAAATCAATGCTTGGTGTTGCAAAACCTGGCACTATGGAGTGGGTGATGCTTTCGGTTCAGGCTGCGATGACTCTTGGAGAAATCCGCACAGGCTGGAAGGCGATGAAGGAATGGAAACCCACCGTGAAAACAACCGAGGAAAAATTTGCCAAAGGAAAGGGAGGAATATCAGAAGAATCCAGTCCAGCCGGAGGAAAGGGAGTGGAAAGTGAGACCCCAAAAAAATCAAAATCACTCGCACCTGAGGAGGGCACCCCTTCTGTCAAACCTGAAGAACCTGCAGGCGGATTACCAAAGAGGCCGGATATCTCTTCCGGGAAAGCAATTCTGGTTGAAGCGGGTGATGCTAAAACCCTGAAAGCTGTCGCCCATATAACTCCTGAAAAAGGGTACTACGATGTAATAACTCACGGGACTGAGGATTCATTTCATGTTCTGCATAACGGGAAATGGGTGAAAGTGGACCATCGCTGGCTGGCAAATTTTATGAAAAGCAAGGGCTATCGGGGTGAAAAAATTCGCCTGTTGGCCTGTGAGACGGGTTCTGACAAGGCAAGGATTGCCCAGGACTTAGCAAATAAAGTAGGTGCGCCTGTTCTTGCCCCATCAGAAAAAGTCTGGGTATATCCTGATGGCAGTCTTTCTGTGGGAAAAACCCTGCAAGATCATACCGGAAAGTGGAATACGTTCACTCCAGGAAAAAGGGTAATTCCTACTTCTGGTGTGACTCCTACTCCATCAGGTGTACCACATGGTGTACCACCAACTGCTTCGAGTGTTTCTCTCGGTATTAAAGGAAAAATTCCAAAATGGTTGCGTGAAAGGTTTGAAAAGGCTGTTATTGAGGAGATGAAATTAAGGAGAGGTGGTGAAACAGCAGAAGCTTGGGAACTACGAAAAATACAGGGTCCCTATCGGATGGCGAATCCCGATCCAAATCTCGGACCAACCCAGGTGCGATATCAGGTCAGATTTTATGATACATTCAATGAAACCCTCGTGGATATATCCGTTAACTATGATGTTGAAAGTGGCTTATTCGGGATCATAAAATTTGCCAGTGGAAGGTAAAGGTAGCATTTTCACAACGAGACAGATGTGACTTACATTCGTATGAAACAAAAATCAGTAGATAAAAGCCATCGCATCCATGGGACAATTAACCTTATACAATCCTCACAAAAAAGACACACCACAAAACAACACATCAATTTCTTCAATCCATTACACCAACCGCCCTGCCCCTGCGGTGGCGGCTGTCCCCGCTGTGCCCCAATCCAGCCGAAAATCCGCGTCGGTGAACCGAATGACGAGTACGAGAAGGAGGCCGATCGGGTTGCCGAACAAATCATACGGATGCCGGAGCCGGTGCTGCAGCGGAAGTCCCCACGGGAAGGAGATGAATCGTGTAGGGAGGATGAGAAAGAGTCGGAGCAGGCAGCACTGTTGAGGAAGCCATTTTCCGTGGGTGTGCGAAATTCTTTCGTCCCTCCAATCGTCCACGAAGTCCTGCAGTCCCCAGGCCAGCCGCTGGACATGCAGACCAGGGAGTTCTTCGAGCCCCGGTTCGGGTATGATTTCAGCGGGGTGCGGGTGCATATAGGTGAAAAGGCGCAAGAATCAGCCAGAGCAATCGGTGCGTTAGCGTATACATCCGGCAAGGACATGGTCATCGGTGAGAATACAATGGCTTCAGGATCAACGGGGGAGAGATCCTTTATCGCCCACGAACTGGCGCATGTTGTCCAGCAGGGGAAAAACCCAGTATTGGGAGAAAAGAATCAGGATAGAGATCCCGCTATTCCAAAAGAAGAGCATGGATTCGCCAAAGGTACTGTGACTCCTATCCAGAATTACGATAATAGAAAGATTTTCCGGCGAAGAGCACGGGATGAAAGAGAAGGGAGGGGACTAAAAAATGCATTGGATCCACCAGAGTTCTGTAAGCGATATCAGTCCGACGAGGAGGCAAAAAGGGTATCGGCGGAGATGAAAGCGAGTCTGATTCCATTTATCACCGGCATTTTTGGTACGGAAGTTGGTGATTTATGGTCTGCGTACCTGAACCGGAGAAAAGGCGACAGTTTGGAACCAAGATCATACGAGAGTCCATCATCCAGTATCGTGCAGGGTTTTGCGAATGCCAGCGAAACACATAGCAGGACAAAAGAGCTTGCCGATCTTATTATCTCTAATCTTGAACAGGCCCGGAGTTGTCCGGACCTCCCGGATACGGAGTGGGCTGACGTCCCCGTTGAAAAGTTACTTTCCTCACAAGAACTGAATTCGACCGGTCCATATGGTGATACAGATTCAGATATCGATTTTAGCACGTCTTTTTCGATACCAGGAAATATCGCCGGAGGAGTAGGATCAAGTGATGCGGGGCCTGACACGAGAAAAGTCACCGGCAATGTCAGATTATATCGTATTCGTGATGAAAAAGGGAATACGAAAAAAGTAAAGATGCAGACGGATTTCAAATTTATCGTCAAAGATGCAGTTGATTTGTGTCCAGGTCAGCCGGGATCACTACTCGAATGGCAATTCACCGTCCCATTGAGCAGGCTGGAAAAAACCGGTTATGCGTATGATGTTCCATATATCGTGAAATTTTCAGGCCCTGTGGTCGAACGAACACTTCCGGACTTTGTCGCGAACTGTTGGAAAAATCCATCGAAAGAGAGAATCCCGTTTAATTTCTCAATAAAAGCCCGGCTGCCTAAGAGCCGCCTTTTTTACGTGCCATCGAATGGTTCGGTCACCGTGACAAGTAAAGCCAATTATGATATATCAGTTTTACCTGCAGAAGTTGGTTTCCGGTATTATATTGGAATCCTTAGGCTCGGAACACTTTTTGACCGTGATGCCGGGAATCATTTATTCCAGATCGGTAAGATGGAGTCCCATACATGGACCAATCTCGAACAAGGTAATTATTATCTCGAAATATGGAAAGATGAGCCTGGTGGGTTCTCGCCATTTTTACTTATAGGAAATGGTTTTATTGAAGTTTTATAACAGGATTCTCTGTGTCGCCCTACCATTCCAGCCCGAATATATCGGCACGAACAGGCTGGACTTCGCCGACACCTACGGCGTAGAAATCCTCAGGTGGAAGATATCCGCCGCAAAACGCGGCGGGGGATTTGTCTACGTGCAGTACTTAAATCCGGATACAGGGGATGCCGGGATGAAGCTCTGCTATGTCGCACCGGTGGATGACGAATGGTTCGTCGGGTCGGGGATCTACACGGAAGCGGTGTAGGTCAAAATTCCTTTTTATAAAGATTTTTAAGAATTACTCGGGGGATGTTTTCATTTCTCATTGGTGGAGACCTGATGGCCTACTCACGCTCATATAATTAACAAGAAGTGTCCACAAAAAAACACCAATCTTTTCTCAGGCATTTGAGAGATCGCTTAGAAATGCTGAAAAATCCTTATCGGGGCTCTGTATTCAATCTATCATATTGCTACTCTTTGTATTCTTTTCATTGACTCCCAGAAAGTTACGCGAGTCCGGCGGAGATGAAATGCTTCCGGGAAGCTTCTTTCTTGTGAAGGCTATTCACCTGGTGCACCACTTGCCTCCCTTTCCTGTTCTTGATAATCTTCGCCTCTGCGTAATTGTACATCCGGATACACGATGTCATTATTTGGAGATTCTAAAAGGTTCTTTTTATTTCCAGGTCATCAAGGTTCTGCCTTTCCCGATGAAGATCATGACACAAGTGGCAGGATGGTTACGCGAGAGCATAAGGGATCTGCTCTACGCGGGTTCGTGATGCCGGCCCTGCAGAGTATCAAAAATTGATGGTTCTCACAGGTCCATTTATGCCTGTGATGTTCGGACTGGAGTCTGTTATAGGGAGGGGTTGTTGTCCCAATTAGCACCTAACCAGTTCTATCTCTCCATATGGATTACCATCATAAATCTGGGGATGCATTAAAAAGGCTGTGTTGGTGGATCTCGGCCGTGCATAATAAAAGGCCTCTTCGGCTGAGATCGTATTATCCTTGTCAGTATCTGCTGAAATGGAATTGAGGCCCTCAATGAGGTATTCGGTGAAAATACTATTTGTACTTCCGATATAGGAATATTCAGAAACCCCGCACGCAGCAAGGACAAGATAGGATGAGCCACTCACATCCTTCGCCGATTCTCCTGCCAACCGGCTATTTGTAAATTCAGACATAAATTCAGTGTCTGAGGAGTCGTGGTCCGTTAGTGCACCTTTATACATCCCTTCGGAATAAGAGGAATCAAATATCAATAATTTATTTTTTGCATTTATGGCATCAAGCCAGTCTTTCAATTCATCGTCGCGAATACACGTAGTTGCGTAACCAGAGTCATAGGACACAATATACTCGTCATTATTATCCGATTCGTCATAAGGCAAGGTATCTGGTGCATTAATGCTATGTCCACTGAAATAGAAGACCACCAGATCATTTGGTCCTGCGCGACCGAGTGTGTTTTTGATTGCATTTTTAATATTATTTTTCGTCGCGTACGAGTCAGTCAGAAGCTGGATATTACCCGAAGAAAATCCACATTTTTGAATCAGTGTGGTTTTCATATCCTGGGCATCGTTCACACAGGTATCGAGAGTACCGTAATAATATGAGTTACGATAGACATCTATTCCTACAATAACTGCATACTTCTCCCCGAAATATTGTGGAACATTATCTCCGATAGTGATTGGAACACTCTTATAATTGTTATTCTCGTTCGATTCTGCCACTTGCGAATTCGCATCTGCTATCACTCCAAGGTAGTAAGTACCACCGCTACTGACGCTCGAGGGAATGGTCACATCCATCATGGATGTACTGAATCCGTTAGGTGAAAGTGGAATTACAGAGAAGGATTTAAGAAAAATATCCGAACTGCTGATGAGGGAATTCGTCGATAAATAGATCTTTGCCGTACTGGCACCTGCATTTCCATTCCCCCAGTTATTTATCGTCATCCTCACTGTCACGCCCTTACCGGCTTCCGGGTTGGTGGGTGAGCAGCTGAGTGAACTTATTGCCAGGTCGGGCTGATCCGGCTGGCTGCCGGATCCAATGGTAACGGTGACGTAATTGGCGTTATTGTTCTCGTTCGATTCTGCAACTCCTGAATTCGCATCCGCTATGACGCCAAGGTAGTAGGTGCCACTACTGACCGTCGAGGGAATGGTCACCGTCGTCGAATAGGTCCTGCTCTGGCCGGATGATAACCAACCGACCCAGATGGATCCCAGGTAGCTATCTGAGCTGTCGATGACATTGTTCGAGGATAGATAGACCTTGGCCGTACTCGATCCCGCATATTGACCTCCCTGGTTCTTCACCGTCGTTGTTACCGTCACACTCTGCCCACGATCGAGCGTGGTGGCGAAGCTGCTTACCGAACTCACCACGAGGTCCGGCCGATTCGACTGGGTCTGGGTTGGAGTAGGGGTCCAGGTCGGGGTCCATGTCGGGGTCCATGTCTGGGTTGGGGTGGAGGATCCGATAGTAATAGCAGTATACCGGTCATCATTGTTGTTCTCGTCCGATTCTACAACTGCCGAGTTCGCATCTGCTATGACTCCAAGGTAATAGGTACTGCCACTATTCAGATTCGATGGAAGCGTTATTATTTTTGTATATGTCCTGCTCTGGCCAGGAGTCAGTGAACCGCACCAGATGTTGCCCAGGAAGGGATCCGATCTGCTGATAGCCGAATCCGTCGATAAATAGAGATAGGCTATGCTCGAACTCGCGTATTGTCCGCCCTGATTCGTTATCGTCATCGTGACGGTCACGCTCTGACCAGATCCGGGGTTGCTGGGAGAGCAGCTGAGTGAACTTATCACAAGATCCGGCCGATTCGACTGGGTCTGGGTTGGGGTCGGGGTCCATGTCGTAGTCGGGGTCCATGTTGGGGTCCATGTCGGGGCCGGGGTTGGTGTGGAGGATCCGATTGTAATAGCAGTATATCGATCATCATTGTTGTTTTCGTCCGATTCTACAACTGCCGAATTCGCATCGGCTATCACTCCAAGGTAATAAGTACCGCCGCTATTCAGGTTCGATGGAAGCGTTATTGTTTTTGTATATGTCCTGCTCTGGCCAGGAGTCAGTGAACCGCACCAGATGTTGCCCAGGAAGGTATCCGATCGGCTGATAGCCGAATCTGTCGATAGATAGAGATAGGCTATGCTTAAACTCGCGTATTGTCCGCCCTGGTTCGTTATCGTCATCGTGACGGTCACGCTCTGACCAGATCCGGTATTGCCTGGAGAACAGCTGAGTGAACTTATCACAAGATCCGGCCGATTCGACTGGGTCTGGGTTGGAGTAGGGGTCCATGTCGGGGTCCATGTCGGAGTCCAGGTCGGGGTCCATGTCGGGGTCCATGTCTGGGTTGGTGTGGAGGATCCGATTGTTATTGCAGTATACCGATCATCATTGTTGTTCTCGTCCGATTCGACCACTACCGAATTAGCATCTGCTATCACTCCCAGGTAATAGGTACTGCCGGTGGTGACGCTTGACGGAATCGTCACCGTCGTCGAATAGGTCTTGCTCTGCCCGGCTGACAGTGAACCTACCGAGATATATCCCAGGTAGGTATCCGAACTGCTTATGATTGTATTCGTCGATAAATAGATTTTTGCAGTACTGGAACCTGCATTGGCGCTCCCCTGGTTCTTGACAGTCGCTGTCACCGTCACACTCTGCCCAGGGTCTGGTGTGGTGTCAGAGCTGCTTATCGAACTGACCACAAGATCCGGCTTCTTCTGATCATCTCCAACCAGTTCTATTTCTTCACGGGAATTCCCGTCATATTTCTGGGGATGCATTGGGTATCGGGGCTTTTGTTGTTGTATTAGTTGAGTTGTTTTCGGACTGGCATAATCAAAGGCCTCTTCGGCTGAAATGAGATTATCATTATCGATATCGGATATGAGTGTATTGAATCCCTCAAGGAGGAAAAGAGTGAATATACTGTTCGGAGTGCCAGGCGATGAAAACTCTCTCTCTCTGCAGGCCATCAATACAAGATATGGCGACCCTTTTACATCTTTGACTAATCCTCTTTCGGGCTGATTCTCAATAAAATCAGACATATATTCGAATTCCGATGAATCCTGGTTTGGTAATCCAGTCTTGGTTAACCCTCCGGCCCTGCAGGAATCAAATATCAATAATTTATTTTTTGCATTTATGGCATCAAACCACTCTTTCAGTTCGTCATCGCGAATCCAATTAGTTTGTCTGCCGTTGTTCTTCGCATTTACAGGGCAAATATACTCGTCTTGATCATCAGATTCATCATAAGGGTACACATCTGTCGGCCCATAATCACCGTGACCACTGTAATAGAACACGACCAGATCATTTGGTCCTGCAAGGGCGAGTCTGCTATTTATTGCATTTTTTATATTTACATAAGTAGCCTGGGAACCCAGAAGAATCTCAACATTACTGGAAGAAAATCCACACTTGCGAATGAGGATATCTTTCATATCACGAGCATCTTTTTCACAGTTTTCGAGTTTGGAAAGATATTGATAGCCATCAATTCCCACTAGAACCGCATATTTTCCCCCGGAAAACTTTGCGGCATCACTGATAGTGATTTTATCTTCATTCTCTTCTGCACAAACAACAACTGGAATAACCAGAAATATAACGCAGGCTAATGCAATTAAACCGGTTCTTACCATTATCTCCCCCCTTTTTCACAAAATAACTTCTAAATCCTCTCATTATAAAATAAGAGAGAAATTACATCTATCGGATGTTTTTTTATTCGATGAAAAATATTTCTATTTAATATTCCCATGGGAAAATTCGGGTCGGGGCCAATGCCATTCTAAAAATATTCTTTTTGTAATAATGCTATGGAGATGCTGAGTGAGGAAAAAACAAGACTGTTGCAACGGAAAAGGTGTAGAAAGGTATCAACAGGGAATAAGTGTATTGGAAAATGTTACAGCGATTCTCTTAAAAATCAGATATGTTGCGGTCGTATATTATGCGGAATAGTGAAAAATGCTGAAATAATTATTAAAAGAAAAATCCCTTATAGCCAGGGGTTCCGGAGATACCCGTTGTTTGAGGTCCGGCGGGATGTGAAATGAACGGCCTTACCCTGCAGGAGATCAAGGAGTGCCGGGACTATCACGAGAACCGGTAAAGTGATCTTGAGAGTTTCAGGTCCGGGGAGATTGGGAACAGGACGAAACGCCGGCAGCTCACCGTTGGGGTTGATGCCCGGGCCGGGGGGGCTTGTGGTGATGCTGATGAGATTGTTTGGAGGTGAGTGAATATACAATGACATCTACCTCTGCCTGGCGATGAACCGCCACTGGGTGGAGAACCGCATGATGACCAAGTTCCGGTTGCTAATGTTCAAATACAACTCTGTACCTGGCGATCTCGTGTGGGAGGAGTGAAAAGCGGGATCGCCGGGTTTCTGTCGGGATTTC
>DATKYO010000052.1:0-3197 GCA_035528475.1 Methanoregulaceae archaeon | reverse complement strand
TGCTCCGTGAATCTGTGTCAGCCGGCTCTGGGCAACTTCGGTGAGCGCCCGCATCACCGCAATCCGTGCACTGGTATGGGTCCCGATACCGATTGTGAGCAACATCGGGTCCTTGAGCAGGACATCATCCGCGACTGCGGCCATAGTCGGGATCCCGATGTCACTGGTGATATCCCTCACCCGGACTTCAACCTGTGCATCGGCAAATTTCTTTTCCATCTCGAGGCAGGTTGGATCATCGATGTTTTCAACCGTTGCCCCGGTATCCCGAGAAGCCTCGACAAGTGACCAGGCATCCCGTTCAATCACCTCAGAAAGGGCATGGAAGATGGCCTCCTCCATGGTGTTCCCGGATGCCAGCCCGTTGGTGTTCGTGCGGAAGATCTGACGATATTTCTGGGAGAGCGGGTGAAAGACTGCATGTGCAGGGACAAGGATGGTTTCATCATTGGCGATATCAAACCCTTCGACCCAGGGCATAAGGCGATCCGTATCTGCTTCTTTGGGGAGGATAAGGTCTTTTGGATCAAGTACACGCCCATGCGCCAGCATCTCCGGGTAGGGTGCGAGGTGGATCTTCCGGTCGTGCAGTTCCGAGGAATACCGTTCGATTCCCTCCATAATCGCAGAAATCCGTGACTCTTCAACAGTCGCCCCTTTCCCGTTATACACGGTAATGGCTCCCGCTTCTGCAGTCGGGCGGATGCAGGAAAAGACCGGAATGCCGATCCGGTCAAGGTTGGTGATGTCCGCGACTCGTGTTATCCCAGCTGCGGGTACTTTGGGTTCAATGCGGGCGAGGGTCTCTTCAAGGGGGGCTGCACGCTGCGTTTCGAGATTATAGGTCTTTTTGCAGGACTTCAACTGCATGGGGGTCACCGTGGTAAGATATGCCGGGTTCCTTTGAGGAACCCGGATGCAGATCATTACTAAAAATATTCCGTGAGAGGGTTTATACACTTTGATTGGTGAGGTTGGGATTCGGATTCTCGCATTCGCCGTTATCCTGCTTTGAGGATATTGATGCACCCCTCCCTTATCCCACCGATCGTATTCAGGCTTGAGGTATAGTGTTAATGCAGGATCAAAATCGTCTGATTTACAAATCCAGTTGACAGGAGTGTGGTGGGTTACACCGTCCCGACTGTTTATAGCTTCTCACCCGCTGATGAGCATCATCCCGCCAATCAGGATCAGCACCCCGGCAAAAGCCATCTGTAAATGCCGGCCGGAATACCTGTGGGCGCACCGCACGCCCAAGTATGCCAATGGTATGGTGGTGACCGCGAGGATCGCGAAGGTTACGAGATCCACGTAGCCGATCGAATACGGTGGCAGACCCCCGACCCCGAACCCGTTGGTGACGTATGCAGCAACGGCACCTGTCGAGGAGAAGATGAGACAGGCCGACGAGGTGCCGACTGCGGAATGCATGGGGTAACCGAGGAGGATCACGAGAACCGGCACGAGCAGGACACCCCCTCCGATCCCGGCAAGGCCGGAAACGATGCCGATGAAAAACCCGATGAGGATATAGATCCCGGTTGATCCGTGGGGTTCGCAGACCGTGCAGCTATGTATGTGCCAGATCATACGGACTGCCATCAAGATCATCAGGAGAGCGAAGAAAGTCCGGAGAACGATGCCCGGCAGGCTGGCGGCGAGCGTCCCCCCGGCAAGGCCACCGAAGACTGCAGCACAGCCCATCGGGACAACGGCCTTCCAGTTCACCGCCCCGCGGTTGTGGTGAGCCAAAGCCCCGCTGATCATCGTGGGGATAATCACGGCAAGGGTGGTCCCGAAAGCGAGCCGGGTGGCAAGAGTGCTGTCCATTCCCCCGCTGGTATACAGCCAGAACTGGACCGGCGTCATCAGGAATCCGCCCCCGACGCCAAAGAGCCCGGAAGCAGTACCGGTCAGGATTCCGGTGAAAAAGAGGCTTGCGTACTGCAGGATCGGGTCCATGACATACTCCAAAAACTGTTGCAGAGGTATTGTATCCCTGGTATCAAGAGGCTAACGGGAATATTCCGTGTCGGGGTTTGTGGATGGGGATCGGTAAGGCGCGGAGCTGGACTCCTGGATTCAATAAAAGGGTTATAGGTATCTTGCATTTTGCAGCCCATCACTTCCAATCTCACCAGGAATCGTTCATTACCTATTTTCTGGATATTAAAGAACAAATCATGCAGGATTCTGTTCTCGCCGGAAATAACAATATGAAAAGCCTGATCTTGGAATACGCAATTATCAAAACAAAGGGAATAAGAAAGAAATAATCCAGTGTTTTTTCTGTGCACGGTCTGCACGGTCCGAATATCGATAGTAAAAGATACCAGATCATTGCGGTTGAAACAATGATGCACAGTACGTATGCCATTGTCTCGCCAAACCGCGGGGAAGAATTTTTTAGCATACTTTAAATCAACTCACTATTCTCTTCGACGGCAATCAGCCCTTTTCTTCCTAATATCTAATCAGCACCAACTCATCATTGGAAGGTGTTCCTCTTCACGTTTTCCGAGACAGACCAGCGGTGTGAGCGCGTATAAGCAAGGGGGTTCCCTCATATGCCTTCCCCCCCATATTTCACGTCGACATCCGACGAGAGAATCCATCCAACCCCCAAAACAGCCCTTCCTTTCCATTTTCGCCAACATTAGTCCATCCGGCAAGCGATCGGCCATCCAAAAGGTGCTATTAGCGCACTTTTCCGAGCCCGCTTTATGCCGAATTCCGCCGAACGGAGCACATTCTGAAGTTTCCCAAAATATGTGTGCCGGAATTCAGCGAATTTGTGCTGTAAATGGGACCATGACCCTTTCGTGAAGAGGAAGTCTCCGACGGAGAAGTGTAGTGGGCAGAGTGCAGGTCACCTGGGGTCCCGGACCGGGATGATCGATCCCCATAACTGGTGTTCCTTTCCTCTTGACCGTGCTACCTATCCAGCCACCCTGAGTTTTGCCATCCAAAAGCGTCTATTAGCGTACATTTTCCTGCCCAAAAATTGCGTATTTTGACGGGATAACGATGAATTAGGCTCTGTTTTAAAACATGTGCCGGAATTTGAGGTTTTGTCCAACCTGTACCGTGAACCCACCTCCCGTTTGGGCAAACCGGGTGCATATAGGGCCCTGATTGAGGGATGAGAGATAAGGTCTCTTCAGGGTGTGGTGATTCGAGGATATATATAGTCT
>DATKYO010000051.1:0-6390 GCA_035528475.1 Methanoregulaceae archaeon | reverse complement strand
CAAAACTTTCCCCTCCAACAACGAGGCGTTCTATTGAAGATTCAGCAACAGAATAACCCTCTTTTTTCAGCCGCCTGGCAACATTAAGCAGCTTGAAGACGCTCCCTACAATGGCCGTGGGTTGATAAGAGGTAATCATCCTGGTGGGAAAATTGCATTTCCCTGTCGGAATAATTGCCATACCGATATCCCTGGCTGCAAGGGTCATAGTATTCGCACCCACGTTCATACCGTATGATGCACATATAATCACCCTGTCACCGGTACCAAAACCCTGTGAAACAAAAATTCGGGCATATTTTTCTGCATATCTCATCCAGTCCTGCCAGGTGAGAAAAAAACTCTTGGGAATTCCCGAAGTGCCGCTGGTCTCATGAATTGTGAAAATATCTTCCCAGCCAGCGCTTTTGAACATAAATTCATGTGTGACAGGGGGTTGATTTTGTCGTATGGAGGCCCCGGATATAAGTGGAAGGTCAAGAAGATCTTCGTGTTCCCGGATTTCGCGGGGGTCAATTTTCTTCTCCCTGAACCATTTCCTGTAAAATGGTGAATTTTCCTGAGCATAACGGACAGTATAACGGAGACGTTCGTCCACCAGTGCGTCAAGATCCCCCCGCTCCAGTGTCTCGATTTCCTGGTTAAAGAATAATGTGGTGTCCATTGATGAAGAATTTGGGATATCCTTTATGTTGAATCTTGTCATCAAAAGCAATTCCTGGGTTGACTAGGTATACAAGTCAGGCAATTAAATCGAGAAAAAGCTCTTATTGACATCACCCCCCTGGGAATAGCCCCTGCTCTCCCAGTAGCCACGGTACCCTGCTTCATCCGATACTTCTATTTCTTCTACCCATTTGATCCATTTATATCCCCACCGGTCTTCAGCCACGAGTTCAAAAGGATATCCACGTTCTGCAGGCAATGTGACGTTGTTTGCTGCATAAGCGAGGATAATCTTCCTGTCCCTGATATAGTCCATGGGTAATGAAGTAGAGTATCCGTCATGGGCCCTGAATATTATCGTATCTGCACCAGGTTTTACACCGGCTTCATCCAGGAGGTCAGAAACCAGGATGCCTTCCCACAGAATAGTTACGTCCCAGCCCTCGACACAGTAGAGAGTAACATGTTTTTGGTAATGTGGATAATTCGAACGCAACTCGTCATAGGAGAGTTCAAGCGTCCGGTCTACGTCCCCCGTGACAATCAGCCTGTACTCAGTAATATTGATGTATTGGGGTCCTCGAATGGAATTCTCGCGGAAATCTGCGATCGAAGAGAGATCTTCACCCTGGTATTCTCGTATTTCGACTGAAGACAATTCAGTGATATTTTTTGAGGGAGTGGAGATACACAGGCTTGAGAATATAGCAATGCAAAGAATGCCTAAAAGAACACTGGAAGCTGCTATAGTCTTGGTCATGAGTATAAGACTTTTGTATATTTCATAATGACTTAAGCATGAGGGTGCTCTTCTGTTCGTTTCGATAAGAGAACTGATGTAATCCCAGTGAAAATTTATATAAAATTCAGCTGATACAACATGTATCAGAGGTTGAGGATGACATCACAAAAACGTTACAAATGCAAAGTCTGCGGCTATGTATACTCCTCGTTGAGGGGGGAGCCTCACAACGGAATTCCTGCCGGCACAGCCTTCGAAGATCTTCCCGAGAGCTATGTATGTCCCATCTGTGGAATGGAGGGCAAAGGGAAGATTGGTACATGGGGCTTTGATGAGTGGGTTCCCACCAAGTGGATCTGTGAAGTATGTGGGTATGTATATGACCAGAAGAGGGGTGAACCGCACAGGGGAATTAAACCCGGCACTCCTTTTGAAGAGTTGCCGGATGATTATTCCTGCCCTGTATGTGCAGTTGATCCAAAAATCGCGAAGGAATTCGGGAAGGTATTCAAACAGGGATTCAGTCCCCTTAATCTCCCCTAATCTTTTTATTAATTTCAGCCGGAACCGCTGATTTTTCGGATAGCCTGACGTGCAGCCTGCCTTACCTCAAACTCCTCATCGTCAAGGGTGGATTCAAGTGCATCAAGCGCATAAGAATCCCCAAGCTTTCCTAATGATTCTGCAACCGCTATTCTCACACCCGGTTTGCGGTCTGAAAGGAGAGGTATAAGGGGTTGAACGGCCCGTGGATCTCTGATCTCTCCAAGGGCCCATGCTGCACCCTGCCTGACCCAACGATCAGAGTTTTTTAAATTTGCAATGAGCGGCTGCACAGCCCTCTCATCACCAAGCTTTCCCAGTGCCTGGGCTGCAATCCACTGCACTTCAGGGGCGGGGTCTTCCAGTCGGCAGATGAGTGGTTCAACTGCACGGAGATCGCCACTTCCTCCCAGTGCCTCAGCGGCCCGGTGGCGGAAAATCACATTTTCATCCTCGAGCTGCTGTATCAGGATTTTAATATTCTCTTCCCTTCTCTTCTTCTTTCGATCTATTGCTCTCTCTACCGGGTCAGCGCGATCTTCACTCATATACTCACCTGTCACCTATGAGATTTTTAGATTATCGAACTCTGGTTATTCATTCCGGGCTTGCCCATATAAGGTATCGCAATATATGGTTTATAACTCAAATGAGCAATAAAAATCCATCCTTTTTCGCTTCTCTATACGCAGTTTAAACTCCAGATCAGGAGGTTCGAATTTCTTATATCGAAAAGTGCAAAAAGGCTAGAAATTTATTGTAATTTTAATATGGCTTTTTTATGTTTAAACGGGTTGATCTTTGTCAGGGCTCCTGGAAAAATGATATTTATACTTCGGGGCTGAGAATAGCGTAAAGCGGCAGGGAGTGCATAAATGTTCGAGAAGGTACTTGTAGCGACTGATTTTTCAGAATATGCACATAAGACAGTGGAATGTGTCACAGAAATTCCCGGGGTCAGGGAAGTCATTCTTCTGCACGTGATGGAAGTCAGGGATTTATCCCCCCGGGTCTGGATATCGGGGCATGAGTTTGATTCACCATTGGATCGTGCCCGGGAATATCTCCAAAAAGAAAAGGAGTATCTTGAAGGAAACCATATTCCAACCCGCACCGTGATACGGAAGGTGCAGAATGGAGATATCCCCCGGGCCGTCATTTCCTGTGCAGAGAAGGAAAATGTCGGGCTCATCATGATAGGGGCCAGGGGAAAAGGGATTATAAGGGGTTTCCTGTTGGGAAGTGTATCCTCTCGTGTTCTCAGGGAGGCCAGGACCCACGTGCTCATTACGCAGTATCGCCAGGAAGATGAAAATAGTAAAAAGGTTCGGGGAAGAGTGATTGATCGATATTCCGGCCCTATTTTTCAACGGGTACTCATACCTGTGGACTTTTCCAGACTATCCACCGAAGGAATTGAATTTATACGGGATTTTGAGGGAGTTGAAGGAGTCATTCTTCTCCATGTTATTTCCAGCGCCGAGAGCGGGGAAGAGCTGGAGGAAAAGATGAAGGAATCCTACACGCATCTTCAGCATCTGGGGAGAGACCTTGATACAGGGAGTGCCACTGTGCAGATCCATATCAGGTTCGGAAGCCCGGCCGAAGAGATCTGCAACCTGGCCGAAGAAGAGAATGCCACATTGATCATGATTTCCCGTTTTGGCGAATCAGATACTATGAAAAATATCCTGATTGGCAGTACCGTGGTAGACGTGGCCAAAATGGCAAAAAAGCCTGTTTTTGTGAGATATCCGGCAAAAGTTCAGGACATTTCAGTGCGAGAACTGGAGCAGACGGAATTTTGGCTTGCCGAGGAAATATGGGAACAATATCACCAGCAGAAGGCCGATATACTTTTAGACCGTATATTCGGAGTTTTTGTGGAAGACACCCCGGTTTGTGTCGCCCGGTGTCGCCACCATCCGGATGGGCTGGAAGTGGATGGGGTATTTACACGTGATGAATTCAGGGGAAGGGGATACGCAACAAAAGTGATGGATGCCCTCGTGGAGGGCTGCGGAAGTGAAACACTCTATATGCACTCTACCCTGGAACTTGTTGAATTCTATACACTATATGGATTTATACCAATTGAAGAGGACGAGCTTCCGCATGCAATAAAGGATGGGTTCAGTATTACCAGTGGAGAGATAGAGAGGGTAAATGTCCAGCCCATGAAACGTGAGCCCGGGCAACGTGTGAAATAGGATTAAATGTAAGATATGGTCGAAAAACAGGAATAAGGAACCAAAATGACCGAAGAATAATCTATCTTTTTGAAGTATCAGATGCAGAAATCAGACTTACCCGGGACTTTGATTCACTTGCCCCTGCCGCTGCGGCGAACCACAAAGACAGGATAGGGATTGATCTCCTTCTCCGGATATTGGGGGTCATAAATTCATATTGACCATTTCCCTGCCATAAGCCCCCGATACAGACCCGCATATTATCCCTCTTTCTCCTTCAGCATCTCGATGAGGACCGCAAATACAGCCACTTCCAGGGGATCTTTTATCACTGCCATATCATCACCGGCATGTGACCGGATCATGCCGGACAGATGACGGGCATAATCCCTGTCACCTGCGTTCAGTGCCCTCCTTGCTCTCATCCAGCGGTCAGCGGTTTGATGAAGGTCTTCCCGATCCATATATGGTTTCCGGCATTTTACGGGTTCAGTCATGAGATCTCACCCATGTATCTTTCCATAAAAGTATAATGGCATGGCAGGTGGAGTGAAAGTGGTCTGGTGGCGAAGGATTCCCGACAAAAATTGAGGCAATCTGTGCAATCAGTGAGATTTCTCATTGAATTGTCTAAAATGTCGGAGGCCTCGTATCTTTATTTGATGTTCCGAAGCGTCTCGGGTATATTGTTAGTGAATTTTGAATTGCATCTCAAATCAAAGAAAGATGTGAATCGAAGAACTGCAGCAAAAAAAAGGTTTAAATGAGGTTGAAGATGGGGTGGGTTTCTGCCTTGACATCGATACCGAGCGGACGCACTGCTTCGAGGGTTACGATGTCCATATAGGCTTGTGCCGTGATCATCGGCTCGACGTTTTCAATCGGGCCGTACATGATCAGGTCAGCACCAAGCGTGCTGGCAATCAGATTACAGCCAATGTCGGGAGCTGACCAGGCAGCCTGTATGACACCTTCAAGGCCGCCCTTGTAGTGGTGCAGCAACTGCTTGAGGTAGAGGTCCTTGCCCTCCAGGGACGCTGCGAGTTTTGAGGGGTTTTTCTTCGACCCCTTCCACCGCTTGAGCCAGGTCCATGCAACAGTCATGTTGTGGTAGGCGCCACCAGTCGGGAAGCCGTGGATCGCCTTGCAGGCAAGGATCTCACGGTAGGCACTCCCTGAACCGAGCCCGAGCGGGGTTGCTGCAGTGTCCAGGATAGGACGGGTGATACCGCACTCCTCGGCAATCTGGATCATTCCCTTGGTCTGACCCGCAACACCACCTTCCGCCAGCACCTTCTCCCTGCCGTATACCGAAGGGTCAGCGGGGTTGAAGGCCAGCACAATCGCTGAATCGATATCGCTGTTCTTGAGCGCTTCGATGTTCTCCGGCATGATCGAACCGTTGATCGAGTTGTAGATCGCACGATCGGCCAGCCCGACCTCGGTTGTATACTCGCAGGCATGGGCGAGCGCCTTTGGAACTGATGAGTCCATCAGGAATGCGGTCTTATTGTCAATGCTGTCGAACCATGAGATGTAGTTATCGAACGCCTCAGGGTATTCAGCCATGATTTGGATGATATGTGGAACCCCGGTTAGATCAGAGAGCTCCATACACCTGTTCCAGAGAGCTTCCGCTACTGGTTTGTCTATCTTTCCGGTTTTGTCATCGAGCACAATCTCGTGCTTGTTGTAGAAGATTGAGGCAGCCAATACGGACGGGTACTCTCCTGGCTGTCCACCAAGTTTCGTGCCGTTGAAGTCCCAGACTTGCTGCTCTTTTTCGAATCTGAACATATTCTATCACACCTCCATTACATTAAGACGTTTAATTTCGGGAGCAGAACCAGTAGCATGACAAATACGGTAAGTCCTGCTACGAGTCCATAGAGGATACCAATATCCCGACCGATTTTTCTGCCAACACGCTGGGCAATTTCTGCATCCGCAAACTCAATCTGCTTTTCAACTTTATCCAGCCTCTTTTCGATTTCGAGGAACTGGGGGTTTACGCCTGCACCTGCGACTTCGACGCCTTCAGCCTCCTTGACCTCAACGATCATTGGGTCAGCGTCGAATGCGCCGGGGTCTCTCCCCGCTAGCTCATCCATTTTGGCCTTGATGGTCGCGGTATCCTCGGCTTCCATGATATTGACCAGTTCGCACTGCTCCTGGAAGCGCTTGATGGCATCATCCGCAAGGTTCTCGATGAACGGGATAGCGCCCTCGGCCCCGACGACTCTGCCA
>DATKYO010000050.1:0-7969 GCA_035528475.1 Methanoregulaceae archaeon | reverse complement strand
TTACCTTCAGTTATCTCTATAGCGTTACAATAAAAGAAAAATCCCGGAGAAATTCCAGGATTTGTTCACAAATTACCTTACCATTCCCGACTCGTAGTGCATCAGTTTCTCAAAGAGGGTGATGTCACCGTCGACCGTGGTGGACTCGGAGAACTCTATTCTTTCTGAAAGAGATACTTCACCCAAATATTCCGGTTCATAATCTTCCTGGATCAGAACGTCCATGTACGCTGAAACCATTCCCATGGATGGCAGGTCAGTGACCAGCTCGCTAACCCGTATATCATGGTTCAGCTCGACCGGATGATCTGCCGAAGGCATGATGAACCTATCGGTGGAAGTGGTTCTTACATTGGCCACGGTCATATCAATTGTGCTTCCGGCTTCAGCTCTGTTGCAATATGCAGCGAATCCACCCCATCCATCTGCTGTTGCAAATGGACAAATAACTTCGGCATATGTCCAGGTAGTATTCGCTGCACCATCAACAAAGATGTTATCGGTAGACACAACGCGAGCACCGTCAACGCCCACAAAAGCCAACTCCTTGACCGCTTCTATGTTCCACTGACCTGAGATCTGGCCGGAAGTTTCGACATCGAGCTCCTTGTCATAGGCAATCAGGCCCACACCGTTGGAAACAGTGTCCTCTGTGTAGGTTGATTCATAAATCACCGGACCAAAACCATTGCCAGGAGTGTCTAAAGGAGGTACTCCCGGAAGGCCATTTACTGAATCAGTCATCCTCCACTGGATCTCGGTAGCAGATGCAAAATTGCCAACTGCGTCAATGGTGGTAGAAGTGACAATCCCTTGAGTTTCAGGGACCGGATCGATTCCACGATCGGCTACAGCGAATCCTGAAAGGAGCGCTATTGATAGGATAATGATTAAGATTTTCTTCATTTAATCCTCCTACATTTATTATGCTGAAATTTTCAGCATCTGTTTCAAATTTATTTAGCACTATAAATACCTTATTATTGAAAATTGCTTATAATCTTGGCTTTCCTAATCTAAATCAGATGATTATGCTGTAATATGAAACGAATCATATCCCCCTCCCTTATTCCCCAAAGAAAAAACCTGGCAGAAATTATACATTTATTCATTACATCCAGCCATATCCATCCTGATCCTTCATTCATATAGAATGGAATCCGTGGCGGAAACAAACACATTTATTCCCCAATTTCCTAATCACGGATAGATGAACCCGCTCATCCAGATCATCCTGATATTGCTCCTGGCAAAATTACTGGGTGAACTGGTCGAACGGACCGGATTTCCGGCTTTAATCGGAGAAGTTGCCGCCGGAATAATACTGGGGCCGGCTATCCTCAACCTGATCTCTCCCAATGAGATCATAGAGTTCTTTGCCGATATCGGAATAATCGTCCTACTTTTCATGAGCGGCGCCCAGCTGAACATGCGAACATTTGCAAAGTCGGAGAAGGTGGGGGTCACTACCGCTCTGGGAGGAGTGGCAATCCCGCTTGCCCTTGGCTCTGCCCTGGGATATTTTGCGGGATTTGGCTTGCATGAGTGCATATTCCTTGGAATTGCCCTCTCTATCACTTCCATAGGCATTTCCGTGAGAACTCTTGTCGATCTCCGGGAACTGAAATCCAGGATTGGGATGACTATCGTGAGTGCAGCAGTCATTGACGACGTGATAGGGGTGATACTCCTGGTCATGCTCACCACGCTGGGTACTGGCATGGGGAGTGTCGGGGAAGTCGCCCTTACCGTACTTGCCATTGCAGTGTTTTTTATCGTTATCTTTACCGCCGGCAGGCAGATCATCCTCTGGTCGTTCGGCTCTGCCCGGTCGGCCCATACACACGAGATGCCCTATTCCATAGCCATTATCATCGCATTTATTACCGCCGTGATGGCCAATGAAGCAGGCCTGCATTATGCCATCGGGGGTTTTATTGCAGGACTTATACTGGGGGACAGCATCCGGAACGACCGGTACCTGTACGACAGCCTTGCTGAATTTGCCTTCGGCTTCTTTGTAACCATTTTCTTCGCATCAATCGGCCTTTTCATCACCTTCTCCCTGGATACCTTCGTCCTGCCGTTTATTGCATTGTTCATCCTAATAGCATTTGCAGGAAAAATACTGGGGGGATACATCGGTTCTTTCTGGTATTTACGCGATCATCTCAGGTCCTTTCTTGTGGGGCTCGGCCTTTCACCACGTGGAGAGATTACACTGGTGGTTTCAAAAATCGCACTTCTGTCAGGGCTGATTACGGCATCCCTCTTCTCATCGGTAACCATCATGGTCATCGCGACCATATTCCTGACACCGGTCCTGATGACCAGAGGCTTTGGACGCCTGCGATCTAAAGATGTCCCACCACACGCAGATGCGAAATGATACTGCATATCCCGAGCACGCCTATGGTGATACCGTCCTTATCAGTGACCACAAGGTCGGGATGCCGGTACTTTTCGAGGAGACGAAGAGCTTCCACGATAGGGGTATCTACCGATATGGTGATATGGCTCCGGGCCATGATATCCTCGGCGACAGATGCATCTCCCCTGAGAATGCATTCAATACAGGGCGCTTTTTTTCTTGAACGGACTCCCATTGAGGGGTTCACATGGCTGATAAGATCAATAGGGGTTATTACGCCGAGAAAACGGCCGTCAGTGTCCGCGACAATAAGATCAGAACATCGACCAGATGAAAATTCCTTAATAATCGCATCAATCGGCTCCTGAGGAGAAATATACTCAAAATCGACGGACATGATGTCTTCAACGACAATATCCTTTATGGCTTCCGCAGTTTTCTTTGTCTTTTCCGAATTCAACGGACCGGAATCGCCAGGAGGCACCATATTTCTATCCCAATGATTCCCTTATCCGCAATAGGATATTATATTAACCTCCGTTTCCGGGGGCTACTCCTGATCATCTTCTCCCGCACCCGGGAGGAGATGCCCATGCTCATCAATCTCTCCCCGGTAGATACGGGTACTTGAGATCCAGTGATCGTCATCGGCAAGCACACAACTTATCTGGTGGATATCGACCTTGCGGTGTCCCCTGGCCTTTCGCAGCACATTGATCTCGCGTGCAATGGGGAGAGTCTCCTCGCTCACTACCAGTGCATCAAAATCCGTATCAAGGGCAGACCCAAACCGGTCCGAAAGGGGTTCAATTTTCCATTCCGCCTGGAATCCCTCTTGCATGATATAGTGTACAAGACCATTCTTCCGCGTCTCGTACTCCCGCACAGGATGGGTCTTCCGGCTGGCAAATGTATCGGTGGTAAGCCCAATAATAACTGCCCCGTCGCTGCCCGCAAGTTCAAAAGACCTTGAGACGAGCCTCTTATGTCCATCGTGAAGCGGATCAAAGGTGCCCCCTACCATAACCTTCATTGTGCTTGCTAATCTATTTCCTATGCTATTATGGATATTGATACGGCGCAGTTCAGGGACGCATTCATCGCGGGAAACGCAACAATTCTTGGCGATGTGACTATTGGCAGGATGGTGAGTATCTGGTTTGGGGCAGTTATCCGTGCCGACAAGGACAGGGTGTGCATAGGTGACTGGTCCAATATACAGGATAATGCGGTGATACACACCAGCAGCGGCCGCCCTGTTTATATCGGCCAGCAGGTCTCCGTGGGGCACGGTGCAATCCTGCATGGCTGCACGATATCCGACCAGGTGCTGATCGGCATGGGTGCAATTATCCTGAACGGAGCCAAAATAGGAGAAGGAAGCCTTCTGGGAGCTGGCGCCGTAGTAACTGAAGGTATGGAGGTACCCCCGGGATCGGTTGTTGTCGGAGTCCCGGGAAAAGTTCTGAAACCTTCAACAGAGGCTCAGAAGATGCATATTATCGAGAATTCCAGGAATTACTGGGAACTCGCAGGGAGATACAGACATGTCTGATGTGGTGGTGATCGGGGCAGGGGTGACAGGCATCCAGGCAGCTCTCGATCTTGCTGATCATGGAATCGATGTCCATCTGATCGAACGTGAACCATCCATCGGAGGGCATATGGCCCAACTGGACAAAACATTCCCCACCAATGACTGCTCCATGTGCATTCTCTCACCCAAGATGATGGATGTCTCCCGCCACCCGAATATCCATATCCATACATACTCCGAAGTGACCTCCATCGAGGGAGAGGTAGGGCATTTCACTGTAAAAGTGAAGAAAAAACCCCGGTATATCGACGAAGAGAAATGTAACGGCTGTGGCGATTGTATCCAGATCTGCCCCGTGGAGGTTTACAACCGTTTTGATGCCGGGATCGGAGTGAGAAAAGCCATTTACAAACCCCATTCACAGGCGGTTCCGGACATTGTGATCAAGGATCCCGACCATTGCATCGAGTGCGGGCTCTGCTACGATATTTGCGGGTGTGACGCTGTCATGAAGGAGGATGCAGAAAAGGAGTTCGAAATCGAGGCAGCAAGCATCATCATCACAACAGGATACGAGGTGTTTGACGCCCTGCAGAAGGAACAGTTCTCCTATCTAAGACTGCCTGATGTAGTCACAAGCCTGGAATTTGAGAGGATGATGAATGCCAGCGGTCCTACAGGCGGGGCCATCAGGAGGCTTTCCGACGGAAAAACTCCGAGTTCGGTAGTCTTCGTGCAATGTGTGGGGTCAAGGGATATCGCCCAGAACAGGCCTTACTGCTCCGGCGTTTGCTGCATGTATGCCATAAAAAATGCACTCCTCCTGCGGGAGAAGTATCCCGAAACAGAGGTCACCATTCTCTATATGGATATCCGGGCCTATGGCAAAGGCTATGAGGAATACTATACCCGGGCAATCGAAGCGGGCATACGATTTATCAGGGGAATGCCTGCACAGGTGCTCGAAAATAAAAATTCACTGGTGATACGGGTGGAGAATACCGAGACCGGCGAGATGGAACTTTTAGAGCCCGAGCTCGTTGTGCTCTCTGTTGGTTTGGAGCCTGCCTGCGACAGTGTAACAATCGCGGAGAAATGCGGGATTTTACTTGAAGATACCGGGTTTTTCAAATCTTTGGATGAAAAGATAAACACTGTGGCGACCCTCAGGCCAGGAATATACATTGCAGGCACTTCTGTGGCCCCAAAAGACATCCCCGATTGTGTGGCCCAGGCAGGTGCAGCAGCGATGAGGGCATTTATTGATACTGAACAGGAAGAATGAGCAATGAAGCCACTGGAGACTATCAACTGGGATCCCGATGAAGAGGAGATCCAATTAATCGACCAGACCGGGTTGCCCGGGGCTTATAGGCTGGTCAGGTGCACAACGGTGAACCGCCTGATCGAGGCTATAAAACGCCTTGAAGTAAGGGGAGCGCCCGCACTTGGGGTAGCCGGTGCATATGGTGTAGCCCTGGCTGCTCGCAACGTCAGGGATAATGATTTTGAAAGATATATGGTCAAACTCGCGGCCCAGGCGGAGCAATTAAAGAATGCCCGCCCTACCGCCGTGAACCTGGCATGGGGCGTTGATTTGGTGATGGCAAGAATCAGGCAGGCTATATCTGTTCTGGATGCAAAATCGGCATCTCTTGAAGTAGCACACGCAATCGCCTCTGCTGATGTTCGTGTTTGCCATAACCTGGGAGATTTCGGAGCCGAAATCCTGCCCGACAAGTGCACCATTCTCACTCACTGCAATGCCGGGGCACTGGCATGCAAGGAGTGGGGAACTGCCCTGGGTGTGGTGAGATCAGGAATTGCCGCCGGAAAGAAGGTGCGTGTTATCGCATGCGAGACCCGTCCCCTCCTGCAGGGTGCACGGCTGACTGCCTGGGAACTGGCCAGGGATGGAATTGATGTGACGGTGATTACCGATTCTTCAGCGGCACACCTTATGCGGGCAGGGGATATTGACCTGGTGCTGGTTGGGGCCGACCGGATAACCCCGGATGTGGCGTTTAACAAGATCGGCACCTACATGCACGCCGTGTGTGCCGCATACCATAAGATCCCCTTCTATGTTGCGGCTCCGCTGTCTACGTTCGATCCTGACCATTCAGAAATTGAGATTACCATAGAAGAGAGGGGCCGGGATGAGATTGCCATGTGCGGAAACAGATCCGTGGTCCCGGAAAACGCACAGGTTCTCAACCTGGCTTTCGATGCCACCCCCCACTCGCTGGTGGCGGGTTTCATCACCGAAATAGGGATACTGCATTCACCTCTTGACTGGGACGAAATCACAGATAAACGACAAATAATCGAATGATACCAACCATGGAGATCAATACAGCGCTCTGGGAACAGTTTGTCTTTCTTGTTGGAGAGATAACTCTCATCATCATACTGGGGATTCTTTTCTTCTCAATCCTGATGGTGGTAATTTCAATTTATTCAATAAAAACCGGCAGGCTCTACTTCCCCAGGTTTCTCAAGGCCGGAATCACGATGGTAGAGGGTACCGTGAAAGCCCTGTTCAGACTGGTGGGCCTAGAAGATGCCGAAATGCTCTCATTTTTTGTCCAGTTGCGGAACAGCATGAACAAGGGTGCATTTGCAGAAATTCCGGTAGATCAACGGGTAATCTTCTTTCCCCAATGCCTTCGTTCGGCAAAATGTCCTGCTCATCTCTCCCCTGAAGGCCTTAAATGTATATCCTGCGGCCAGTGCACTGTCGGGTACTGGCGGGTCATCCTGGAAAAAATCGGCTACAAGGTCTTTATTGTACCTGGCTCTTCGTTTATCAAGCGAATGGTAAAAAAGTATCGTCCACGGGCAATAATCGGTGTAGGGTGCCTCTCGGAAGTAAAGGAAGGCCTGGATTTAACAGATAAATTCGGCGTTGTAGGCATGGGAGTGGTGACCATGAAGGAAGGCTGCGTGGAAACTCTTGTCAACTGGGATGATGTGATGGAGGTAGCGCTGCTTGGAATACCCCCTGAATTAATCCCGGAAGAAATCCTTAAGAACAATGAATCTCAGGCCGACCTGGAGTCTTATCCTGAGATTACAGATTGAAACTGAAATTTACAGTATTACTGCAGCTGCGGTGAATACCGCCAGTGAGGCGAACATTGCATATTTAAGGAGAAAGGTAGCGTTCGTCTTTTTTATACACTCCGATGTATCACACTGCATGGGGCGAATCCCCGAAATCAGAAGGACAAGGTCAATCGGCAATATTCCGGCGATATACCATGCCCCCCACCACAGGTAAGGGATCATGCTGGCAAGCACCGCTCCAAAAAGGCAGAAAAATCCAATATATGTGGTTTTTTTCACACCGATACGTATCGGGAGTGTGGATGCCCCGGAGGCAGAATCTCCTTCCACATCCTCTGCATCTTTGAACAGTTCCCTCGAGAGCATTGCCAGGAACGTAATGAGTGTCACCGGGCTAACCTGGATAAGGCCGGCAATTCCTGAAAATGCTCCTCCAAAAAGAAAAATTGATCCTGATACGTAGGATACCGCGATATTTCCCAGGAGAGTTGTCTTTTTTAACCAGGCTGCATAGCCGACCAGGATTGCTGAATTGAAGATAGCAATTGCCAGGCAGAGGATATTTGTAAAAATAGCCAGGATTATTCCCGATGCGAACAGGACAATCGCCAGTACAAGTGCAGCCTTTATTCCCACTTCTCCTGACGGCAATGGCCGTTGTGGACGGTTTATCCGGTCTATCTCGATATCATAATAATCATTGATGACATTTCCGGCAGAAGTGATAAGGAACACAATGCACGCCAGGAGCAGGACTTCAGGCACCAGTGTGCCTGTCGCCATGAGATATCCTATTATAGCCGCTATTCCCGCCACAAATGCATTTATGGGCCTTAATATCCGTATATAACCGGAAATTTTCATACACTCACTTCTCCGGATTCCCCATTCATGTATTGGTACCGGCTCATATCAACATGTAGGGAATTTACAAAAACGAATCTATGTGCTTTCCTCTAAAAAAGAGCGGGCGTGGAGGGATTCGAACCCCC
>DATKYO010000049.1:0-3368 GCA_035528475.1 Methanoregulaceae archaeon | reverse complement strand
CACCCCGTAATAGCGCCTGTCGACCGATGACATGATGGCATTGGTATTTGGAGAGGAGAAGAGGGCGTACCCGAAACCGAGCATGACCAGCACGGCCACGATTAACCAGACATCTGTTTCAGGCGTGAGGAAGACAAAGATAAGCAGGCCACACGTTGTCAAAAACATTCCCGTACTGGCGACAATCCGCGGTTCGATCCGGTCTGACAGCCTTCCTGCCGAGGGGGAGAATAATACCTGTATTATCGGTTGTGCTACGAGGATCAGGCCGGCGGCTTCGGGACTGAACCCTTTTGTGTACTGGAGGTAGAGGGAGAGGAGAAATGCCACCGCATAGGTGGCCGCATAGTTGATCATTGCGGCGAGATTCGAAAAAGTGAATGCCGTATTATGCCGAAAGACGCTGATATCGAATACAGGACTAATACACCCCTTTTCCCACCAGAAGAACGCCGCGAGCGTTGCAACACCCAGCGCAATCCATGCGAGCGCCTGGAAGTCAGGCACAACGGTCAGTCCGTACATGATCCCGAAAAGTGCCACCCCATAGAGGATTGATCCGGACAGATCGAACCTGGCTCCCTTTGCGTCGATCCATTCATCACTGATTCTTTTTGAGGTGAGCCAGAATACCAGGAGGCCAAGCGGAACAATCACAATGAATATGCTCCGCCATCCCAGGAACCCGGTCAGGATACCGCCGATAAACGGGCCTGCCGAGAGGCCGGAATACACGGAGGCAAGCGTGATTCCCAATGCCCAACCGCGCTTATCAGGGGGAAAGACCGCTGCGACAATGGCAACCGATGTGGTAAAGATCATGGCACCACCGATTCCCTGTAGGACCCTGAAGGCGATCAGTGCCTCAACGTTCCAGGCGAACGATGCCAGCAGGCATGAACCTGTCAGGAGGGCGATCCCGGCAGTAAAAAGACGTTTTCGCCCGTAGATGTCGGCAAGACGGCCAAGCGGAACAATACAGATAGCGGTCGAGAGCACATAACTCGACATCACCCAGCCCAATGTGACTGCATCGAGGGCGAATTCGTTTCCGATTGCGGGAAGGGCGACTGTAATTGAGGATGTTAAATACGGGACAAAGAACGAGGCAATTGTGGCGATTGCAAGGATAGTCCCCTGTTCATTCGTCTCCGGCATCTGGATGAATTTCGGAGGTTATCTGTGATAAATTGATATTAAAAGATGGACTCGATGATAAAACATATCCACGCCAGATCACTGGCATTATACGTTACAGGAAAATCATTCGGGGGGTGCCGGGAAAATGATCAGGTCGCAGTTTTTATGAGGGCGACAACGTCCCGAATTTCAAAAACCGGTCATTTCTGTCAATACCGTTCAATTCGTGACAATTTCTGATGGATCATTCCTTTTAAATTAAGCAAGAAAAATTATGATTCCCCATCAATCTTCAGCTAATCGGGATCCGGCCCTTATATACTCTATCTATTGCGCCACCATGGGTGCCCGGGAGGCGGGGGGAGATTTCGCAAGTGCTCATTCAGCCGCCTGCAATGGGGGCATGGTACTGTCAATCCCCACTGAAGTACAGTCCCCGTGCCATTACAGAATTTGCATCTGGTGTTATTGAGTGAAGAGACTGCTTTTATGGGCCATCCGCATACAGGACATCGTCCCAATATCAGTTTGTTACTGCATGAAGGACAAAGTTTTGGAATATATTTAAATTTCTCTGTCATACAAATCACACATTGGCATTATATTATATTATTGGTTAAATAATTATCCTACTTATAAGAGGATTAAGTCGGCAATAAATAAGAAATTCAGGGATTTGATCCGCAGGTGCATGTTCCAAAAAGATTGTCCTTTAATTTATACCACCAAATGAAAGGGAGTATCGAATTAAGATAAGTTCGTACTATTACGAATAGAACGAATTGTTACATAAATAGTATAATATAAATGAATACTATTTTATCGTAGATTCGATGATAAAGCAACCATCAATTTTAACATGCTGCTCGGGGCTTTCCTGGCACTCATCACATATAACAGGGAGTATTCCCGCCGAATCATGGGTTGAATCAGTGAGACTTTGATAGAGTATCCATATCATATCCTGTTTGAAAAAAACCGGTTGAGCGTGCTCCGGTTATATCCGATATTGTGGTATTGATGGAATTCCACCCAATTTTCAGAAAATGTTCATTTCATCATTATACGTGGTATTTATCAACCATGTCTTTCGGGATGTTGTACCTGGTGCCGATCTCGGCAACAATGATCTCCTGGAGAAGGTAGGCTGCCAGTTCGAAGTCCCCGCCACCATAGACGAAAGTCTCTTTCAATGTTGGCAGGACAAAGGTCTCTTTTGCATCTGCCCCGATCTGGGATTCTCTCTGTGCAGTAATCAGCACAATAGTCGCTCCAACCTTTTTTGCCTTGTCTGCCACGCCTTTCACCTCTTCCCGTTTCCCGGAGCTTGAGAAGAGTATTACCACATCCCCCTGACATATCGGCATACGGACCTGGTCACCCACCCACCAGACCGGCGGGAGGAATTCACAAAAATGCCGTAGTCGTATCGCAAGGGAAAGAGCTGCAGATCCACTCCTTCCGAACCCGTATATGTGGATAGCCCCGGTATTTTTTTTATCCATCATTGTATACAGGCGTTCCAGTTTGTCTTTCTGGTTTGAAGCAACTGTGAGCACATTTTCAAGGTATTTTAAATATGTCTCCATGATGTGCTCTGTTTGAATACTGCCGGAATCGTCCATCCTGTTCACTCCTGCAATAATAATTACTTTAGATCTTTTCATGGTTTTCGTAATGGTGTTTCAATACTCCGGCAATCTTTGTCCGACAGGTATCACATACATAGCGGTTACGGTCCACATCTTCCATGGTACGATGATACACCACTACGCACGCGGGGTCCTGGCATCGAGGCAGATCACAGGCCATGGCCAGTAGTTTTACAATCTCTTTTCCCAGCCTCTGATGAAAGTGCCTTTTATCCGCAGTCTCCCTTTTAAAACGAAACGTAGAGAGAATTGCTATTCCGTCGCTTCCATAGCCAAAGACATTCCGGGAAACTCCGGCATCATATAATCCGAGATCGGTCACTCCCAGTGAAATTGCACCCCCCAGTTCTTCCAGTTTTCTTAAAAAGACAAATTGAGGTTTATTCCCTTGAATTTCCCGCGGTAACGGGGCGTTTCTCAGGGAAACAAATGGCTTTTTCCCAATTTCATCCCCAAATGAATCTATAAAATCCTGAACCGAATTCACGAGGCTTTCTCCAAGATCCGGGTCAATTCTACCAAACAAGTATATTGGAAGTTCCAATCCTTCTGATGGATATACCGCACCATCATCTC
>DATKYO010000048.1:0-3498 GCA_035528475.1 Methanoregulaceae archaeon | reverse complement strand
TGAATCCTGGCGGTACCAATGGAAATCAACTGGGGGCCAAATAGCCAATGCAACTTTATGGCTGCATGATGGACATTTTTCATTCAATTTAACCAACCCATCATGTATTGCAGCTGCTGAGACATTCTTACAGTTATTATTTAACCATCCAATAATCACAGGCGGGGTTACTCCCTGTCCGGGTTGGGCGAAGTTATCGGTACGAATGTCACAAGCATAATTATAACAATTGTTGCAATTCTGAATTTTATCACCATCGTTCCATTTTTCTGGCTCAAATTTAGGAGGAGGGCATTTTAGCGTTACTTTATCAGATTCTGGGCTGGATTTACTGCAATCGTAGAAAAATTGAGTCGCAATTACGCCCTCTCCTTCTTTGAGAGGTGGAAAAATATTGACTTTTGTATTTCTCCCCGCACAAGTTCTTGAACCGATTTGATTTCCTGTTTGAATATTTTTTATTCTAATTTCGGCAGACAAGATACCATCGACAATTATATAATCCGTATGTACCTCGGAAATTTCAGGAGGAGGTAAATCAGTTGATTCTTCAACTATGCTCTCTTTTGATTTTGGACTGCTTTTCTTACAGAGTCTCTGATCAACGGTTACTTTCGTCCCTGTTTTTATACGATTTATCTCTATAATCGAACTTTTACCGGTAGCACGTGCTTTTTTATAAAATTTACCATCGCAATATACATTGACGATTGCACCAGTGACAAGGTTGTTCACCATAAAAGCTATAGAACAGTCATATATTGGTGGTATGATCACCGGCTTTGGCAATTTCTCCCCTGGATAATCAATTACTTCAACTTCTAATGACTTTGGACTTTGAAAACCACACAATTGTTGTTGCGCACTGATTTTATCGCCTTTATGCAATTCAGTCCAAAGAAGATTGACGCTCGGGCCAGGCATAGGGAGTCTCGCCCGTTGATTTCCGTTGATATAAATATCCACAGTTGCTGTATTGATGATATCATCAAGTGGGATAATTGTGCTGCATGTAAAAATCGGAGGGATCAATGAAGGTGAGTTGAGCATTTCCTTAAGGTTATAGGGAATTTTTTCAACTATTGCTTCATCAGATTCTGGACTAGTATCTCCATAAAGTTCTTGGATTGCCCTGATTGAGTCCCCTTCTTCAAATGGAGGTGATAATATAATCCAGGCATTTCCGTCAGGTGTGTCAATAGAATCTTGGAACAATAATTTTTTTGGACCATTGGCTTTTTGAGCAGTAATTGATATTTTGGCTCCACTGAAAATTTGTGAAATATATACCCCACTACCACAATTATAAAGCGGTTTATGAAGTTCTAGTTTTGAAAGGATTTCCATCTGTTTTATGCCCCCAGATAAATTTCTTTGCGTGCTTATATGCAATAAATTTTATTTTAAAAAATAATATTCAGGTGGGCTGATATTTTCACATTCTCAATTAAGAAGACTCCGCTGTAAGCTCCACCTTCACCCGATGAATCATATATACCTTAGAGCCTGCCCCCACACGCCCTCACAAAAAAAGTTAGAATATCCTTACTGCACCCTGTTCTATCAGTGAGGCACCGACCTCGGTCACAGCCTGGTTGCGGGGAGCTCCCTGGACCACGATCACATTGTATCCGCTCATGAAGGCGGCGGTATTTGTAGCCTGCCAGTTATAATACGCCCCCCGGGCCTCAGCAATGGCCGCATTCTCCGCATTGGCACTCGAGAATCCCACGACCAGTACCCGCACGATCTCCGCAGAATTCATCTGGTCGCAACCAGGTGAGAGCCTGTACAGCACAGCACTTGATGCACCCGGGACCTTTGTGGCAAACGCATCGGTCGAACAGATCTGCAGTCCGGCAGACGCAGCGGCACTCTCGATCATCGCAGACGAGGTGGTGACCGAGATGTACGGGCTTTCCTCAGGGAGGGATGTCCATACCAGGATGGGCATGATCCCGAGGAAACCGAGAATGATGATGATCGTGACGACCTTTCCGGACGATCCGGATTTTGCATTGCCCGGGGTTGATCCTTGCGTATTTTTCCTGCTCATGCATGAGAGGATTATCTGCCGGATTAATATTCGTTTTGAATGGAATTTTTCTGCGAACAGGTGAAAAACGGTGCATGGCGGGGGTATTCATATCCTATAGGATATCTCTTAATCAGCTTTGATCATCATCGCCCCAGATCCGGCCTGTCCGGTGTGAGAAAAAGTTCCGGGAAATGGGTGAAAAAGAGGGATTATTCATTTTACTGGCAATATTTTGCCGAAATTTCCATAGCAGATTTTGATACCTCGTTGCCGTCTATATGGACCGGTTCTGGGAAAGCGGGGAAAATTTGTATATTTATTTCCAACGGGAGATATTCTTTACAGTTTTGTCACCGTCATTGCCAATAACACGGTCTGTATCATCTTCCATACGGCTCCGGCAGAAAAGAATGAATCAGCTATCCTTCTTTCTCTTCCCATACTTCCGTACTGCCAGCAGGATAATCACTGCAATGATTACGATTGCCACAATCAGAATAATCTCTTCGATGGAGAGCCTGCTTGCAAAGAACAGGACGAAGAGAGAGGCGATCACGAATCCGAGGGTGGTGAACATGATCACCGGTATCCGCTTCCACCCGAGGATCCAGGCGATGATGGGGGTTCCGTACAGGCCTATTCCGGGGACCCATGCGATCGCGATGCAGGAGACGGCACCGTACTTCTGAATCGCAGGATATTTCTCCATTTTCTTCCCGATATTATCGATCCAGCGTTTCACCCTGTCCGACGACAGGGCCAGGCTGTCGCAGACTTCGAGGATGGCGACAACCATTCCGATGGCAAATGTGGCCATGATGAAGAGGATTCCGGGAGGGTTGAGTCCCAGGGCTAGGCCGAGTGGCGGTGCGGCCGCCTGGAGGACGGTTGTCGAGAGGATGAGGCTCAAGATGCTTGATGCCGGGACCCCGTAGATTACACCGACAGTGACCGGGATCGCGACTGCAAAGACTATAAACAGGACAATTGCCCATGTTAGCTTGCGGATGACCGCCAGTAAACCCCCCGATTGTGAAGACATGTGTATACCTGTGATAATGTGGATTCAGGTGATTAATTATCTTCGTTACTATGAAAGTGGCTGCACCATTTCCATGAAAATGTATGCATGTGTTGTGAAATGAACCATTTTGTTTATTATTGGTTCATTGACGGTATTCTCCGGGTCAGGCTGACCCCGGTTTCTTTTATTTTCCCATTTCCTCTTCTGGTGCATTTACGGAATCCAACCTCGACCGAATCGGGTATGCACCTCCCGGCGGTCGACCCTACAAAAACGAGTGCAGGCATTTCCTTGTGAAATCCCGACAGAAACCCGGCGATCCCGCTTTTCACTCCTCCCACACGAGATCGCCAGGTACAGAGTTGTATTTGAACATTAGCAACCGGAACTTGGTCATCATGCGGTTCTCCACCCAGTGGCGGTTCATCGCCAGGCA
>DATKYO010000047.1:0-4286 GCA_035528475.1 Methanoregulaceae archaeon | reverse complement strand
GACCCTGTATTTTCCAGCTGGTGGACTTCCCCTTCCTGTACAGTAAAACAATCTCCGCTTCTCACATCGACAGATGCGTTCCATGCGACCACATCATCTGATGAGGTGACACCGGTATGTATTTTTCCTTCTCCGTGAACAATCTGGTAGATCTCGCTGCCGGCCCGGTGGTAATGGGCAGTAACACTACGGTGAGACTCCAGTTCGGCCACATAAAGGCCCATAAGGTCATCACCGGTCACCTTAATGATGCGTACCAACGGCCGGATCGGTCAGGGCCGTTTATACGAGTTCAAAAAAATTTTTAACCTTCGGTTGGGCGCTCATAGAACATTCCATTGAGCATGTACATACCCTGTTGATGTGTCTTCCGGTACTGGGGCAGGATTTTGGTGAGCGGAGGTGAACCGGTTTGCGGTACAATAACGGATTTTTCGTCACCCTTATCACTCACGCGGGGGAATTGGCGTTGTGGGTAATTTCTTTAAAGTCCATTTGTGCACAATAGACCGGATTTCCTTGAACGGGCTGGGAATTTTTATGAGAATGCAGTAAAAATTAAAAATAGGAGTTATTCCTCAAAAGTAATATTTAAATATTATATCGAATAATTATGATTTACCAAAAAAAGAAAGGAGGTTTTATTGTAGCCGGGTACGGTTTCTACGATGCGCACAGAATTCACCAAAAAACACAATCTGAGCCGGCCGACACGCGAGAACGGCTGGCCGTTTCCTCCTGCCATATGCAAATAATCGAAACTATACTTTTTTTTGATTTTCCTTCATCATTCCGATTCCCGGATTATGGTTATAGTCGCCAGAAAAGGTGATCTCAGGATAACCGGACCCTGGAAAAAATCCGCCTATTTCCCCGGTAAACCCGATAAATGATAGCTGATGCGCTGGTCATTTACACCGTAAGGGTCATCTGCCGGGCGTCGCGTTTATCAAAAGACGACAGGCGGATACCGAGAAGACGGATCTTCCGGCCATCAAAAATGTCGCGGAGCAGGGTATAGGCACACGTATGCACCGTTGCCGGATCACCCGTGTAATACGGGAGCGTCCGGGATTTCGTCTTTGTGATAAAACCATGGTACCGCACCTTCACCGTAACAGTCCTGCATTGCAGGGATTCATCTGAAAGATTCCGGCACACTTCTTCTGCCAGAGCATCTATCGTTGCAGCAATCAGCTGCTCGTCATCCGTATCGTGAGTAAACGTTGTTTCACGGGATACAGATTTCACACTATCACGTTCTTTTACCTTGCTTGTGTCAATACCGGTTGCAATACCCTGCAATGCAATCGCAGAACGCCCGAACCGTGCAATCAGCACCTGGATGTCGTACGCTGCAAGATCCCGGATGGTCCTGATGCCCATCTCGAAAAGATCCGCTTCGGATTTCTTACCAATACCGGGAATCTTCCGCACCGGCATCGGTGCAAGAAATGAGAACAGGTTCTCTGGTTCAACAACGGTAAGGCCATCGGGTTTGTTTACATCGGAAGCAATCTTTGCGACCACTTTTGTCGGTGCAATACCGATCGAACAGGTCAGTCCGAGTTGCGTGAGGATAGTGTCCTTAATCCGGACTGCGAGATCGTTTGCCGCAGGGAATGTCCCCAGTCGGCTTACATCCAGGAACGCCTCATCGATACTCACCTGCCGGATAGAGAAACCATGGGCTTTCAGGATCGCCATAACGTCAGCAGAAGCCTTCACATACCGTGGAAAGTCCGGGGGGAGGAATACAGCATGAGGACAGAGTACGAAAGCCTGTGATATTGGCATTGCTGACCGGATACCAAATGCCCGGGCTTCATATGAGCATGTTGAGACAACTCCCCGCCCTTTACCGTTCTTAGGATCGGCACCGATGACAACAGGTTTTCCCTGGAGATCAGGTCGTTCCCGCATCTCAACCGATGCATAAAAGCTGTCCATATCCAGGTGCAGGATAATCCGTTGTGATACTACCTGAGGGATATAAAGCCCCATTGTATACCTTCTCCTTTGTCACATTCCAGTAATTCTATCGTTGTGGTAGGGCGGGGATGTAAAGTCACGGAACGTGCACTGCCGCTCGTGAAGGGTGTTCTTCAGCAGGTTGCCCTCCTCGATAAACCGCTGCACGGGGAGGGTGAATTTTTCTGAGATATGGGAGAGGGCTGAACGGATATCTTCAAATTCCTGCGGTGATTGCCGCATTGCGCTCCTCACGTTCTCCCGCACATTGAATACACCCAGGGGAATATACCCGTGGAGTGCCTCCCGCAGGATTATTGCCCCGGCCTGTCTCTGTTCCTGTGCGAGCGCCTCCAGCACTGCCATCTTGCAGGAATAGTAACACCCGCCCAGATGTGAATATTCAGTCTTCTTTCTGGTTCCCTCATTGTCGGAGAAGACCAGTTCCTCATCTCCCAGGACGTGCAGAAACGCTTCAGACCACTCATACTGCCAGCCGGTTGGCATGAGTATCACCGCGTAGTTGTTGTTCAGGCTGGAGTATTCATGCACCCTCCATGTATCAATAACCGCACATTTTTTCACATCATGGAGAAGCTTGTTACCGATCATGGTGTCGCAGGCCGTGATAGACCACCGGGTCGGAACGAGACGCCGTCCCCTGTCCCTCCCCATCGTTCCTACGGAAAATGCTTTCTGGATGCTGGAGAAGGGCACACCTCGTTTATGCAGGTCAACGACAGCATCGGCAGATTTCAGGTCGGTATCGTAAAACACTTTCTCAAGATTACGGTCCCATCTCCCGCTCTCAATCTCAAAGCGCTCAATCGGAGCACTGGGCCCAAAAGGGGTGTGTTCTTCAGAAAACGACATCCCCTCCGGTTGGTTTAAAAATGAGACTTCACTCTCGACAGAAGTATCCGATAAGGAGATCTCCTGGAGTTTTTCGACAAACCGGTTATCAAGATCATCTGCATTGACCCTATGCTTGCCCCGTACCAGGTTAAGGCGGTAGCCGATGATCTCCTCCTGGCTCTTGTGCCCGGAGATCCATGATTCGGGCATGTCCATGATTGCCGTGTCACCATGCATTGGCGCGATCATCGGACCGGCGTACACATCCGGATAATTCCAGCTCCCGATGAATACTGAGGGGGGTGAACTGCCATCCAGTTCTTTTCCCACCGCAACCGATTTCATCTGCATCGTGGCTGCTGTCAGCTGTCTGAGATATGCACCCTTACCGATCATCTCTGGGAGAGAGAGTTGACGAGATATATATTAAGGAGTGAGGTGTGCAGGGAGAAAGTGAACCAACCGGGATCGGCAGACAAGGGAGAAATACGAACCATCGCCACTCATGAAAGGGGCAGGTATATGGTGACGAGGGGGGGAGAAAACCTGAATTTTTTTTATGGAAGGGGAGATCGTTTCATCGGGGCGACGTTGGCACCCTCCATTTCACCCCCCGCCCATGCATACCGCTCCCGGATTGTCGGGGGAAGCTCACTCTCCGCAATAGTGGCAAAACCATAATGGCTGTAGAACCCGGTGAGATTTTTTACTGAATGCATATAGAGGGTGTCATGCCCGCATGCTTCAACCAAGCCCCACATTACCGCATGTGCATACCCGTGACCGCGGTGAGCGGTTGGCGTAAAAACAGCATCTACCTCAAACCCGTCCGGATGCTTCCGGCACCGCGCAACAGAGATGACCTCATCATCAGAAAATCCCGCAAATATGCGGTCTGTCCGCGAGTCTCCCTTCGTCTGGTGATAATCTGTCCAGAGTGATTCTGCAACCGGAAACTCCGCTGCGGAAAGTTCCCTGACAATAGTTCCGGTTGTGTGCCGTGCACCACGAAGACCCGCCTTTGCCTGGCTTACTAAAAGAGAGCGTGCCGGGGCATCCTCTCCTGTTCCCTCTATACGGTAACCACGAGTTGGTACATGGATCACGAACCGTGCACCGTTCTCTTCCGTTCCGGTTTCTGTGATAGTCATACCCGTTACCCCGAGGATCTCCCGACAGATGAATAACCCGATCCCCGCATGCCCCCCTGAATCATACTCGAATATGCGCTGTTTCTTATCTGCCGGGATCCCGATACCATCATCTTCGAAAATGAGATCGAGCCCTTCACGGGTCTCATGATATGTGACGATGAGGTTTTTAATTTTCATCCCATGACCGATCGCATTTTCAGTAATGTGAATGAGGACGTCCTTAAGGAGAGGATCGGCATAAATCTCGAGTCTTTCCGTCCAGAACCTGACAGAAACGGATCCGGGAGTAAGGGCAGTTTTTCCGGA
>DATKYO010000046.1:0-96531 GCA_035528475.1 Methanoregulaceae archaeon | reverse complement strand
TCTGCGTTGGGGACATACACGCAGGTGTATCCGGATAATCTCCCCCTCAGGCCCAGGTCAATGTCTTCTATGTAGCTGGAAAACTCCTCATCAAAACCCCCGACATCCTGAAGAAGATCATGCCTGTATAATGCCGCTCCGGCACACGCAGAGAGGATCTCTCCGGCACAATCCAACTCATCTACCGGTCTTTTATTGCCCCTTTTAAGGACCTGCCCGTACCAGGTCAACACATCTCCGGCAGAGTCGATGAGTTCCGGATCGTCCATGCATTTCATACATGATGCAAGGCTTCCCACCTCCGGCGGCATCCTGTCCATAACCCGGATAAGGCGACCCAACCACGAGGGGGAGGGAATAGTATCGTTATTTAGCAGGACTACATATTCCCCTGATGCAACTCTTATCCCGGCATTTGCCGTTTTCGCAAACCCCCCCTGTTGAGTTCTCCGGACGATCTTCACATCAGGATAGTTGACCTGAACGTACTCTGCCGATCCATCACTCGATGCATCATCCACCAGTACCACCTCAAAATTATTGTAATCCTGATTTTTGAGAGCATCAAGGCAGCCCTTCAGCCATTGCCGGCCATTCCAGTTTGGAATGACAACAGTAGCCTTAATCAAGGAAGAGGTCATTTCGATCCCCGAACCTCCCGGATACTCCGTCCCGTAACCCAAGCCAGAGTGCACGGGCCCGTCTCCCCCTGTTGCGAATAAGTGCCAGAATTATCTGCACGAATCCCCCTGCAATCCAGCGTATAAAAAAAATGCCTCTGGAATAATGAAAATGTCTTCTGACAAATAGAAACCTGTTCCTCAGGGTGTAATAATTATATATAGTCTCCCGGATCGCCGAGTTCCTGTCAGGGGTATGCGTTGCCTGGCAGCCACAGTATACTGCACACTGCAACCCCGACGAGTGCAATCTTTTACAGAAATCTGCGATCTCACCGCTGAAAAAATATTCCTCGTCAAGGAGACCGATCTTTTCAAATGCTTCTCTGCGTGCGATCAGGGCCGTCCCGGGGACATAGTCGACGGGGAGAAGGATCGATCCAGTATCCGCCGGATCATAGGGTATTCTGGTATTGGAGTAGACTCCAATGTTTCGCCCCCCGGAATAGATAGTTCCGTGTTCCACACATAGGGGACCAATCACTCCCAGATCCGATGAACCGGACAGACATTCCATTTGTTTACTCACACATTGTTCCCCTATGACAGCATCGGAGTTCAGCAGCATGATGAATGGGAACCCTTCTTTTAGTGCAAGGGAAATCCCAACGTTGATCCCCCCTGCATACCCCAGGTTGGAATTGTTTTGAAGGAGCCTGAAGTCTGTTCCGGCCTGTCCTAGTAGGGCAAGGTCCTCATCCGACGAACTATTATCTACCACAATTACCTCCACCTTCAGTCTGTTCCAGCCGGAGATCATGTCCAGGCAGCGGAGTGTTGCAGGAGCATTGTTCCAGTTTAGTATAAGAATAACCAGGCCCGACGCGTTCTCATCAAATCTCAATGCTAAAGTATTGAGTCTTTTCCCTGATATAAAATTATTATAATCCGGTGAATTCTTCCGGCGAAGAAGGACTCAATTTCCAATAATGCCAGAGTATCTCATACGGTTTTTTCTTGACTCCGCGAACAGTTTTATTCACCTAAATAACTAAATGCAGGATGGATATTCCCTGAAAAATGGAAAAACACCCAAAATCCGGAAGAGGGAGTTTATTCAGAGAATAAAAATCAGGTATACTATAACTGCGAGGTATGCAAGCGGATAGAACCATATCATGATATGATCGATCCGTTTCGCAAGCTGTACTCCTTTCTCGGTCGCAAGCCATTTGAGATAGAGGTTATATGCAACCGTGAAACCGCTGATAATGAATGTCATAACGAGTATGATATCGAGAAACGTCGTGTATCCCAGCCGTGGAAGGTCACTCGTAACGGTGAAGCTGAACAATATCAGCAGGAGCAAATTTGCAGAGGCAATGTCCGCTCTCCTGCCATAGTCTGCCAGTAGAAAGGGCATGTAGGTCAGGATAATGATGATCGAGATAGGGATAAAAATGCGGAAAATATAATATGTCAGGTTCCGGACCGCCTGGAAATGGAAGGCGTACCGTGAGCTTTTGTCCAGGACCTCGACCGTACTGATATTCGTATCCGAACCTGTGATCACCCACTCCTCCTCCCCCAGCTGATCTCCAATTGCCGTCTTCTCCTCCCAGGGGGCAAATACTACGAATGACTCCGGATACAGGGAGTCGATCCTGATATAGAAGTCCTGCTGGTCAAACGGATAGCGACGGAAATTGAAATCCGGAGCCTGGAGTCGTGTCCAGAACCGCTCGTAGAAGGTCACCGTCCCGTCTGGGTCCACGATGATAAGTTCATTCTGGGTCCAGCGCCGCTCCTGCTGGTTGAACAGGGTGAACTCCGGAAAATGAGATCCCTCAGCGTCGGTGAAATCCGAAACGCTTCGATACAGCTTGTAGCTGCAGTTGCAGGAATCGGGGCTGAAGGCCACGTCACGGTCATACCAGGTCATCCATACAGTAGCCACCACCGCATAGTTCTCCTCTTTCTGGTTGACATCAGCGATCTGGTCAAGCTGAATCCCAATATACACTATCACAGCCTCTTCAACAACAGGTTCACCCCGGAGCTCAGATGCCCCGGACAGGACGGCGGGTTCATTGAGACCTATAAGGAGACGGTATGCCAGGTCTGTAGTCACATCGCCGGAGTCGGATCGATCGACATACAGCCTGTAACCGCTTCCGATTTCCGAGAAAGTATGGGAAAGGGTGCTCACCCGGGTGCCTGGTGACGGAACTCCAATGGCGACAGGTTTTTCCCCGTAATCTTTAAGGAACAGATACGGTGGAACGGCCCCCTGACCCGCATCCAGGTACGCATACAATGTATCTTCCTTCCGAACCGGGTTTACCCAGTAGAAAATGGATTCTTTTCCGGAAGGAAGGCTTCCGTAGATCTCCTGTACGGAATTTCCGGGATCGGTGACGGAGCGGTTGAGAAAGGCGATAGTATCGCCGGTCGTCACAGCGGCCCCTCCCAAAATCTCGGGGGAGTTTATCCCTATAAGAAGCCGGTAGGCTCCGAAGGTGTCATGGGCAGGGCTCCCGAGCACGATCAGCTGGTAATCTCCACTTTGCCTAACGGTGTATGACAACGCGGAAGAGTACCCCAGGCCGCTGTCATCGTCCCATGCATAGAAAAAACGTGCTGCAATTTCAGGGATGGCCAGAAGTGGGTCGCGGCCGGATGTTACCTCACGGTCAACCATGGCCAGGTACTCTTCCTTCAGTCTCCCGGGATGGAGGTCGGTACCGGAGAGGGCAAGGAAGGGATCGAGGTTCCCGGAGAGGCCTTCGACATAGGTATAGAGTGTATCTCCCCGCCGGAGGTCTGGTAGTGTATAGAAATGGACATCACCCGGTCCCAGGATACCGGACAATTCCTCGACGCGTTCCGCTGCAACAACATCGGCAAGTGCGCTCCCGGAAAAGGAAAAGATGATTATTAAGCAGGATATGATAATTGCAGACCTTCCGCGAAAACCGGAGATGAAATAATCCTGCATCTGAAGAATCATATTTCTCATGGACGCCTTACCTTTGCCTGATTCCTTCAATGGCGGATGTCGATAAATAGTTTATTTCTGATCTTCAGGGACCGGGTGGATCAGATCAAAATGCCTACTTCTACTTCCTGAACCTAGGTATTTGGCCGAATAGATATGGAGAATCACCGCCATAGGCGATATGCTGAAGTTGGGAATTGCCATCCCAAATTAAAACACCATCACTCTTTATACCCTATGGTAAGTTTCTATGATATCCATGTCCCTCTCATGGAAGACCGTCAGCGTTTTTATGAGCAGCACATTCAACGACATGCATGCCGAACGGGATTACCTCGTGAAACTGGTCTTCCATGAGCTGCGGGAATGGTGCGAGCAACGTAAACTCCGCTTGATCGACATCGACCTGCGATGGGTATTCCTCCAGAGAAATAGAAAGAAGAGTTCCTGGTTATCAACCTGAAGTAAATCGACGAATGCCGCCCGTATTTCATCGGCATGCTCGGCGAACGCTATGGCATATCATCATTAAAAACTGATTTACTGTTTACATGTCTCGGGCCTGATTTGGGCGGTTCTCATATTCGACCACACATAAACGGTTCCTTTCTCCGATCGTTGTAAACCGAAGCTCGTGCTGGCGTTCAATCTGAAATACTTTACTTCAATGAGATCTCATTTATTTATCATACAGTCCATTTTAAGTTGGCAGAGAACCAAACAATAAAAATATCCGTTTCATACTCTTTCTTCTGATTAGAATCTTCTTTATATTTTAATAGAATACTTTCATTATGAAACCAATCTTAATCGGAACATTCCTTCTTTTATTCTTATTAATAATTGGTTGCACAACAACGTCTGATTCCAGCCAAAATTTTGGTGCAGAACCTGTTTTTTTAGAAGATAATAGTAATAAAATAAGCGTTTCCCTCGATAATATTACTGTAAAACCAAGAGGAACTGATGCCCACGATATAATAATTTATTTCACTGTGGAAAATCTCGGCACTGAAGCTGTCCAATTAGGTGCTACAACAAGATTAATCGATTATGATGGAGTTCCCCATGCAGGAACTGGAATATTCTTCGATTTAATGTATCCGGGGGAATCATCAACAACTTTCGATACAATTTCAGTAACATCAGATAATTATAATGCATTATTAAAAGGAGCGACGCTTTATGCTTATTTCGCTGATAGTAAAATGAAAAAGTACTCATATAGTAAAAGGAAAACATATGATGTTACATGGGTTATCAATTTAAATAATCAATAAAATGGCCCAATTTCTGAAAATAATAACGTTTACAAGGGATTAAACTTCCTCAAAATGAATTAATCTTTCGCTTTTATGATCATATCTCCCAAATTATCGATAAATCTCTTGAAAAGTATAGATGATCCTGTTGACCCGGCCGATGCTAATATTGACACAGGATTTCCGTAACGTAAAAATCTTTCTGATATAATTTACATCCTGCCTGATCATGGCGCCTGCCGCAAGAGAGCATCAATGCGGTGATTTGCATACTTCCCATTAACAAAAAGCGTTTATTTGTATCATATGCAGGTTGAGGTGATGAAACTCCTGGCATCTGTTTTGTGCAGGATATTTCACGGCGACGAAAAGACCATGTTCCTGCCGGAAGATGTAACTGGTATGAAAATCCTCGGAATTTCGGGCAGTCCCAGGAAAGATGGTAATACCGACCTTATTTTGAAGGAGATTATTGCCGGTGCGAACACTGCGGGGGGAGAGACGGAGATAATATTTCTCCGGGATTATGCCATTACTCCATGCATCGGATGTGAGCGGTGCAGGAAAGATTTGACCTGCTCCCGGTTCTACGACGGGATGCACCTGCTGTATCCGAAGGTTGAGAATTCGGACACCATAATCCTCGGTTCGCCCACCTATAATTACAATGTGACCAGCCTGATGAAGTCTTTTATCGACCGCCTCTATCCTTACTATACATTTTCCGACGACCGCCCCCGCCATTATTCAAGCCGCCTGGCGGATAGGGATCGAACTGCCGTTATTTTCTCTGTATGCGAGCAGGTGGACCCTTCCGAAATGGGATTTGCTATCGAAGCAATGGCTAAACCCATGGAGGCACTCGGCTACCAGGTCAGGGAGAAGTTTCCGGTGTACGGGTTCTTTGACAGGGGTTTCGTCCGACAGGATGAAGAGATAATGAAAAAAGCCTACGAAATTGGATACTGCCTGGTAGATCCCGGACTTTAATATAGGGAAGTGGAGCAAAACGAGTGAAAATTATAAAAATTTGTAGGAAATCGAACGTGCTGTCGCGATGCGCCGACCGGGACTCGAACCCGGGTTTAGGCGTTGGCAACGCCTAGTGATGACCACTACACTATCGGCGCGATGCTCACTACATATGCACTTGGAACTATTAAGGATATCGAAATGTCGTCTATAAAGGCATGGGCGGCTCCCCGCCCTGGAACAGCCTTGTGATCTGTTCTGCCCGCTCCTCCGTGGAAATGACCAGCACCTCGTCGCCTGCCTGGAGTACAGGATTCTCCCCACGGAAATGGAACGTGTCACCCCGGTAAAGACCAATATATTCCGTTTTTCCCGGAGGTTCAAGATCATTTAAGTGTTTACCCCCCTGTTTCTCTCCCACGATGGCGCTCATGAACCGGACATCCCCCCTGACCAGGGTGGAAAGTTCAATGGTATCCACTCCCCGAAGGCTGTCGGAGATGATCAGCGATGTTGTCTGAGAGGGATTGACCACGTGGTGGAAACCGAGCTTTTTGGCAACAGTGAGGAACTGGACGTCGTCAGTACGGATAATGATCTCAGGGACTTCGAATGTCCGGGCGATAAGTCCTATAATGATATTATCCTGGTCATGGCTGGTGACAGCCACCACCGCATCAGCCGATTTTATCTCGGCTTTTTCGAGGATATCCGGCCTTGTGCCTTCCATCTGGATAACCGTACAGTCCAGCGTGTCTGCAACCTGCCTGGCCCGCTCCGCATCCTTCTCCACGATAATCACCTCGTGTCTGTACCTGATCAGTATCTGGGCAAGGTTTAATCCAAGCGGCCCCGCACCAACGATGATCACCCTCATGCAAAATCTCCTCCGGGTCCCCGGTCTATCCGGGAATTTTAATAGATGATTGGGATGAGGATGGTTTAATCATTCCCCCGACCGTTACTTTCGCCCGTCATTTTTTTTGGTTTTTTGTTTTTCCCTCCCCTGGACGCCTTCACCCATGTGCGGGGAAAGATGAGAAGGGCAAGAGGGATTATTTCAATTCTTCCAAGGAGCATATCAATGATTAAAACCAGTTTCAATTGAAGTGGCAGGGCCGGGCCGGTGATTCCTATTGACAGCCCGACAGTTCCCAGGGCGCTGGAAGTCTCAAAGAGTGAGTCAACCAACGAATATCCATGCACCATGAAGATAAATGAGGAGGCTATCAGGACTATTCCATAGAGCAGTACGAATGTGACCAGGTGGAGAACCTGCTGTGGTTCGATTACCGTGTCACCAACCTTAAGAGTCGTGATCACCTCACGCGGGAGGAAAAACCTGATAAAAATTATATAGACGATTGAAAAGAGCACGATGATTCTTAGTATCTTGATCCCGCCCGCCGTGGACCCCATTGAACCTCCTATCCACATGAGTGCACACATCACTGCCTTGGCACTGTCCGGGTAAGCGCCCAGATCGGCAGTTGAGAAACCGGCAGTAGTAATGGCCGAAAAAGCCTGGAACGCGGCTTCCGGCAGTATGAATTGGAGCGGTCCTCTATCGAGCATCGTGAATGCAAGAAGTCCGACTCCAAGAAGGGCAAAAATTACAAACCATCGAAACTGCAGGCTCCTGAAAATAAATGCCGGATTTTTTACCATACGGGAATAGATCTCGAAGTTTACCGCTCCGAGCACACAGCCGATTGTGATAATTGCCGGAATAAAAAATCCGGAAAACGCGGCGACCGATTCCGGACGGGTGGAGAACCCGCCGGTGGACACTGTCGTGAAGGCATGGCATATAGCATCGAATGGCGCCATACCTCCTGCCAGGAGCAGTAAAAATGAGACGATTGTGATCAGCAGGTATACCTCGAACAGGACTGCAGCCGTTCCAATAACCGTCGGGCGGATTTTCCGATCTCCGATAGCTGATCCAAAGAGCCTAGATACACTTATGCCGGGCATTCCAAGCAGTGAAATGACAATGATCAGGATGCCGATTCCGCCTATCCACTGGAGCCAGGATCTTGCGAACAAAAAGACAAGGCCTGCGTCAGAAGGCGCGACCGAAAGCCCTGTGGTGGTGATACCCGATACCGCCTCAAAATACGCATCGGGAAATCCCATCCCCGTAGAGAGGGAGAAAGGAATGGAACTGATCAATGCAGCCACTGGAAAAACAAGGGCTGAAATGACCATTGCCTCCTTCCACTGAATCTCTCCCTCAGGGATGAACCTGTGGAGAGTGTATCCAAGTCCCAGGACAAAGACCCCCATCACGCCGTATACGGAAGCGATAAACAACTCTGAAAGGAGGACAGCAATAGAGAAGGGGACAAAAAGAACTGCCCCCATCCCCAGGAGTAAAAGCCCAAGGTATTTGAGTACAAGCCTGAAGTCCACGGGTGAGACCAGTTCATACATCCCTTTAACGGTGGTTTTTCAGCAGCGTGGTATTAAAATCCTTTCATTTTCCTGGAAAGATTAGGTAATTCACTTGCATTCCAACACCTTAATTAAAATTGTCTGCCAGATAATATAGCGTGATGAAACCCCTGATGATCGACTTGGAAAAAAAGACGGTCATAATATTCGGAGGGGGTGGCGTGGGCGCACGAAAGGCTGCATTTTTTTGCAGGGAGGCGGATGTGAGAGTACTAAGCAGGTCATTCGTTCCGGAGTTTTCGGGGATGAATGTGGAATGCAACGAAATTGATCTGTCGGATCTTTCAGACACAACCCTGTTGTCCCTTCTCAAAGGAGCCTTCCTTGCAGTTGCTGCCACGCAGGACGAGAACCTGAACAATCGGATAGGCATGTGCTGCCGGAAGGCCGGAATTCTCTTCAATAATGCGCAGGGAGAATCGGGCGATCTCATCATCCCGTCGGTGATACGGGGGGAACACTATATCCTGGCAATCAGCACGGAGGGGGCAAGTCCTGCCATATCCCGCTATATCAGGGAATTTATGGAAAAATCATGTCCTCATCTTGATGATATGATATCTCTCCAGATAAGGCTCCGTTCGTTTCTGAAAGAACATCAGCCGCATGTTCAAAGGAGGAAAGAACTCATCTGGGAAGTGCTTTGCGATACGGATGTATGGGATGCGCTCTCATCTGGACAACAGGAAGCATGGGACGTAATTGAAGCGAGGTACCTCTGATGGATGAGCAGCTTTTCGTACCTCTTGCCATGGCCGGGCTTTCCCACCATGATGCAACGGTGGATCTTTTGGAACAGTTCAGATTTCCCGACGAAGACCAGTTTTTAAAGAAGGCCCGCGACCGCTTCCATGGCGTAATGCTCATTCAGACATGCAACAGAGTCGAAGTTCTGATCCATGGCGAAACTAAGGCACTACAGGATTTATTGGTTGAGGAGGGGAGACGTGATTTCTCTATCTACAATGGGAGAGACGCATTACGGCACCTCCTGGAAATTTCCTGCGGTATGGATTCCATGATCGTAGGAGAAGACCAGATACTCGGCCAGCTGAAAAAAGCCATGGCTATGGCCCAGCAGGCACAGACATCCAGTCCTTTCCTCGAACTCGGTATCAACAAGGCAGTGCATGTAGGAGTCGAGGTACGGAGGCGGACACAGATTAACAGGGGTGCGGTGTCTATCGGATCGGCTGCGGTTACACTGGCCGAAGAACAGTTAGAAAGCCTCAAGGGCAAACATATTCTTGTAATTGGTTCAGGCGAGATGGGTATGCTGGTGGCCCAGGCCCTTGCCGCCAAGGATCTTACCGCAATGTACGTAGCTAACAGGACATATGAACGGGCAGTAATCCTGGCTAAAAAAATCGGGGGAAAAGCGGTGAAACTCAATGATATGCGCCGCTACCTCCTCCTCTCCGATGTTGTCATCTCATGCACATCCGCGCCCCATCCCATGATTAAGTACGAAGAACTTCGGGACGTGATGAAGGGGCGCTGCTGGCCCCTTGACGGCCACCCCAGACCGCTTATCATCATTGATATCGCCCAGCCAAGAGATGTGGAAGAAGGTGTTGAGAAAATCGACGGAGTATATCTCTTCACCATCGACAGCCTGAGGCGGATCAACAAGCTTACCATGGACAGCAGGAAATCAGAAGCTGAGAAGGCCATCAATTACATCAATGAAGAACTGGACCATTTCGTAAAATTGCTGAATGCAAAGGTTGCAGATTCCACGCTTGCCACACTTCACAGGTGGGCCGAGTCTATTCGCATTCGGGAAAGGGATCGGGCACTTGGCCGCCTGGATACCGTGGACGATCGGACCCGCGAGGTAATGGATGACCTGACCCGCGTCATGGTGAAAAAGCTCCTCTCAGATGTCACGGTCTCCATCAGGATGTGTGCAGAGTCCGGTGACCTGGATTATGCTGAATCGCTGGTCGCCGCAATAATAAGAGGTGATAATTTATGTATCCGCAACGACGAATGAGAAGGCTGCGGGGAAGGCTGCTGCAGCCGCTTTTTGAGGAGCACCAGATTCACAAAACAGATCTGATTGCTCCCGTCTTTATCGACGAGACCGCACACTCCCCTGTCAGCATCTCCTCGATGCCCGGCCAGTTCCGTTATCCCCCCGCCGATGCCTCCAGGGTGGCACGGGAGCTTTATGACTCGGGAATCAGGTCTATCCTGCTTTTTGGCATTCCGAAGGAGAAAAACAGCATGGCCACTTCTGCCTACAGCCAGGACGGGGTGATCCAGTCGGCCGTACGCGATATCAAGTCCGCCGTTCCTGGAATGGTTGTGATCACAGATGTATGCGCATGCGAATATACTGATCACGGCCACTGCGGGATTATAGGGGAGACTTGTTCGGGGACCGATCTCCTAAACGACCCGTCGCTTGAGATAATGGAAAAGATTGCAGTGAGCCATGCCAGTTGCGGATGCGATATTGTTGCCCCCTCATGTATGCTTGACGGGATGGTTACCTCCATACGAAGCGCCCTTGATGAGGCCGGATTTGAACAGGTGGCTATCATGTCATATTCCACCAAATTTTCAAGCGCTTTGTACGGGCCATTTCGGGATGCTGCTGATTCGGGGTTTGCATTTGGTGACAGGTCAACATACCAGATAAACCCGGCCAACGGCAGGGAGGCATTTTTAGAATCTTTCCTTGACAGGGAAGAGGGTGCGGACATCCTGATGGTCAAACCGGGGGGATTTTACCTCGACCTTGTTGCCCGGGTGGCAACACTGGGATTGCCGGTCGCAGTCTACCAGGTGAGCGGCGAGTATTCCATGATAAAAGCTGCAGCCCGGAACGGGTGGCTGAACGAAAAGGACGTGGTGATGGAGAGCATGGCGGGCATGAAACGGGCAGGTGCCGACCTGATCATCACCTATTTTGCCAGGGATCTAGCGAGGTGGCTTGATGAAGAGCAGTGACCTGTTTGCCAAAGCCAGACACGTGATGCCGGGAGGTGTCAGCAGCCCCGTCAGGGCTATCAAACCCTATCCCTTCTATACAAAAAAGGCTGCAGGGAGCAGAATAACCACCGTTGAAGACACCGTCCTGATCGACTGCTGCATGGGCTACGGGCCGCTTCTGCTCGGGCATGCTCACCCCGCAATCCGAAAAGCCATTCTCGACCAGCTGGAGGAGGGGTGGCTCTATGGCACCCCTACACCGCTTGAACCCGATTTTGCATCGCTGGTCACGGGCGACCACCCGGGGATGGACATGATACGGTTTGTATCCAGTGGATCGGAGGCTACCATGGCCGCCATCCGGCTTGCCAGGGGAGTTACCGGTCGAAAGGATATCATAAAAGTTGAGGGAGGGTTCCACGGCGCCCATGACGGAGTTTTAGTAAAAGCCGGGTCAGGTGCCACAACCATGGGGATTCCGGATTCTGCAGGTGTGCTGGCCGACCTTGTGTCCCATACAAGGCAGGTGCCCTACAATGACCTTGAATCCCTTGAATCGATCCTGTCCTCAAGCCAGGATATCGCAGCATTCATACTGGAACCGGTTATGGGAAATATCGGGCCCATCCTCCCGGCAAAGGAGTATCTGCAGGGAGCAAGGGAAATCACAAAAGCCCATGATGTCCTGCTCATCTTCGACGAGGTAATCACAGGCTACAGGCTTGGCATCGGGGGCGCCCAGGCATACTATGGAGTCAGGCCCGACATCACCACTCTGGGCAAGATCCTTGGAGGCGGCCTCCCTATTGGTGCGTTTGGCGGGTCACGGGAGATGATGGAGCTGGTGGCTCCACAGGGACCGGTCTACCAGGCAGGTACATTCAGCGGCAACCCCTTGAGCCTCGCTGCAGGAATAACCACAATAAGGTGGATTCACAGTCACAAGGACATCTATGACAGGCTGGAAGGATCTGCAAAGACGATCGAAGAGAGCATAGGAGGGGGCCGAAGCGGTTCTTTTGTTCGGATCGGCTCCATGTTCAAGTATTTCTTCAGGGAGCACCCTCCGGCCAACTATGTACAGGCCAGGGAATGCGATACCACAGAATTTGGCCGTTTCTGGAATGCCATGTATAAATCGGGGATTTTCATCCCGCCTTCGCAGTTTGAAACCAATTTCCTCTCTACCGCCCATACAGAACAGGATATCGAACAGATCGTTGAAGCCTACCGGACATGCCTCTGAGAATCGGGACCCGGGGAAGCCGCCTGGCAATGGTCCAGGCGGACAAGGTCTGCAGCCTCCTTGCCGGACATGGCATCGAAACTGAGAAGGTTATAATCACCACAAGAGGCGACACAGAAACCAGCGTTCCCCTTCATGAAATTGGGGGCCAGGGAGTTTTTGTCAGGGCGCTTGACGATGCAATCCTTTCCGGGCATATCGACGCCGCAGTCCATAGCATGAAGGACATTCCAGCCATTAGACCAAACGGCCTCGTCACCGGCGCAATACTGGAGCGCGATTCCCCGGCTGATTTTATGGCCCATACCGCCAATGCCGATCAAATCAGGGTAGTGGGGACTTCCAGCACCAGGAGGCGGGCCCAGCTGCTCCGGTCGGATGCCTCGCTGGATGTCAGGCAACTGCGGGGAAACGTGGATACACGTCTCCGAAAGCTAAAAGAAGGATATTATGATGCCATTATACTGGCCGAAGCAGGGATACAGCGTATGAACCTCAATCTCCCGGGAAAACGGCTTGATCCGGGCGAGTTTGTGCCTTCTCCAAACCAGGGGACGATTGCTGTTGTGAACAGCGACCAGCCCGGGATAGTGGAGATAATACAACTGCTCGACCATGCTGCGACCCGGCATGACGTGGAAGCGGAGAGGGCTGTCATGGAAGAGGTGGGAGGCGGGTGTTTCACTCCGCAGGGCATTTATTGCAGGCACGGTCATCTCATTGCCGAGATCCTGGCACTTGACGGATCGCAGACAGTGAGGATTCGGGAAGATATCGATTCGCTGGAGAACGCCAGGAAATGCGGACGCTCTCTTCGCGTAGAAGGACGGGAATTAATCCGGGACGCGTACCGGAAACTGGGGTTGGATGATGACAGGTAAGGTGTATCTCGTGGGATCAGGGCCCGGAGGACCGGGACTTCTCACCTGCCGGGCAAGGGAGGTTATCGACCATGCAGATGTGGTGCTTTTTGATCAGTTACCAGGCGAAGATATCCTGGCCACACTACCGAAAGGCGCAGAAACGATAGACTGCGGAAAATACGGGAGCCGGCATGTCCTCGAGCAGGACCAGATCGAGTCCATCATGGTAGCCAGGGCAAAGGAGGGTAAATCGGTTGTCCGGCTGAAAGGAGGCGATCCTTTTGTCTTCGGCAGGGGTGGAGAGGAACTTGAGGTCCTTAAAAGAGAGGGCATCGAGGTTGAACTGGTGCCGGGAGTCACAAGTGCAGTGGCAGTACCCGGTGCAGTGGGCATTCCCCTCACACACAGGAAATATGCCTCGCAGGTCACCATCCTTACCGGCCATGAGGATCCCACAAAACCGGCATCAGCCCTGGACTGGAGCCTTCTTGCCAAAAGCAGAGGTACCATAGTGATCCTGATGGGTGTGAAAAACCTCGCGCTTATCGCCGGAGCCTTAATTGAACATGGAAAAGATCCATCCACCCCTGTAGCAATTATCGAGAGGGGATTGCGGGCTGACCAGAGAGTGACTGCCGGCCCGTTGAAAGATATCGGAGCTATCGCCCGGGATAGGAAAGTATCGCCTCCTGCAGTCATCGTTATCGGCGAGGTTGTGAATATGTACAGGGAGGACGACAGAAGTCTGATTCCGATTTGATTTAAAAAATCGAATATTTCCTCTTTCATTCGTATATTACAAACGGTGAAACGAATTCCATGTCACCGGATAATCAATTTGTTTGCACCGATACCCGGAGAATTTGAGTGCATTGCGGGAGAAGAATTTTTGGTTTTTGGGCCGCGGGAACAAAAACCGCCACCTTTGGGCAGCATCGGGAAACGCACATCATGTAACAAGGGCGCCGCTTCAGGTTACGCATTTAACAAAGCGGAGATATTACCTCAAATAGCTTCCTGACAATCCGGAAAACAAGCAATTAATACATTAAAACAACTTTAGTTTGAGAAGGTGTATGATGAATCTGCCCGGCGGACCGACGAAAGATGAGGTCATGGCAATAGCCCTTTTCAAATCAAGGCTCCAAAAATCCGATATATTTCTGGACATCGGATGTGGCACCGGGAAAGTTTCACTCAATGCGGCTCCGATGGTGAAATGGGTCTATGGAGCAGATACACGCATAGAGGCAGTGAACTATGCACGTGAATGCGCATCGCGTGCTGGTGTGCAGAATGCACAGTTCTTTTGTGAAGAAGCGATTGATTTTCTGGAGCGATTCGAGACTGTGGATGCGGCATTCGTGGGAGGCTCCCGGGATCTTTCCCGGGTTCTTACGCTACTGGCAGAAAAGGAGGCACGTTCGGTCGTGGTGAATGCGGTGCTGATAGAAACTATGCATGAAGCCATCAGTGAGATGAAGAGGCTTGGAATCTTCAAAGAGGCAATTCTTGTATCAGTTTCGCGATCATACCCACTGGGGCGGGGCATGATGTTCAAGCCACATGACCCGGTTTTTGTCATTGTCGGAGGGTGTGCAGAGTGCTCGTAGGACTGGGGCTGGGGCCTGGAGACCCGGAACTGCTCACTTTGCGGGCTGTAAGGCTCATTAAAGAAGCCGATGTAGTTTTTGTGCCGGGAAAAATCGCCTATAACCTTGTATTGCCCTACAGGGAAGCAGAAATTCTGGAGTTTCCCATGACCGAAGATGAGGGCATTATCCGGGACTGCATGGAGAGGAATTCAGAACGTATCGCCGGAGTGGCCATGGAAGGTATGGCAGTGCTCGGAATCCTGGGTGACCCAAATTTCTTCTCCACCTTCTCAAGGCTCTGTGAGGTTATGGAACAACGCCACCCGGATATCCGGTTCTGTACAGAACCGGGAGTGAGTTCGATTACCGCATTCGCATCCGTGGCAGGGATATCCCTGTCAGATGGATTTTTAGTGACTGATGGCAGGGAGCCCAGGTACAGGATAATCCTCAAAGTGCGGAAACCTAAATTAATTGCTGAAAAACTGATGCAGGAAGGTTACAGTTCTTTTATCCTGGTGGAAAGGATGTTTATGGGAGACACAAAAATATTTTCTACAGATAATCTTCCAGAAACGAGTGATTATATGAGTATCATGTATGCGGGGCGCTGAATGGAGAAAATATACTTTGTCGGGGCCGGACCCGGCGATCCTGATCTTATTACCGTCAAGGGAAATGACCTTCTGCAACGGGCAGACGTGCTCATATATACCGGCTCACTGGTCAATCCTGCCCTTGTGGACCGTTCTCATGCAACTATTAAGGTTGACAGCTGGGGAAAAACCTTAGAAGAGATTGTACCGCTCATGGTCACCCATGCCCGGTCTGGAAAGAGAGTTGTCCGGCTTCATTCGGGTGATCCTTCACTATTCGGGGCCATTGTAGAACAGATGCAAAGGCTCCGCGAGGAAGAAATTGAGTACGAGGTAATTCCCGGGGTTTCCTCCATGTTCGGTGCTGCTGCGGCACTCCAGACGCAGCTGACCCTGGGAGGAGTGTCAGATACGGTAATCGTGACCCGCCCTGCCGGGGAAACACTGGATTATGATAATATCACAGAACTATCCGGTCATGGAGCCACCATGGTGGTATTTCTGGGAGCCGCTCACTTTGAGGAAGTTATCTCAAAAGTACAATATCCCCCCGAGACACCGGCGGCGGTAGTCTATAAAGCGACCTGGCCTGACCAGAAGATCATTACCGGCACTGTGGCAGATATCGCCCGGAAGGCAAGCGATGCAGGAATTAACCGCACTGCATTACTAATAATAGGAGGAATTCTCTCCCCGGCACACGCAGGGCATCGGAGGTCCGCCCTCTATTCATGAATGATGTAGTCATTTCCCTTCCCAGATTCGAGGCTTCCGCAAGGCGAATTGCCGACTATCTCGGCTCAGATTTGATGATTTATCAAGATGACAGTTTCAGGGAGTCCTTTTCCCGCTACCGGTGTCTTGTTGCAGTCATGTCCATGGGAATAGCAGTGCGGAATATTGCTCCCCTGCTTGTTGATAAGTGGAATGATCCTGCTGTGGTGGTTGTCAGCCCCGACCTTTCCTATGCGATACCTTTGATAGGGGGGCATCACGGAGGAAATGACATGGCAAGGAAACTTCTGGGAATGGGAATTGCCCCGGTCATCACTACCGCCACCGAGACTGCCGGGAAAGTTGCGGTTGAAGTCATGGCAGACGCAATGGACCTGGCAGTGCTGAACAGGGATTCAACGCGGGCGGTGAATGCAGCCATCCTGGACGGAGAGGTGGGTGTATTTTCAGCGCCCAGCCCCTCAATCGTCATCGGCGGGCCGGGCATATCCGTTCTGTTGAAAAAAGGAGAATTTTCATTGGGAATCGGATGCAGGAGAGGAATATCCATGCTCCAGGTGAAAGAGGCCATACATACAGCCCTTGCCGATGCCGGAATCGTTGCGGAAGAGGTGATGATCTATGCGACCACCGAGAAGAAATTGCATGAAAAAGGGCTCATTGAGGCGGTGAGAGCAATGAACGGTACCCTCCTGTTTCTGGACGATGCCACAATAACTGCTCATCCTCCTGCCTCCCCTTCCCGTGCAGGCAAAATCGGACTGCCTGGTGTGGCAGAACCCTGTGCACTGGCTGCTGCCAGGAAAAAAGAGCTGGTGCTCCCAAAAAAAGTGTACGGAGGTGTGACAATTGCCATCGCCAGATAAATCCCGCGGAAAGCTCTATCTCGTGGGTTCCGGTCCCGGAATACCGGAATATATGACCCGGAGAGCACTACGGGCACTTGAAGAGTCCGAGTATATAATCGGGAATGAATCATATATTGCTCCCCTTCTTCCGTTACTGCATGGAAAAACAGTCATCCGCAGTTCGATGGGAAAAGAGGTTGAGAGGGCAAAAAGAGCCATCGAACTGGCATCAGACCATGTGGTGTCCATGGTGAGTGGGGGTGATCCCGGTGTATACGGTATGGCCAGCATAGTGCTTGAGATCATACAACAACATGGATCTGATATCAGTGTAGAGGTTATTCCCGGGGTGACAGCGGCAAATGCGGCTGCATCTCTCCTGGGTTCCCCCTTGTCAGGGGATTTCGCCGTCATAAGTCTCTCGGACCTGCTTACCCCTCTCGATGTGATCGAAAAGAGACTCAATGGCGTATTCTCGATTGGAATCCCTGTGGCCCTCTATAACCCGAGGAGCAGGGGACGGCCCCACAATTTCGCCCTTGCCATGGAGATTGCCGCAAGATACCGTGGTCCGGGGACACCTGTAGGTATAGTAAAAAATGGCTACAGGGAGGGGGAGGAGATCCGGATCACCACATTGGGCGAAATAGACCGCCTCGAAGGATGGGTTGATATGCATTCCACCGTGATAGTGGGAGGAGAAGAAAGCAGGATATGGAGGATTGGAGAGGATGAAAGAGGAATCATCACGCCGCGGGGATACCATAGAAAATACGTATATTGATCTGGGGGCAACGACTGATGAGGCCTACCAGATCTCCTCGCGGAGCAGAAAGCTCGCAATGGAAACACTCGGGAACGAGGGATACGAAGATCGGGTCACCCAGCGCTGCTCCATTGCGGTCGGAGACTTTTCCATGGCCGCACTCCTTCGCTTCCGCAATGATCCGGTCGGTTCCGGCCTGGCAGCGCTGCGTTCCGGTGTGCCTGTAATTACTGATATACGGATGGTCCAGGTAGGCATCCTGAAGAAGGGACACCATAGCAGGGTCCTCTGTGCGCTGGATTATGGAGCCGATATAGCAGAGTCGAGAGGGATTACCCGTACCAGCGCAGGGATTCTGGCACTCAGCGATGTAATGGACGGGGCCATCGTGGTGATCGGGAATGCCCCGTCAGCCCTTCTGGTTGTATGCGACATGATTCGGGAAGGGAAATCTCCTGCCCTTGTAATCGGCTCCGCAGTAGGTTTTGTAAATGCAGCCGAGTCAAAAGAGGAGCTCCGGAAACTTTCCGTGCCGTCAATTTCCGTGGAAGGGACAAGGGGAGGCACGCCGGTGGCGGTGGCGGCAATGAACGAGATTATCACTATATACTCCGAATTGCATGGCCGTGAGCAGGAAAATGAGACTGACTGATCCGGTTACCGGATTTTCCTATCCTGAAGCCTGGATAGAGAAGTGTCATGCACCGGATGATCTTGAGGCTGTAAAACTGGGTCTTGCGGTGCTCACCGCTTCAGGAATGATACTTAAACGTGGGTTCACTACGGGAACTACCGCTGCTGCATCCTGCAAAGCTGCCATTCTCTCCCTTAAGAGTCCGGTCAATGAAGTGAAAGTGAAACTCCCGTGTGGAATCAGCGTCACTGTTCCTGTAACGGGATCGGGGGGACAATCCTCTGCCAGTAAATATCCCGGAGATTATCCAGGAGATGTAACTGCCGGACTTGAATTTCTGGCTGTTGCGCAACCCTCACAAAAAGGCATGGAGTTAGTCCCCGGCGATGGAATCGGGATATTCAATCGCCACACGCCCCGCAATCGCAAGGGAGATCCGGCAATAAGTATTCCTGCCCTGGACTGCATACTGCGGTCGGCAGACGAGGCACTGGAGGAGACCGGACTTGACGGGGTGTCAGTCACCCTCTCCGTGCCCCGCGGGAGGGATATTGCAAAAAAGACCCTCAATCCCCGTATGGGAGTATGTGACGGGATCTCCATCCTTGGTACTACAGGTTTTGTCGAGCCCTGGGATGACCACCTTACCGAATCGGCAATAGAGCGGGCGGTCGCCCCTGAAAAAGTCGTCCTTACCACAGGGAGGACCGGTCTTCGATACTCCCGCCTGTTGTTTCCCGGGTATGATATAGTGCTTGCAGGCGGAAAGATCGGAGAGATCCTTTCCCGCAGGAACCGGGATACGGTGCTCTGTGGCCTTCCTGCCCTTATATTGAAATTTTTCGACCCGGCGATACTTGACGGCACGGGATGCCATACAGTCGAAGAGCTGGCCGAATCGCAGGGATTTCGTGAGCGTATGGAACATGCATTTACTCTGGCCAGAAAGCATTATCCAGGGGTTCGGGTGGTGCTGGTGAACAGGGAAGGAGAGATTGTGGGTGATTCGGGATGATGATTGTAGGCGTGGGTTGCGGCCCGGGAATGATTACTGTGAAGGCGATAGAGGCTATTTTGGGGGCAAATCTTATCTATGGCTCACGAAGAGCCATCGAACTGGCTTCAGGGCATATAAATGACAGTTGTACGGTACATGAGATTTCGGATTACGGGTCCCTCCGGTCCATTCCTGACGCGGCAGTCGTGCTCTCCACAGGAGACCCAATGCTGGCCGGGCTGGGATACCTGGAAGGTGAGATCATCCCGGGCATCTCTTCCCTGCAGATCGCCGCAGCCAGGCTTCATATACCCATTTACAGGTTCACAGTGGTGGTCGCTCACGGAAAGGATCATGGAAAGGCCTGCAGGGAAGCTGCACAGGAGATTGCCAGGGGTAAAGTGGTTTTCCTGATCGCAGACCCAAAATTCGATCTTCGTGCGTTGGGTACAATCCTCCAGGATACAGGAGAACTCACGAGGATAGCTCTTTGTGAAAAACTCGGCTACCCTGAAGAGAGGATTGTTATAGGGACTCCGCGGGAGCCCCCTGTTGCAGAATCTGACCTGTTTTCCGTGGTAGCGGGAACATTTTAAATGGGATATCCGGAATTGTCAGGAATTGTCACATCCACCTGCACAGAATATATGCATCCTCCCACTACACAATAATAGAGAGAATATGGAGAGAGATTATCAATGGAAAGAAGCACAAAAAAACAATTGAGCCTGGCATGCTTTCTGGCCGGTTTCGTCCTTCTCCTGATTCAGGACCTGAAGGGTTTCTCCACAATTAATTTAGGGTTTTCATGGCCATGGGCTATCATGTTCTATTGCGGACTTCTTTTAATCCTCATCGGATATTTCCTGCGTGGCTGATCGAGAAGTGATAGAAGGCGATTTCTCCCATATTTTTCCGGGAATCAAATCACCCTGTAAAGGATAATCAATTCCCAGTATCATGCACGCCCTTACGAAGGGGCGAAGCACTGGATACTATTTTTTCTTTATGCGATTCGGACCGTCCCGTTTTTTATTGCCAGAAATCCTTCCTCCTCCAGGTGTAAAAGAAGTGAACGCACAAGGTCCGGATCGGCTTTTATACGGGAGAGAACCTGATCCATGGCAATAACTTCCTCCTCTGCCAGGATCCTGACTAACTGGCCCCTCAGCTGGCGGTTCGATCCCTCGAATGGTGACTGCCGCCGATAATGCGTACTTTTCCTGTTGGGATTATTCTCTTTTTTTTTCAGCGCCGATCCCAGGTCCATCAATGCATAATACCAGTCACGGGGATTCCGGCGGTCAAGTGTCACCTCCACCAGCGGCAGAATCTCCCGGTCGCTGACCTTTCCTTTTTCCGGAAAGAAACAATGGATAAACACCCGGCGTATATTTGTCTCGATAAGAACGGAGGGTTGCCCAAAAGCAAAGGCCATGATGGCTGCGGCAGTTGCTTTTCCTATCCCGGGGAGGTCACGGAGGGCATCTTCATTCTCGGGCAGATCTCCGTTATATTCCTCCACAACGCAGTCCGCAATTCGTGTGAGGGCAACCGCCCTGCGGTTATATCCGAGCCCCTGCCACTCCCTGATCACCTCACCCGAATTTGCGGAAGATAATGCCTCGAAATCGGGAAATTTGCTGATAAAAGATTCATATTTAGGAATTACCCTCTCAACCTGTGTCTGCTGGAGCATTATCTCGGAAACCAGTATGCAATAGGGATCATGTGTTTCTCTCCAGGGAAGATCCCTCCGGTTCCTGCTGTAGAATGCATAGACGGCTGACCGGAATTCACTCGTGGATAATGTCTTCATGTTTGAATTTGCCTGATGGGAAATTTTTCCGAATAACCGATTATGTTAAGAAATAAGCCGGGTGGGATTATATCAGTCAGGCAAGAATTATCAATCTTGGGAATGAGCCTAATTAGGAATCCGGAACCCGAGTCATTTACGCGGGAGAAAAAGGCATCTTCTCTCGTTCGCCGGTACTCCGAATTGAAATCATGAAGATAGGATATCCCTGCATCAATACCTCCATTCACTGCCGGGGGAATCGTACCTTTCGCCTTGCGTCATATTCTCCCGAACGATTCGCTGAGGTGACCAGAGGGAATCTTCTATGCCTGCAGCAGATCCTCTCCTTTAATGTTGCTCATGGAATTTTTTTCTTCCGCATAAGTTCCGATCTCGTCCCTTTCGCATCGCATCCGGTTCTTGATGTGCAATGGCAGGAGGTCTTCGCCCGGCAAATGGCTGAAATTGGCGATTATATAAAGCGCAATGACATCAGGATATCAATGCACCCTGACCAGTTCGTGGTGATCAATTCGCTTCGCCAGGACGTGGTGGAGAGAAGCATACAGGAATTACGGTACCATGCCGAGGTACTTGAGTGCATGGGCCTTGGTCCGGAGGCAAAAATCCAGATACATGTCGGGGGAGTATATGGGAACAGGGATGAGGCAAAAAAACGGTTTATCAAAATCTACAACAACGGGCTGGACCAAAAAACACAGAAGCATCTTGCAATCGAGAATGACGAGAGAAGTTACCGCATAAAAGACTGCCTGGAGATCCGGGAACTGACAGGCATTCCCGTTATTATCGATACCTTTCATCATAGCCTCAATAATTCTGGTGAGACCGAAAAAGAGGCCATTACCGCTGCGGCAGCGACATGGGAAAGACATGATGGCCTGCCAATGGCTGATTACAGTTCGCAAAAACCAGGCCAAAGGCCGGGAACTCATGCAAATTCGATTGATATCGATAACTTCGGGTCGTTTATCAGAAATGTCGGAGATCTGGATCTAGATATTATGCTGGAGATCAAGGACAAGGAGCGGAGTGCACTTCGTACGCTGGAGTATCTCTCATCGGATCCGAGACTTATTCAAGGGAGGTGACAATGATACAGGACCAGCGTGTTGATCTTCTTACCCGATCCGACCTTGCGACCCGGACAATATGTTCTGTACCGGATGCAGTCGCCTCACAGGATTGTGTATAATTATGCCCTTGCATATGCCATCCCGGAAGCCAAACGGATTGAAGTGCCCGCGGTCTACAACGCAAATTCGATATGCTCCGATATGTGAAACCCGGTTGAACAAATAAAAGTTTGAAAAAAATCAGTGATATTGGTCGAGGAGCTGCCTCAAGGAGACAGTTCCCAGTGACCCGGTCCTCTGGAAGAACCAGGAAAGCCGTTCCTCTCCCGATCCCACAGCAAGACTTGATGTCCAGCTCTCTGACACCGGCCCCTGGCGAACAGAGATGCTGCTCCATTCCATTTTGTCAGGGATTCCCTCCGAAACCGTACTCCAGCGGATAGTGGTCGTTTCATTCACCACTGCCTGGCCGGACACCGAGGTACTGGTAGTGATATAACGGTTTATAAGAGAATTATCCAACGCCACACAGGGAATGGAGACGAGAAGCATGGCCACGAAAAAACCAATGGATATCACTTTGATCAAGTTGTTACTCATACATACCTCCTTTATAGTTGGCGGGGACTGCGATTCATGCTCGCATAGAGCTGAACAGTCATCTGATAAATGCCTTCCCGTTGTAATGACTCCACTTTTATACCCGCCTGAACATCGCATCTATCTTCTTTTTTGGAAAAAGTACCATGGTCGGTCTCCCATGAGGGCAGGTCCAGGGATTTTTTGCTGCCTTTAGCTGCGCAACAAGACGCCTGCACTGGTCAGGTGTACATATGGTGCCGGCCTTTATCGCCCCCCGGCATGCAACTACTCTCCTGATCCTTTCACGCTCTCCAATCCCCGTGCGGATGTCTTCATCCAGTAACCCGGCGATGATATCCCTGATAAGTGACGGATCCTCATTTCTCCCCAGGAATACTGGGACAGAACGCACCAGGAACGAGCCACTTCCAAATTCCTCAAGGCCGAAACCCTCCTTTTGAAAGAGATTAAGATGTTCCTTCAATACCGAGTATTCTCCCGGCGAAACATGCAGTGTGATTGGCGATATCAGTTCCTGGGAGACCTGGGGGCCTTCCTGATCTGCAATCTGCTCATACAGGATCCTTTCGTGGGCAGCATGCTGGTCGATAAGGAGCAGGTCTTCTTCCGCAGTCCGGGCCAGAATATACGTTTCACCCAGCTGCCCGATCACTTCCATGTCGGGGACTCCGGGATGAGTGGCATCCTGTGTTGAGAACAGAGAGGTCTGCCTCAATTGACGGTCAGTTGCCCGGATCTCTGCGGGGGTAGGCTCCCTTATCAGTCCAGGGGTGGCTACCGGATTGGTATATGTAATTTTTTTTCGCATTTCCGGGAGACTTTCGCCATGCTTTCCGGGAACCAGGTCATGGATACCAAGTGTTCTGCCGATGATTTTCTCAATTTCTGATTTCACCTCTTCTTCGCGGCTGATACGGATCTGCCTCTTGGCAGGATGCACATTCACATCGACTAACTCCCTGTTGATGGACACCTCCAGAAAGACTACAGGAAACGTGTCAGACGGAAGAAGGGTCCCATAGCCAGCCTTTATTGCTTCGATTATGCTCCGTGAATACACCACTCTGGAATTAACCGAGAGAAACATCTGATACGGACTCTGGCGACAAAGAGTCGGACGGGAAATGTATCCCTCCAACGCAACAAGTTTTCCTGTTTCATTGATTTTTATCAGGTTTTGCACATATTCCCTGCCGAAAAGGGCTGAAATCGCTGAGCCAGGGTCGCCTCCCGTCTGGGTGACAAATTTTTCCCTCCCGTTATATAGAAAGCGAAACGAGATGGCAGGATGCGAAAGGACAATCCGCTCCATCATCGCCGTGATATATGCGATCTCGGCTTTTTGCGATTTCTGGAACTTTTTCCGGGCAGGAGTGTTAAAAAAGATATCCTCAACAAGGACTGTGGTTCCTTCGGGACAGCCGACTTCTTTATTCTCTACAATTTCCCCCCCCAAACTGGTTATCCTGGTCCCTGAAAGTACAGATGACTTCCGGGGTTTGGTGGTGATTGTAACCCTCGCTACCGAGGCAATGCTGGCCAGCGCCTCCCCCCGAAACCCGAGAGTCCGGCATTCCGGCAGATCAGAAATACTTTGAATTTTACTTGTTGCATGGCTGGTAAATGCCAGACCTGCATCCGTGTGATGCATTCCTTCCCCGTCATCACTCACCCTTATTTTCCGGATGCTGCCTCCCTTTGAAATAACTTCAACCTCAATTCTCTCTGATCCCGCATCAATTGCATTTTCCACCAATTCCTTAACGACGGATGCAGGCCTTTCCACTACTTCCCCTGCCGCGATGCGGGCAGCATCATCCTTGTCGAGGACGCAAATCCTCGCATCATCCACCCTCATTGCGACTCAGCCACCATCCTGTGCCTTTTTATGCAGTTCATAGAGGAACGTGAGCGCCTCGAGAGGAGTCAGTGAATCGGGATTGATAGATTTTATCTCTTCCACCAGAGGGTGTGAGGAACCTTCCCCGGGATCGACGAGGAGCATCTGGGTAAACCTCTTGATTGTCACTCCAGTCCCCTGATCACTGCGCATCATCTCCGCTAAAAGCTCATTTGCCCTGGTAATCACCTTTCGGGGGACTCCGGCAAGAGACGCAACATGGATTCCATAACTCCTGTCTGTAGCCCCTGGAATGAGCTTTCTTAAGAATATTACTTCTTTGCCCGTGTCCTTCACTGCAAAGTGATAATTCTTCACCCGCTTTAACTCCGCCTCTGCGGAGACCAGTTCATGGAAATGAGTGGCAAAGAGTGTCCTTGGCCCTGTTGTACCTTTTCCGTGGAGGAAATCGAGCACAGCCCTGGCAATGCAGAACCCGTCCAGGGTACTCGTACCGCGGCCAATCTCATCCAGGATAACCAGGCTCCGCGGGGTCACATTATTCAGGATATTCGCCATTTCCAGCATTTCCACCATGAAAGTACTCTGACCGCTTGCCAAGTCGTCAAAGGCGCCAACCCGCGTAAAAACCCGGTCAATCACCCCTATCCTGGCATGGGTGGCCGGGACGAAACTGCCAGCCTGTGCCATGACTGCAATAAGGGCAACTCCCCGCATATATGTTGACTTCCCTGCCATGTTCGCACCGGTTATAATCAGAATCTGGTCGGATTTTGAGGATGTCCGCGCATCGTTCGGCACAAATGAGCCACTCATCCGCTGCTCCACAACGGGATGGCGCCCCTCGCGGATAAGAATCTCCCCTGATTCATCTACAACCGGCCGGACATAGTTATGTCCTGCAGCTGATTCTGCAAATGAGACATAGACATCGATCTCGGCAATACCTGCGGCCGTATCCTGCAGGTCGCGGACACCTTTTGTAAGCATCGAGATGATTTCCTGGAAAATCTCCTGTTCCAGGGAGATGAGTCGTTCATCTGCTGATGCGATTACTGCCTCTTTCTCTTTTAACTCAGGGATAGTGAACCGCTCGGCGTTCGTTGTCGTCTGTTTGCGGTTATACTCGGGCGGAACAAGATGCAGGTTCGGCCGTGTCACCTCGATATAATACCCGAATACAGAATTATAGCCCACTTTGAGTGATTTTATTCCCGTCCTCTCGCGTTCCTTTCTCTGGAGATCCTTTATCCAGTCTTTTCCCGAACTGGTTATTGCCCGGAGGTCATCAAGCCCGGTGCTGTACCCCTCGCAGATAACCCCGCCGTTTCTCACCATGGCAGGGGGATCATCAACAATTGATTTTTTTATCAGGGACTCTATCCAATCCAGATCCCTGCATCGTCCGCATGCCTCTGATATGAGATACGGAATTGTTTCCTCCCGGTCCTGGTAGGATAGCACCGACTTGAGCGCCGGTATGAAGCCCAGAGATTGTTTCAATGTGATAAGATCTCTGGGACCGGCATTGCCGAAGGCAATTCTTGCGGCAATACGTTCGATATCGGAGCACTTTTTCAGTAGCGCGGCTGACTCGGTCCGCAGCGGCGTATCAGTGCTGAAAAATTCCACCGCATCCAGCCTTTGCATGATAACCGGAACGGATGTCAGGGGGGCACAGAGATAATTCCGAAGAAGCCTGCTCCCCATAGGTGTTTTCGTTCTGTTCAGGGTATGGAGGAGGGTTGCCTCGTCCTGCCTGCCCCGTATACTTTCCAGAACTTCCAGGTTCCGGAGGGTAATGGCATCCAGGGTGCAGAAATCTCCGGAATTTCTGGTGGAAATTCCCGAAACATGGGAAAGAGAGGATTTCTGCGTTTCCCGGGCATAGACAAGGGCGGCCCCTGCTGCAGGGATGACAACAGGCGTATCTGTTATACCGTATCCCTCCAGGGTAACAACACCAAAATGCTCGCAAAGTGCCTGATATGCCAACTCATGGTCAAAAATCTCTCTGGGGCGCCTGGTTACCAGCACACCCCGGGCAGAGATCATTTCTGCAACATGGCCGGTAAGATCTTCCGGGACAAGGCATTCGGCAGGAGAATACCTGGAGAGTTCCGATATTAGTTCTCCTTCCCCGCCACTCCTGGCGCACACAGTTGTAAAGAACTGCCCGGTTGAAAGATCAAGGAAAGCCATACCCCAACGAGGGGGTTTTTCTCCTGGGACAAGAGCCATAAGATATTGCGCCTGGGCAGAACCGAGAAGCGACTCCTCCATTACCGTTCCCGGAGTAATGACACGGACCACCTCACGTTTTACAATACCTTTGGCATTTCGTGCGTCCTCAACCTGATCACAGACCGCAACCCGGTATCCCCGGGCTACCAGGCGGGCGATATATCCGTCTGCTGCATGGCAAGGTACCCCTGCCAGGGGAATCCTGTTCCCTTCGCTGTCCTTGGAGCGGGAAGTCAGTACAATATCAAGTTCCCTGGAGATGGTCTCGGCATCTTTGCCGAATGTTTCATAAAAATCTCCGATATGGAAAAAAAGAATGCAGTCCGGATATTGTGATTTTATAGCCACGAACTGTGCCATGGCTGGAGTGAGCCGGCCTTTCGACGAGGGTTTAGAACCATGGGAATTCTCTCCCATCTCCATTACACTCTCATCGCCATGAGTTATGTGTAACGGTTTTTCCAGGGGGATCTAACTGACCTGCATTTCAAAGGAAGAATATATGCGTGGTTGGAGTTATGTATCAGATTGCGTCGTGTTTGAAAGGTGCATGAGGAATGAACGAAAAGGAGAAGTCTGCAAACAGGTTAAAAGACGAGTCCAGCCCCTATCTCCTGCAGCATGCCTATAATCCGGTGGATTGGTACCCCTGGAGCGAGGAGGCATTCGAACGGGCCAGAAACGATGATAAACCAATCTTTCTCTCAATCGGATACTCTACATGCCACTGGTGTCATGTTATGGAGCGGGAGTCTTTTTCAGACCCGGACATAGCCCGGGTCCTCAACCAGCATTACATCTGTATCAAGGTTGACCGGGAAGAAAGGCCTGATATCGATCAGGTCTATATGACTGCCGCCCAGATGCTTTCCGGGACAGGGGGATGGCCCCTTTCCATATTCATGACTCCCGAAAAAAAACCATTCTTCGCCACCACCTATATCCCAAAAGAGAGCATTTACGGGAGAACCGGACTTATGGATCTCCTGCCCCGAATCGCTTCATTGTGGAGGGCACAGCGTGAAAATCTTCTATCGGCAGCCGATGAGGTCGCAAATTTGATCGGTACGCCTTCCGAATTGAGAAACAGAAAAAAACCAGGAAGGGACATCCCGGTCAGAGGGTATGAAGAAATCCTGCTGCAATTCGACAGGGTGTGGGGAGGATTCGGAGGTGCCCCTAAATTTCCAATGCATTCCCATTCCATGTTCCTCCACCGCTACTGGAAGTGGTCGGGAAGTGAAAAAGCCCTGGAAATGGTCCAGAAAACACTGGAGATGATGGCCAGGGGAGGAATTTATGACCATCTGGGTTTCGGATTTCACCGTTACTCCACTGACAGAAGGTGGATGGTCCCCCATTTTGAGAAGATGTTGTATGACCAGGCCATGGCGGTCCTTGCCTATACTGAATCGTTTCAGATAACCGGCAATACCCGATTCAGGGAAGTCGTCGAGGACTGTCTGTCCTTCGTCGCCAGAGAGTTGACTTCAGCGGAAGGCGGCTTTTTTTCGGCCCGGGACGCCGACAGCGAAGGCGAGGAAGGCAAATACTACCTGTGGACCCGGCAGGAAATCAGGGATATTCTCACAAAGGAAGAGGACAGGGTTCTTTCCCTCGTCTCACACATCACCACACAGGGAAATTTCCTTGATCCCGCGATTGGGGATCGAACCGGGAAAAATATCATCCATCTGGCTATAGCTCCGGGTGAGGCATCAAAAGCACTTGGCATGCAGGGGGATGAGGTGTTCATGTATTTTGACTCTGCCCGCCGGAAGCTTCTGGCTGCAAGGCAGGAGAGACCCGCGCCCTCCATAGATGACAAAATTCTCACAGACTGGAATGGTCTCATGATCGCTGCATTTTCCTCGGCTTTTAAGGCATTTCAGAAACCAGAATATCTTGAAACTGCAGAAAATGCAGCCACATTCATCATCGCTCATATGAAGGATCAAACCGGCGCCCTTTTCCACCGCTACAGGGGAGAGAAAGCCGGTATCCCTGGCATGGCTGGCGATTATGCGTATCTGATCTGGGGGCTCATCGAACTCTATTCCGCTTCATTCCGCTTAAAATACCTCTCATATGCCCTTGAACTTGAGAACTATTTCTCAACCGGATTCTGGGATGAAAAATCCGGCGGATATTATACCGTATCACATACAGCCGGAGACCTGATCGCCCGTCAGAAGGAGCTGTATGACGGGGCATTGCCTTCTCCGAATTCGGTGGCATATTCGAATCTCATCCGCCTCTTTATGCTGACCGGAGATGTGACTTACAGAAACCGGGCAGTGAGACTGGCGAAATTATATACCATATCATTACTGAAATCTCCGGCATCATACACATTCTTCACCGGTGGGCTGATGCAGGAGCTCGGGCCCGCCTCGCAGGTAGTCATTATCGGAGAAGATGGCGCCCCTGATACGGAAACAATGATACGTCCATTGCAGAAAGCGTTTCTTCCTTTCACCACGGTACTTTTGCGCAAGCCGGGTAAAAATCAGGCAATGGACAGGGTTGCTGCATTTACTTCCGCATATACTATGCATGAAGAAAAAGCGACTGCATATGTCTGTTCCCGTCATACCTGCAAAAGCCCCACAACCGATGCGGACCAGATGAAAATACTCCTTGGGATAGAAGACTAAACAAACGGTGTTTTTTTTACAGGTTTTTCAATGCCACCATGTCCTTCACACCCACAAGTTTCCATACCAGCGACCGCTCCTCGTTGGCTATTGCTAACGGCGGGTCCTGGGGAGAATGTCCGAGGGCAGCGAGAATATTTGAGGAAAGATGCTTCTCTTTGATTAGATCCACAAACTCCTGGCGGACAATTTTCTTTTCAATGGAATCTGTTACTTCTTTCAGATATCCCTGCAGGCTCACAAATGTATAAGAGGACAGGTCGCGGGTATATTTCTCAATCTCCACCGCAACATAGGGACTTTTTCTGAAATATTCAATTTTTTTGCCATATTTTGTAGAAAGAAAATAAAGGAATTTTCCATCGAACACATACATAAAAGGGGCGATATAGGGGTATTTTTCTCCCTGGAATGCTATCCGGCAGATATATCCTTCCTCAATGAGATGGTCATACTCTATCTTCTCCATGCGGGGTATTTTCACGATCTCCATGATGATCTCTTGTCAGTAGTGATCCCCCTTTACATAAATTTTATCAATTGAAGCAATGTAAAAATTCCATTTTGAATTAAAAAATTAACAAATAATTTTTTAAATTTTCATCAACCGGAATTTGGATGTTTCATTTCTTATCAACAAAAAACCCTGCCTTCATCCAGGCACTCATACCTCCTAAAAGATTTGATACATCCTGATATCCTGCCCCTAAAAGGAGACTTGCTGCCAGGCTTCCCTTTTTGCCTGCATCACAATACACAACGATATGACGATCTTTCGGGATCTCGTGGATATGCAGGGGGAGTTCTCCCACGTAGATATGATGCGAGCCGCTGATATGGCCAAACTTTTTCCGGTTATTGATATCCCGTACGTCGAGGAGGAAGATCCTTTCGTCAGGAAGCGCATGATTGAGATCCCTGACCCCCAACAGGTTCACTCTGCCGATCTCTTCGGCTCCCTGGACCCAGGTCGGAAAACCGCCTGCCAGGTATCCATGGATATTATCGTAGCCGAGGCGGATGAATAACGTGGAAATGCGTGCAAGGTCCAGGTTGAAGTCGTCGATCAGGATAATGGGGTCCTCATAATTCAGGTACCAGCCTATATGCGCGGCCAGGCCTTCACGCCATATGGAGAGACTTCCCGGTATATGCCCCCCTCCGAAGGATGTGGGAGCGCGTATATCAATTATTTGAGCTCCTTTAAGGATGAAATCCTTTAATTCGCTGTTTCCAAGTGCTTCCAGATCAGGAAGGCGGTGAATGACAGGTGCACCTGATTTATTCAATTCCTCCATTTTCTCGAAATATGGAGGCATATAGTGATGCTCTTTTACCTTCCGTTCAATGAACTCCACCCTATCCTTCTTTAGCAGTGGATTGGTCATCTTCTCGTATCCGACAGTGGAATACTCATGGTCACTGATATCTGATCCGCAGACTGATCCTGCCCCGTGTGCCGGACAGATGATGGTTCCGTCTCCGGCAGAAAGAATTTTTTTATGGATGCTTTCGTAGAGAAGACCGGAAGCCCATTCCCTCTTTTCCGGACCAAAGAAATCTGTCCTCCCTGCATCTCCTGCAAAAAGGGCATCACCGCAGAAGATCAGGTAGGGGTCTTCTGATACAGCCCTGTCAATCACCATAATAGAAATGCTTTCAAGTGTATGGCCCGGCGTTTCCAGGATTTTTAAAACGAGGCCTCCCAACCTGAACAAATCCCCCTCTTTTGCCGGATTTCCGTACGCAAAATCCATCTTTGATCCATGATAAATCTCTGATCCGCAACGGTTGGCAAGTTCCAATGAGCCAATCACGTAGTCCTCATTTCGGTGAGTCTCGAAAATATGGGTAATCCTGGCGTTGATCCGGCTGGCAATCTGCAAATAGATCTCACAATCGCGGCGCGGGTCGATGACCGCCGCTGACCCCCCCCGACGCAATGATGTAGGAGTTATGTGACAATCCTTCCGACACAATTTTTTCAAGTATCATGCCATTTCGCCTCTCTTTTGGGATGTTTACGCGGGAAATTATTAAAGTATCCATATCCGGGATCACTTGGTTTTCGACCTCTGTTGCAATACAAAACCAGATGGCATCCCCGGCATAACATGTTTCTGAGATGTCTCCCTTCCGACCTTCAGGTAAGATCAAAGCAGTCATTTTCGATATGGACAATACACTTTTCGATTTTATAACAGCCAAATTGAGGGCCTGTGCCAGGGTGTGCGCCATATTGGGAGAAGGAAACGGAAACGAGTTGTTTGGATATTTCTGCAGGGAGAATGCGGGTTTTGAAAATACAATAAATATCAGGGATTACATGACAGATCTATGCTGTTTTCATGAGGAGTTGTACCAGTCCTGCTGCAGAATATATACTGATGAGAAAATCCGCCATATCACTCCGTACCCGGGAGTCCGGGAAACTCTCCTGGTTATCCGATCTCAAGGCCTACGGACGGGCCTTGTCACAGATGCCCATTTTCATGATGCCAGGTTGAGATTGGAAAAGGCCGGACTCTTTGACCTCTTTGATACGATTGTCTCATATGATCACACCGGGGAAAAGAAGCCTGGACATACCCCATTTCTCTATGCCCTCTCCCTTCTCAATGCATCGCCCGGGCAGGCAATACTGGTAGGGGATAGTCCGCGAAGGGACATTGCACCGGGCTGTGCATTGGGTATGAGGACTGTATATGCAAGATATGGAAACCATTCGGCAAAAAGAGGTTATAACGGAGGATCTGATCTTGCGATTGACGATATCAGAGAGATTCTCAGCCTGATCATTGCCGAATATCCACACCAGGGACAAACTCAATTATATGAGTGATCAATCTCTCTTCCATGTGCGGAAGATTTTCTATCATATTTTCCGTGGGCTTTGCAGAAAGGTTCAAAGTCACGATGCAGGACCCCTCCCCGCCTCCGAGGTATAATGTTGCACCTTCCCAGCCTGTACCGGTGATTATATCCACTCCCGGAGGGGGTAGAGAAATAGTTGAAATGACATGGGGACTCCTCCCTTCGTGGGCAAAAGATCCTCGATCCGCACGCCGCCCCATCAATGCCCGCGCCGAAACTCTTTCCCAGCGCCCGAGCTTCCGATCGCCTCTTAAACATCGCCGGTGCCTGGTACCCGCTTCAGGATTTTTTGAATGGAAGAAAACCAATTCTTCCAGGATTCCTTATTACATACACAGAAAAGACGGGGATCATTTTGCATTCGCCGGCCTGTATGACATCTGGACAGCGCCGGGAAGTCCCTCTCAGCTCTCTTTTACCATTGTGACCACCGAACCGAACGAGCTCGTTTCGGGATATCATGACCGGATGCCAGCCATATTGCTGGAAAGGAATGAAGAGCGCTGGATTTTGCCGGGGGAAATCCCCCTTCATTCACTGAGCGAAATGTTCACGCCCTATCCCGCGGACATGCTTGTCGCATACCAGGTTTCGCGGGCGGTGAATAATCCGGAAAATGAAGGGAAAAAACTCATACAAAAGCAGGAGGGTCTGACTTCGATCCTCTGAGACCTGGTTTTTCCGAGTTTGTTGTTCCGAATCCTATAGTTTTATTGCGATATGAAGGGACTAAATTAGAGGATAAATCCTTCTTTCAAAATATAAAGGCCAGCCCGATGACTTCAGTATTACTCGTTGATGATGAACCAGCCCTCCTTGACGTGGCACGCTTATTTCTGGAGCGTAAGGCAGACTTCCAGGTTCATACGGCAATATCAGCTCAATCCGCCCTGGAGAAACTGAAATTGAGATCCTATGATGTAATAATATCGGATTATGAAATGCCGGAAATGAATGGCATTGAATTTTTAAAAATAGTCCGGCAAGAATGGAAGGACCTTCCATTTATCATATTCACAGGCAAGGGTCGCGAAGAAGTGGTTATCGAAGCACTCAATGCGGGTGCCGATTTCTACCTGCAGAAAGGGGGGAATCCCCGGACGCAGTTTGTTGAACTCCGGAATATGGTCCTGCAGGCGGTTAAACGACACCGGGCGGAACTCGATCTTATTCGATCCGAGAAGAGACTCAATGATATAATCAATCACCTGCCGTATGCCACGTTCGCAATCGATCGGTCAGGAGTGGTTATAGCCTGGAACCGGACCATTGAGGAACTGACCGGAGTAAAAGCCGAGGATATGATTGGAAAAGGGAATAATGAATATGCTATTCCTTTTTACGGGTATAAAAGACCTCTTCTAATTGACCTGATATTCAGGCCGGAAGAAGAAATTGATGAGTTATACCAGAATATCAGTAAATACGAGAATACTCTGACTGCCGAGACTCCTCTTCCCAAGCCAAGGGGGAAGGATGCCATCCTCTGGGGAAAAGCCTCACCCCTGTATGATGAGAATGGGCAGTTGACCGGGTCAATCGAATCTATCGTGGACATTTCCGGTCAAAGGAGAACTGAAAAGGCTCTCACTGCAAGTGAGCAGAAGTACTACCAGGTGCTCGACCAGGCACAGTTAGCAATCCTTGTGGCGCAGGATGGCCTTACAAAATACTTAAACCCGTACGGACTGGATGCTTTCGGATTCTCACTCGAACAGATAATTGATCGGCCTTTTATTGACCTGATTCATCCTGAAGACCGGCAGATTGTTATGGAAAACTATCAAAAACGCCTCTCTTCAAGTCCCTCTCCCGAAAAGTACAGTTTCCGGATCATTGACCGGTGCGGTAAGGTAAGGCTGGTTGAAATCAATGTGATTGTAATACAGTGGGATGGGAGGCCTGCAACCCTCAATTTTGTATTCGATATTACCGAACGCTCCAGGACTGAAGACGCCTTAAAAAAGAGCGAGGGAAGGCTGAACCTCGCAATTGAAGGGATAAACCTAGGCGTATGGGAAACCGATTACCGGACCAGTACTCACCAGTTCAATGCACAGGCCGCAAAAATCCTGGGATTCGAACCCGTGGAATTGTATCACAGTACCGATCAGTGGGTGGCACTTGTTCACCCCGATGATCTTCCCCGCCTTATTAATCTGATAGAATCACATCAGAAGGAACTGACAACCTATTACGAGGCAGAATACAGGATCAGGCACAAAGAAGGACATTATATATGGGTGAGAGTTCTTGGCAAAACCACCGAATATGATGACGCAGGTACGCCTGTTATCGCTACAGGCATCATGCTGGACATCACCGAGCAGAAGCACAACGAGGCAGCGCTGGTGGACAGCAATCGGAAATATCGCTCACTGCTCAGGACTTCACCGGACGCCATAATTATCAGCGATCCTAGTGGAAAAATCAGAATGGCGAATGCCCGTGCTGCCCGTTTACAGGGATTTGATCGCACTGATGAAATGAATGGCCTGAATATTTTAGATTTCTCTTTAAACGAAGATCTCTCGCGTTTTATGGACTTTTTGAGTCACTTGAGCCAGGATAATGTCTCCAGGGAGGAATTCATATTTCAGAGGAAAGATGGCTCAACTTATCCGGCAGAGATTTCCGCATCGATTGTCACGGACAGGGATGAAAAATCGTATGCAGTTCAGGCCATAGTGAGGGATGTAACAGAAAGACGGAAGGCTGAAGAAGCATTGCGGGCCAATGAAAGGCGGTTTAAGGAACTGGCTGAAATGCTTCCACTGCCGATATTCGAATCCAATCTTGCGGGGGATATTTTGTATGCCAACAGGCAGGCCCTTCTTACGTTCGGATATGAGAATGAAATTGTTTTAAGAGGTATTTCAATCTTTGAAGTAATTGTCCCTTCCGATCGTCAGAGGATGCGGGAGCATATTGGCGAAATTATCAGGGGCAGCAACCTGGAAGTGACGGATTATACGGGTGTCAGGAGAGACGGTTCCAGGTTCCAGATACGCGGGTATACCACTGCCATCCTGGATATGGGGCAGCCGGTCGGAATTCGGGGATTTGTTATCGACAGCAATGAGATGCAAAAAGCTGAAAATGCGCTGAAAAATGCCAACGCTAAGCTGAATCTCATGAATACTATTACCAGGCATGATATTCTCAACCAGCTGATGGTTATTCATGGCTACCTTGACCTCTCAAGGGAACTATCGGATAATAGACAGATTCTGGAAATGATCCACAACATTGGGCATGCTGCTGAATCTATAGGTCGCCAGATTGAGTTTACCAAGGATTACCAGGATGTCGGGACCCAGGCCCCCCGGTGGCATTCATTGGTGAAAGTGGTTGAATCTGCCAGATCCATGCTTACACCCGGAATCGATATCAATTGCAGGATTTCCAATCTCGAGATTTATGCCGATCCTCTCATCGAGAAGGTTTTTTACAACATTCTCGACAATGCTGTCCGCTACGGAGGAAATATCCCCCGGTTTTCATGTTTTACCGAGCAGGCTGCCGGAGGGATCATACTTGTATGCGAAAATGACGGCAAAGGGATCCCCGTCGCCGATAAAGAAAGAATATTTGAGAGGGGTTTTGGAAAAAATACAGGCTATGGACTTTTTCTCGCCAGGGAAATATTATCGATCACTGGACTCACAATACATGAGACAGGTGTGCCAGGCAAAAAAGCACGATTCGAGATTTTTATTCCCGATGGCGACTTCCGCTACCTGTCGTGATGCATCATTATATTTTTTTTTATCTGTTCTTCTTCCGCAGAATAACTTATTATACGCGCTTTAATGGCTTTAATTTTTAATCTGAGGCTTATTTAAAGAGATCATCTTAAAGCATAAGATAGATATTTATACTATTATGTGAAAGATAAAGCGCACATTCTGGTCGTTTACAAGCACATACTATCAGTGCTGACTTATCATCCACATATCCTTTACAGGTGGCATTCCATTTCAACAGGCCAGATAAAATCCAGAGTGAAAATTCCAGGAGAGAATGGTTTATGAAAAATCCAAAATACATCACATCAATTGACAGGATCACCGATCTCTCAGATTATGAAAGAGATGATCTCCGGGAGGTGACAGATAAATTTGCCTTCCGTTCCAATGAGTACTATATTTCGCTGATCGACTGGGACGATCCCGAAGACCCTATCAAGAAGATAATCATACCCGACAGGAGAGAACTTGAAGAATGGGGAGAACTCGATGCATCGAATGAAAAAAATTATACTGTCGCTCCGGGTGTACAGCACAAATATCCGCAGACCGCATTGTTCCTGGCCGTGGATGTCTGCGGAAGTTTCTGCAGGTTCTGCTTCAGAAAACGCCTCTTTATGAATGATACGGATGAGATTGCCAGGGATCTCTCTGAAGGAATCGTATATATAAAAGATCACCCTGAGATTACCAATGTGCTGATTACCGGAGGTGATCCGCTGATACTGGCCACCAGCAAGCTGGAGGATCTTATCTTTAATATACGGCAGATCGACCATGTTCGTATCATCAGGATAGGAAGCAAGATGGTGGCTTTCAATCCTTACCGGATACTCAATGATCCATCACTTCCGGATATGATCCGGAAATACAGCATCCCCGAGAAACGGATATACATAATGGCCCATTTCAACCATCCCCGCGAGATCACTCCACAGGCAGTGAACGCACTGGAAATCCTTCACGATGCAGGAGCCATCATCGTCAACCAGACACCCCTTATCAGGGGTATAAACAGTGACCCGCAGGTCCTTTGCGAGCTTTTCAGAAAACTATCCTTTATCGGCGTACCTCCCTACTACGTATTCCAGTGCAGGCCCACACTTGGCAATCATATCTTTGAGATGCCGGTGGAAGAAGCCTATGAGATATTTGAAAAGGCGAAATCGGATTGTTCCGGCCTGGCAAAAAGGGCCAGATTTGTTATGTCCCATGCCAGCGGTAAGATCGAGGTGGTAGGAAAGACTGACACCGCAATATTCTTCAAGTATCACCAGGCAGCAGATCCCAGGGATACGGGCAGGTTCATGGCCTATAAATGTAATCCTGATGCATTCTGGTTCGATGATTATTCCGAGCTGCTTGATGATTCACGAATTGTCGGAGATGAAGACGAAGACTCTCCTGTATTCCCTTCGGGCGGATATATACGCGATGATTCAAGCGTAATGGGATAATCCGGGATTTATTTTTATTTTCCCTTCCTGATAAAGCCATGGCGATCCCGCCAGTTCGTAAATAAAAAGCCCCTTTTTGTAGGGAATATCCCTTCTGCTACTGATCTTACATCTTCAATTGAATAAAACGCGTGGGGATTGAACCGCTTTATCATGTCAATCACCTCACCAAGGTTCTGACGCTTCACGATCAAAAAGATTATTTTTACATTCCCTGTCGATCCAACCGCATCAATAGAGGTAACTCCATAGTGTGCTGATCGCAGATGGGCAATAAGTTTGGCAGCATCTCTCTTTGTAATCACCCGGATAATCACAGTTCCCAGGGAGAGACGCTCTTCAACCACCATTCCTATAAATGTTCCCGCCGCGAAGCCGCCACCATATGCGATATATGAGAACACATTGGTCATGTTGTTCATCACCTGCCCTATCGCCAGCAGCCAGATGATGACCTCGAAAAAACCGATAAGAGGTGCCAGGTATTTCAGGCCCTTTGAGATGAAGATCACGCGGAGTGTGCCGAGGCTGACGTCACATATCCTGGCAAAAAAAATAAGAAGGGGCAGTATGATCCAGGCAAAAACTTCGTATTCTGTGGATAAATCCACCATTTTCCACCCTCCTGAATTCTGATGATATATTAACTGATTGAGCTTAAAAACCAATCGTCAACAGGACGATTAAGTCCTTTCCGGGATGGCTATATTATATCCAGCCCCGCAACTCCATGGCTTTCACGACTCTCTGTACGGCAATGGCATAGGCTGCCTGCCTCAGAGGGACATTGTTCTCCCCAGCAAGTCCGGATACTGCTGTATAGGCACGCATTATCTTCTTTTCCAGCCTGGTATGGACCTCCTGCACATCCCAGTGATCCATGTTCAGGTTCTGTACCATCTCGAAATACGATACAATCACCCCCCCACCATTGCAGAGGATGTCGGGCAGCACCGAAATTCCCTTCTGATAAAGGACATCCTCGGCTTCTTTGCTTATGGGGGCGTTGGCAAGTTCCGCGACTATGGGTGCCCTGACCCGGTCGGCATTTTTGTAGGTGACAGCATTTTCCAGGGCTGCAGGGATCAGTACGTCCACATCCAGCGCCAGGAGATCCTGATTATTGATAGATTCCGCCCCGGGAAAGCCCTTCACCGAACCTGATGACTTTTTATATGCGAGAAGAGCCTGTATATCCAGTCCGTCATTGTTGTACACACCACCTCTACTGTCAGAAACCGATACAACACGACAACCGGAAAGTTCCGGGCCCAGAAGTGCGGCAAACGATCCCACATTCCCGAAACCCTGTACCGCAACACTTGCGCCTGACAGTTCCATACCCCTTTCCCTTGCTGCTTCACGTATTACATACCATCCGCCCCGGGCTGTCGCATCCAGCCTCCCTTCCGAACCGCCCAGGCTCAGCGGCTTTCCTGTGATTACCCCGAATGTAGTCTTGCCGGCAATCCTGGAGTACTCATCCATCATCCATGCCATTGTCTGGGGATTTGTATATACATCCGGGGCGGGAATGTCCCGGTCAGGACCGATAATGTGATAAACACTCTGGATATATGCCCGGCTGAGCCGCTCGAGCTCCCTGTCTGACAATTCCTTGGGATTGCAGACCACCCCGCCCTTGGCCCCGCCAAGTGGAAGGCCATGAAGTGAGCATTTCCAGGTCATCAATGCAGCAAGTCCCCTGATAGTATCGATAGTCTCGTTGGGATGGAAACGTATCCCCCCTTTGGCCGGTCCGCATGCATCGTTATACTGCACCCGAAACCCCTGAAAAACCTTGATTGATCCATCATCCATCCGGACCGGGATGGAGACCTGAAGCTCCCTGATGGGCATCTTCAAGACAGCCTCTACATTGGGGGTCAGATGGAGATCTACCGAACAGGTGCAGATATGCTCCTTGACCATCTCAAAAAGGTTCTGGTTATTCATTGTATCCTAATCCCTCCTAACATACCCTGAGCATAATATGCCAGAAAAAAGTATCGATGTTTCCGGGGTAATTCAGGTCTTGCCGTCGAGTATCTTTTTAATCGCTTCATTTATCCCCGATAATCCCGACCTTTTTGACAGCAGCCTTTCGTCAAAGGTCGGACTGGAAATTTGGTACATTGTGCCCAGGGCAATAGGGGCGTCCCTGTTGTAATCCCATTCCCTGATTTTTTGGCAGGCCAGTTCAAAATCACCGGGATCATGGTCCACAAGTTCATAAATCCGCTCACTGTAGTAGCCGGTCATATTGAAATATGTGGCGCAGATCTGGAGGATATCGATAAAAGAAAATCCCCTGTGCCCTATTGCCTCCCTGATACAATTCCCAAGAGCATCCCTCTTCAGCGTGCTGCCCCTGGCAATATATGTGCCCCCTGAAGCCAGGACCAGTTCCAGGGGATTGAAAGGCTGCTCGAGAGTGCCTTCCGGAGTCGAGCGGCCCTTGAAGCCAAGCGGCGACGTGGGAGTGTACTGCCCGGTGGTGAGGCCGTAGACCCTGTTATTATGGACCAGGAGAGTGATGTCGATATTTCTCTTCGCGGCGAAGATCAGATGGGCAAGCCCTTCGGCATACGCATCGCCATCACCGGCACAGCAGATTACAGTCAGGTCGGGGTTGGCAAGTTTGATCCCGGTTGCTACGGGAATTGTCCGCCCGTGAACAGAGTAAAAACTGTTGATATTCATGTAATCGGCAATCTTGGCATGGCACCCGATCCCGCTCACAAGGACTACATTGTCCGGGTCCGTCCCTTCCGCTGCCAGATTGTTGAGCACGTTCCGAATGGCGAACTGTATGATGAAATTGCCACACCCGGGGCACCAGGTGTTCTGGGCCCCTGTGATAAGGTTTCTTTCGGTCATCAGATCACCTCCCTCACCCGCTCTTCCAGTTCTTCCACCGTGAAGGGGCGGCCGTCATACCGTAAAATATCGTTATGGATCTTTATTCCATATCGGGCAACCAGCATTGAAATCTGCCCGCATGAACTGTCTTCCACCGATATAATGCGGTTCACGCCATTCAACGCCTCACGGAATGCCGGTTCGGGAAACGGCCATAGGATTATGGGCTGAATAACTTTCATATCCAGGTGTTTTGCAACCTCGCGGCAGACACCGCGGTTTGACCCCCAGCAGAGAAGGGCGACAGGAGCATCTGTCCGCCCCTCAACCACTACGGCATCCAGGCTGTCTACTTCTTTTTTCAGGCATTCCTCTTTTTTTATCCGTTTATCCGTCATTCGGCGGATGGTATCTGCATTCTCGGATGTGATGCCTGACTGGTCATGGGCATAGCTGTTTACCTTGATAACCGCACCAGGGGAGGGAGGAAAAATCATTGGAGAAATCCCGTTTTCGGTGGATGCATATCGAAGATAGGGAGACTGTTGCTCCCACTCCGGAAATAGACCGGTTTTGGGCACTGTGGCCTGTTCAAAACTGTAGCTTCCCTCGCACAATGTCTTATCGACCAGTAGAATGACCGGCACCTGGTATTTCCAGGCCATGGCAAGGCCGCGGGAGGACCATATATATGCCTGTTCCGCATCGCCGGGAGCTATGACGAGGCGGGGAAATTCACCCTGGCCCGCATGGATCATGAAATGGAGGTCTGACTGCGCAGTATACGTAGGGACTCCGGTGCTTGGGCCGGTTCTCTGCCCCATCACAACAACCACGGGCAGCTCTGCCATTCCGGCCAGAGAAAACGCTTCGGTCATCAGGCAGAATCCTCCCCCCGAAGTACCTACCGCCGCCTTCTTCCCGGCATATGCAAACCCGAGTGCCATAAACATGACGGCAATTTCGTTTTCCGGGTGCACCACGGTTAATGGAAGATCCTCGGCCGCTTCGGCCAGGAAATGGAGGATATTCGAAGTCGGGGTCATCGGATAGGCAATATATGCGTCAAGGCCGCCCTGGAGAAGCCCAAGCCCGATTGCTTCGTTTCCGGTAAGTATCGGGAGTTTTTCCCGCTCATGGAACTCAATTTTTCTCACCTCCGTTGCGGCATCAAAGCCTCTCCTCGCCACCCGGAGATTTTTATCCACGGCCTTTGGTATCCGGGCACGGAATACCGATTCAACAGTCTCCCAGTCTATTCCTGCGGTGCGGGCAAAAGCTCCGATAATTATTGAATTTCCCATGACAGGAGGGGCATCCTCGGCCTTGAGGATATCAGAGATCGGAATGCCGGTCCCTTCTGTCTTTACCCGACCGCTGTCATAGACAATCGCTGTATTTTTTGTGATCAGGTCACCATGCAGATCTACCGAGTCCTGGTTCAAAGCCAGCAGAAAATCGCAACGGTTGCGGTGTGCGCCAATTTTTTCGGATGACCCCCTGATGATGGAGAAATTGTGGCCTCCCTTGATGAGGGAGGGATAATCAAAGTAAATATACACCCTGTATCCTGTGTGGTTCAGGAGATGGGCGATTATGAGGCCTGCACTATTGATCCCGTCCCCTGCTCGTCCACCTATTAGAATAGACACATCTTTCATAGTCCTCCACCTGCACACTTCTGATAGGTCCGGATTCTTTTATATATTACGGCAGAAATGGAGAGAAAAGCGAAGCGAAAACAAAGAAAGGCGAAAAATAGCAGGGATTGTTCTATTGTCAGCAATACGATAATAACAATTTTTCATCGTCCAATCGTCTAATGAACCTCCAGCTCTCCTGAAAAGGATCGACCAAGAGCAGGGAGTGGTGAAGCGGTCCGCCCAGGATTATGATTGAAATTATCTTTAGGGGGCATGGCGGCTTTTTTATTATCTATGCAGAATATACCGAATTTGTGAAAATGATCCTCAAGAATTCTGGAGCAGTATACATGAATGGTTTAGAGAGAATATCTTCTGTTCTCGTTGCGATAAAAAGACAGGAAAAAAGAGATTTTTTATTTTGGGGATTTATTCTTAATCATCCACTTCTTTTCGGGCTTCATCAATGAGTGCCTGCAGGTCTTCCTCGTGAATACGGATCCCCCCGAGATTAAAATGTTTCAGTTTCTCGGTCCTGATCCATTCTCTTACAATTCGGGGTTTTATCTTAAGGATCTCTGCAACCTCATCGATAGTGTAGATTTTATCAACCACAGGCAATGTTTGACCTTCATTAGTAATTAGATCATCTGTCATACAATGTCTCACATTGTTCTACATTGTTCAACAATGCCGCGGTGCGCTGGAGTGCCTGCTCCCTTTCATTCCAGGCACACAGACCAAACATCCGCGACGCATTTATCACAAAGATAATAATATTCCCCGGTGGGCGCCATGCAGATGTTGGTAATTTCTGGTTCCTCGCTGCAACGCTCACAGGTTGCCCGCCCATGGCGAACGAGGACCAGAATACCTTTCAGCCTTCAAGGGCTTTGATTACCTCGCGGCTCATGCAGTTATCTCCCCCCTCTCCTGGTCTCCTTTTGGGAAACGGTTTTCTGCCTGATTGTCAATATTTCTTTGGCGGTATCCGATCCCTTGCATGCAGGCTGGATGTGGACCGCCTCATCTTTTGGCATTACCTCTTTCATAGTATCACCAAATAGACCAGGGATTATTTTTTCTTCTTCAGGGCCCGGAGTTTTCCTGCTTCTTCCATGTCCTCGACTTTTAAGAGAAATGTTCCGTAACAGGGTTTCGTATAGGGAAATATTATAATATCATCCTGAAGGCCTATGGAAATCGGAGGTACTCCAATCAGATAGCGTTCAAAGATCTTGTACCCGGGCATAACATCCACATACTCCGGGGAATTGGACCGAACATAGTCCCGGCACTCCTTAAAAGACGCATTGCGGAGCAGTACCTCATAGTTCATAGATTCGATACAACCCATGGCAGGACCTCGTCTATTTTCTTTTTCAGGGGCATCGGATTATGAACTGCCTTGACGGCAATCTTTTCACATGGAAATTCGATCGTTGATGCAACTTCTTTATAATGCTCCCCGTAGATCAGGGCAATCACCGGCGATTGGGACAGGGACTGTATAGTAGCAGCATACGTCACACCGGCGTCATTATGGATGAACACAAAATGGTAATTATAATCCTTCACGTTTTCAGCCAGATCCGCAATATAGCGATCAATGTCTACGACCTTCCCGATGTAATGTCGGGCGGGATCCGATACTTCCACCAGCATTCTGGCTGCCCTGTTACCGGCAATGACAGGGATGACGCCCTTCTTTTTGAGTGCATGCACCAGGTACAATGCTATTCCTGTCTGTATTGGCACCTGGGGGCAACCCAGGACCAGTGCTGCGTTCTTCCCTTCCCCTTTAACCACAGTCATACAATTCTCCTTTATCGGATTGTGTGTTTTCCTGCAAGAGAGTTTCTTTTCAGCCCACTTAATCCATCAGGTCTCTGATCCGCCGGGGGTGTGTGTATACAGTAAACCGCTCATCCCGTGAAAAGCATACCAGTGTAATTCCTGCCTCTTCTGCAGTTGCTATCCCCTTATCGGTAGACGCAGCCCGGGAGATGATGATGGGTATTCCGGCTCTGCCCGACTTAAGGATCATATCCCTCGGCTGCCGCCCGGTGCAGCCCACCACACACCTTGAGAGATCGATTCCCGAAAGGACGGCGTGGCCCACAACTTTGTCAACCGTATTGTGCCTGCCTACATCACTGCTTTTCACCAGAAGGTTCCCTTCATGGAAAAGGACAGAGCAGTGGACACCGCCGGTCTGCTTCCAGACGTCGGTTTCAATTTCACGGGTAATACGAAAGACATCCTCTTTTGTAATCGTATACTCCGAAGCGATCCTTTCCGGGAGAACTTTTGTTCCCAACGCTCCCGCAGACCCTAACTCTTTCTCGGGCTCACGATTCACCGGTGCAGAGACGTTGATGCAATTCCCATCCGTTTCCACATTGTCAACAGTACGGGCCAGACCCTGGCAGATAACGAACCCGGCCCCGAGCTCGCGAAGCTGCTCGTTACTGGCAACCATCTCGGTATAAAACGATCCGTTCAGGTAAAGGCGAAAACGTTCCTCCCTGATTACACGGTCTTCTATTTTCCTGACCCGGTCGTTTCTGACCTGGATACCGGTATAATAATAGATACTCATCTCAACGTCTCTTCTATCATCCATTGCAGATATGGACCGAACCCGGATATGACAGGGAGGACAAGTATCTCCGGGAGTTCATACGTATGGATCGAGAGTATAGCCTCTGTAACCTGCTCAATTTTCTCCCTGACGGTCTTGATAATGAGAAGCGTCTCATCATCATCACAGAATTCTCCTTCCCACCGGTAGCATGAACGTATTTCGGCCATGTTCACGCAGGCGGCCAGGCGTTTTTCCACGAGTTCCCTGGCGATGCGGCCGGCAGTATCGGGGCCGGCAGTGGAAAATATCACCACTGGTTCACCATCCATCGTCTTCACCTTCATTCAATTACCAGGCCGATGCACACCCCTTACCCTGGCACTATCAAAAAATGAAGAATCGCGCCATATAAGCCTTGTGATTCCCCCGTGAAAGAAACGGGCAAATGGCCCTTATCTCACTCATTCGGATTTTCGCCGGCGGTGGTCTTAATGTATTCCCCACCCTATAGATCCCCGCATGTACGCAGAACGAATGGGACAGCTGCCTCCCTATCTTTTTGCCCGGATAGATGAGATGAAGGCCCAAAAAATCCGCGAGGGTGTGGATGTCATCGATTTTGGTGTAGGGGACCCCGACCTCCCTACACCGCCACATATCGTCGATGCACTTTGCACGGCCGCCCGGGACCCCGAAAACCACCATTACCCCTCATATGCCGGGATGCCGGAGTACAGGGAGTCTGTGGCGGATTGGTACCGGAACCGTTTTGGAGTCTCGTTAAACCCGGCAAATGAAGTCGTCGCGCTTATGGGTTCAAAAGATGGCGTGGCTCACATTCCCGAAGCTTTTGTAAATCCCGGTGATTATGTACTGGTGCCAAGTCCCGGCTACCCGGTTTACAATACCTCAACGCTCTTTGCAGAGGGAAGAGTCTATGAGATGCCCCTTTCAGAAGAACACGGGTTCATACCGGTACTTGATGACATACCTGCAGGGGTTGCAAAATCAGCGCGGCTGATGTTTCTCAATTACCCGAACAATCCCACATCGGCTATCGTCAGGGACGGATTTTTTGATGAAGTGGTAGAATTCGCCCGGAATAACAGTATCGTGGTGGTGCACGACAATGCCTACTCAGAGATTTCGTTTGACGGATATAGTGCACCTTCGTTCCTCTCCACGGATGGGGCCATGGATGTTGGCATCGAGATGCACTCCCTCTCAAAGACCTATAACATGACCGGATGGCGAATAGGCATGGCCTGCGGAAACGCAGATGTCATTGCCGGTCTGGGCCGGGTCAAGACGAATGTGGATTCGGGGGTTTTTAATGCAGTTCAGCACGCAGCAATCACGGCCCTTTCCGGCCCACAGGACTGTATCAGGGAAGCCTGCGGGATCTATCAGGAACGCAGGGACCTGCTGGTGAAAGGACTGGCGAACCTTGGTTTTAAGGTAAATGCCCCCAGTGCAACTTTCTATGTCTGGATGGCGGTTGATGACTGTATGAAATTCGCAACCAGGATGCTGAATGAAGCAGGAATCGTTGTCACACCGGGCATTGGATTTGGATCAGCCGGAGACGGCTACGTGAGGTTTGCGCTTACTCGTTCCACAGAACGAATAAGTGAAGCGATTGACCGGATGACGGTGATGGTCGAATGAATCTCCCTCCGCATCTCTCTGTCAGGAACAACCACCTTTATATTGGCGGAATCGATTGTATGGAACTGGCCGCCAGATGGGGCACACCCCTTTACGTGACTGATGAAACAAGGATAGTAGATCGGTACCGAAGATACCGGGAAGCGCTGGAGAAGCGCTACCCAAAGGTGATGATCCTCTATGCCGCCAAGGCCAACGGGAACCTTGCCATTATGCGGACACTTGCCGCCCAGGGTGCAGGTGCGGATGTATTCTCTTCCGGCGAACTTCTTCTGGCAAAACAGGCAGGAATGAAACCGGAACGACTTTTATTCAACGGGAGTTCCAAGAGCCGGGAGGATCTGGACCTCGCAGTAAGATCGGGCGTCCCTGTTTCCGTGGACTCCCTGGACGAGCTTCATCAGCTTGACGAGATTGCGGGAGAATCAGGCAAGACCGCCGATATTGCATTCAGAGTGAATCCTGCCCTTGAAGTCCCCACTCATCCAAAGATTGCCACCGGACTGGCCACAAGCAAGTTCGGGATCGCACATCACCTCATTCCTTCTGCGTACCAGGAGGCACTTGACTGCAAAAACATAGAACCGGCGGGCATTCACTGCCATATAGGTTCACAGATACTTGAGGTTGAGCCATTCGCCCGTGCAGCTGATGTGATGATGAGGATTACGATGGATCTCACCTCTATGGGTGTGAAACTCAAATTCATTGATATAGGCGGAGGTCTGGGCATTCCTTACCACCATGACAGCGACCCTGTCCCCAGCCCTGAGGACTATGCAGCTTCTGTGGTTCCCATCATCGTGGAAGGAATAGAAAAGGCAGGAATCTCTCCTGAACTGTGGGTGGAGCCAGGCAGATCACTTCTGGCCGATTCGACAGTTCTCCTGACAAAAGTCAATTCCATAAAAGCTGCACATAAAAAATTCGCAAATGTGGATGCAGGCTTCAACCTCCTGGTCAGGCCGGCAATGTATGATTCCTATCATGAGGTCATCGTGGCAAACAAAGCCGATGAGCCTCCAGCGGATATCTATACCATAGCCGGGCCTATCTGTGAAACCGGTGATATCCTGGCATCCGACAGGAACCTTCCCCATGTCGCTTCCGGAGATATCATCGCCGTCCTGGATACGGGGGCATACGGATTTGCAATGTCCTCCCAGTATAACGGCCGGCCCAGGTGTGCGGAAGTGCTGGTGAACAATGGCCGGGCGGCACTCATGCGCAGGGCAGAGACACTTGGGGATTTGACGGCCCCGATGGTCGTCCCCCCATGGCAACAGTAATCAGGAGAAAGAGACGTGCAGTTTCACTACGCACTGGTTGATGACCTTTTCAGCCGTGAAGAGTTTGATAGCCGCGTAGAAAAAAAAATGCACGAATGCGGGGACATGGTCGATGAGACTACCGCCTCAATGCTTGTGGTGGAAGATTGCGGCCGCCACCATGTAAAGATCAGCGGTCTGGACGCGAAATCAAGCCTGTTCTCCTTTTTTGGAAAAGTAATCTCAAAATCGGAAATAAAGGAATTTTTAAGGCCCGACGGGGAGAATGGCCTGGTAACCAATATAATCCTTGGTGATGAGACGGGGCAGACCAAGGCAGTGCTCTGGGACGAAAAAGCCATGGCTGCAGGAGAGATAGATATCGGAGACGTGCTTGAGGTTATTGGCCGCCGAACCAGTCGATCCGCAACCGATATTACCGTATTGGCAATCAGGAAGGCAATGTGTGAAATCCAGTGCAAGGACACGGTCGAGCCCTATCTCTCACCTCCACAGCGAAAAGAGATAGAGGTCTGCCTTATAGCCAGGGAAGAGCCGAGAGCCGTATCAAAACGGGATGGAACCACCGTGGATCTCTGCGAGGGCGTGGTGGGAATTGAAGAAAATCTCTGCCGGCTTGTCTGCTGGGAGCCTGATCTTATAAGCGACCTTCCCGAAGGTACACCTCTCCGTATCACCAATGCGCTGGAAAAAATTCGCCAAAAAGATCGGGAATTTGTGATTGATGACAAAAGTACTGTCGAAATCAGCGACCGGCCCATAGAATTCCGCTGCAGCACACTGGATGAAGTGGGCGATCAGGGGACGTATTCCGTGACAGGGACGGTTGAATCAATCCAGCCGGCAAGGCAATTCACCGCAAGGGACGGACGTATCTCCCATGTCCGAAACCTCTTCCTCACCGACGGAGAAAAAAAGATACGGGTAGTGGTGTGGGGTGACAGGGCCCTTCTGCCCATCCTTCCCGGTGAGAGGATCGCGGTATACCTTGGACAATCCAGGGTTGGAAAATATGATGACCTTGAGCTCCATTTAGGGAGCAGGGGGTTTGTCCGGGTAATCCCGGAAGAATGCAGTGAGGAGATCGAGATGTGTGGCACTATCATTTCCACCAGTCAGGGCACGTTTATCGACGACGGGAATAAGAAATTTCTGGTCAACGGGAATTTCCCTCACGGCTATGAATTCTGCATCCGGGGAATTCTCTGTGGACAGAGGCTGACTCCTTCTCATGCGGAGCCGGTACGTGTAATGCCCGGTGAGATTAAGAAACGGATCGACACATTGCTTGCAGAAGCTGGTCATACCAATACTTTCACAGTGCATGGCCGGGAACATATATGATATTGTAGAATACGCTCTTTCTAACAGAGGTACATAAATATGACCACAGGACCCCTTGAATTAGAAGACTTACCTGGCGTGGGACCCACCACCGCTGAAAAACTCCGGGAAGCGGGCTTTCTCTCAGTTGAGAATGTTGCGACCGCTTCCCCCGCCGACCTGGCCGAAAGCGCAGAGATTGGAGAATCAACAGCAAAAAAGATGATCAGTGCGGCACGGGAAATGGCAGACATTGGTGGCTTCAGAACGGGAAAAGACGTATTTGAGCAGAGAAAAGAGATACGGAAGCTGAAAACCCTTGTCCCTGAACTCGATGATCTCCTCGGGGGCGGGATGGAGACGCAGGCCATCACCGAACTGTATGGTGAATTTGGGTCCGGAAAGAGCCAGATTGTTCATCAGATGGCGGTGAACGTGCAACTGGAAGAGGATATGGGTGGCCTGAACGGAAGCACGATCTACATAGACACCGAGAACACCTTCAGGCCGGAACGTATTGAACAGATGGTAATTGGTCTCGGAATCGATGCAGACCCAGAGGACTTCCTGGAAAATATCCATGTGGCCCGGGCACATACATCGGACCACCAGATGCTCCTTGTGGAGAGCGCAAAAGAACGGGCAGAAGAATTGAAAAATTCCGGTAAACCGGTTCGCCTCTTCATCATCGATTCGCTTACCTCCCATTTCAGGGCCGAATACGCCGGCCGGGGTACACTTGCCGTCCGCCAGCAGAAACTGAACCGCCACCTCCACGAACTCTTCAAGCTCGTCGATCAGAGTAATGCAGTAGGTCTGGTCACCAACCAGGTCATGTCCAATCCTGCCGTATTCTTCGGTGATCCTACCAAACCGATTGGCGGAAATATTGTCGGGCACACTGCGACATTCAGGATATATCTGCGGAAGAGCAAGGGTGGAAAACGTATTGCACGCCTGGTGGACAGCCCCAACCTTCCCGAAGGCGAGGCTACGTTCATGGTGGAAGAAGCGGGAATCAAAACCTGCTGACCAACAATATTTTTTTCCAATTCTATTGTGAGTATCCCCATTTACCTCACGAGAGGGCTATCCTTTTTTTCTCAAGGCATTGGAACCCACAATAGTGAGTCAAGCCCACGGACGAAGTATGAGCAGTAACAACACATAATGTCACCAAGCATAAAGAATAAGTTGATTATTCCTAATTTTACCGAGGGCCTTTATGTCACCAGAAAACAATACCGGACTCCAGGCAGTGATAACTGATGTGGATGGGACAATAACCGACCAGTACCGGAGGATCCATACCGGAGCTATCCAGGCTATCCGCCAGCTGTTAGACAGCGGAATTGAGGTTGTGCTCGCCAGCGGAAACACCGCATGTTTTATGGACGCATTATCCCGCATGATTGGTACATCCGGGTCATTTATCGCAGAGAACGGAGGTGTCTTTCGTATAATATATGGCGGAGAACTGACGGTCATAGGGGACCAATCGGTATGTAAAGAGGCGCTTGATGCACTTATCCGGCATTTCCGGAAGAAGGGCGTGGAACTGGAACTTTACAGCCCCGACTATCGCCTTGCCGACCTGGCCTTTGCCAAGACTGTCCGGGTCTCAGAAGTCCGGGAGGTAGTAAAACCATATGATGTCAACGTGCTGGATACCGGGTTTGCCATACACCTTCAGTCCCCGGGTGTGAGCAAGGGAACTGCATTTTCATTGCTGGCAAGGGAGATGGACATTGGGCAATCGTCTTTCATGGCCATAGGGGACGCTCAGAACGATATCGAACTCTTAAAAGCTGCCGGAATTGGTATCGCGGTAAAAAATGCCCATCCGGATGCAGCCAGTGCAGCCGACTGGGTATCAGAAAAATCGTATGGAGATGGATTTGTGGAGGCTATCCAGAGATACTCGTCCTATTTCCGGGAGAGATAGCGGTCCACGACAATATAGTCCTTGATATCCTTGACCGCCTCGAAATTAATGAACAGCCGGTCACCTTCCACGCGATAGCCTGAAGTGTCAAACGATGGATCCGGGTATACAATCAGGTCCACCACCTGGCCTGTATCAAAATCCACAACGATATTTTTCAGGGTGCCTATCATCTTCCCCTCATTCGTCACTATCTTTTTCCTAGAGAGGGTGCGGGCCATTACTCTGGACATGAAAAGAAATGTTGAGCTTTTAATATTTAAACATGTTCAAAAAAACTGGGATTGGCGCTTCTTGTGGAATAATGAGCAATTATTTGAGAATTTCCCCCGCCATCCTTATATCTCGTCCACGCACAGTACTGCGTCCGGAATACGAAGCCAGCTTCACTGCTTCCCTGGCCAATTTGTCTGCATATTCTTCCAGGAGAAGGACAAGTTCCTTCCCTGCATCGGAACTAATGCGTTCCGCCCCGGCTTTTCTGATGATCCGTTCCACGGGAGCAATCGGAATTTCTGTCATAATATCTCCTCTGGTATGGAAATGGTTCCCGGGAATTTTCCAATCCCCATTCCATTCCCCTGGGTTCCATTCGCTTGGGTTCCATTCCCTTGTTTCCACTATCTCCTGATATAATTATTTAAAAATTTGATCCCATTGAGGGGAAGACCCGGATAATATCTGACTGGGTAAGAATTCCAACCGGGCGATCGCCCTCCATTACGACCAGCCTGCCTATTTCCCGCTCCTTGAATCTGTCGATAACTTCGAAAAGCTGGATTGTGGATGGTGCCTTTACCACATCGACCGTCATGACCGATGAGATCTTTCGATCCCGAAGATCTCCTTTCTCCAGGGCCCGGGCCACATCACTCATGGTAATGATCCCTACAAGTGTGTCTCCATCCATCACAGGGGCCCCGTGAATGTGATGGGAATTAAAAAGTGAGAGGGCATCCTGAATGGTATCCCGTTTATCGAGAGTAATAAGAGGGCTGCTCATGTAATACTTGATTGCCTTTTTCGGGAGAGATATCATTTCATTGGTTGAAATGAGGAGTGTCTGGGAGATTTCATCTTTCCCGTACACTTCCCCCCTGATGAGAAGCTTGTTCACAGGGGTTGGTCCGATAGTAATCCGATCACCGATCTCAAATGATTTCAGGGTTCCGATAACCTTGACATTGGCATGGCATATATCAGGATTGCATAGAGTTGTAAATGCAATCTCTGCCACGTTTACGCCTATTAGAGGATCTCCATCCCTGGAAATGGGCACATCATAGTCTCCTTCGGAAATACTGAGATCAAGCTCATTATATGCCTTGGCGGTTGGATTGTATCCGCCCTTTGGCCCCGGTATTCCATCAACCAGTCCTATGGCCTTGAGGGCCTGCATCTGGTTGCGGACAGTCCCGGGGTTCCTCTTTATCACCTCCGCAATCTCCTCTCCCTTTATGGGATGCGAATATTGATGATAGAGTGTGATAAGCGTGATAAGGATATCCTTCTGGATAAGGGATAAATCCATAATGGTTTATCATATGCATGGGCATATATAAATTAGGTTGAAATCGAGTGGAGTTCGAGAAGATTCCCACAGTCCCCACAGCGGAAGAAATTCTTGATAGAAGTTTCCGACGTGCGGCATCAAAGATGAGACAGAAGAAAAATAAGGATCGGGCAAATGAAGAATTTGTCAGGACTGTAAGCCAGGCAATCCATGACCGCCTGGTCCGTATTATGCAGTCTTTTCCTGAATTTGATACCCTTTCCCCGTTTTATTACGATATTGTTGACATTTTATGGGGAATGGACAGGGTAAAAAAGGCCCTGGGCGGTGTTGGATGGGCAGCCCGCTGGGCCAGGACACACGGTCCCGGACTGGCATACCAGACACGAAAATCCGAAGATCCTCAAATAATCCGCAAAAGAGCAGTTGCCCGCCTTGCATCTGTGGTGAACCAGATAGATAAGGATCTGAGATTCTTAAATGATATCCGGAATGTGCTGCGCAAACTTCCCACTGTCGATGATGAGTTCACGGTAGTGATCGCTGGCTACCCCAATGTGGGCAAGTCATCTTTCATAAGATTGGTCTCTTCAGCCACACCCGAGGTTGCGTCATATCCCTTTACCACCAAAGGAATTATCGTAGGTCACCGAATGACTGGCAGGGAACGCATGCAGTTCATCGATACTCCGGGCATCCTGGACAGGCCGGCCGAGGATAGGAATGTTATCGAAAGGCAGGCACTGACCGCTATTGTAAACCTGGCAGATGCTATCCTTTGTGTTCTTGATGCCAGCGAGCATTGCGGGTACCAGATAGAAGAACAGGTGAGGCTGCTCCATGAAATAGAGTCAATGGTGGATGTCCCGGTGCTTCCGGTGGCTAATAAATCGGATCTGGTGTATTTTGACGGCTATCTCAATATGTCCACAGAAACAGGAGAAGGTATCAGTGAAGTGGTCGACACGCTGATGGCATATCAGGAAAAAAAGTGTTCAGATGAGGAGACTGAGTCCATAACCCAGTAGAAATCCTACGATGACGCCACCATTTATCGGGGGGAGACCCGCCTGTGCCTTTCCTTTCTGTACATAGGAAAGGAGGAATACGAGTCCGATAACGGATCCTACAATTGCCCCCAGCGAGGGAAGGTTGATAAACCCGAAAAACTGTCCTCCAAGGAACATATTCGCAGATACGACCAGGATTGAAGGCATGATGAGATCGCCCATTCCGATAATATAGGCTGCCCGTTCTCCTTCTCCAATATTTCCCACACCTTCCCTCCTGTAACTATAATCCCTTCGCTTGGGAATTACGAAAAGAATGGGCGTTTTGAGATCAACGACACCTTCTGCAAGAGTGATCATGTGCCGGGTTTTATAGACCGATATCGCGTCATATATCGCCAGTATTACAAGAAGTATAATGACAGGGAGTAATTCAAGAGAAATACCAAAAATTGAGGCCGCACCTGCCGCAATGAGCACTCCAAGGGTATCAATGACATACCATTCGGGATAGAAATAGAGGACTGCAGTCGCAGCCACCGACAGGAGGAGAGTAATGCCCATAGTTTGTATTGGTTCGGAGAGGAAATACAGGGCGATGGCATTAAAAGTATAGAGAAATGTGAAGAAGATGGAAGCGCCGATAATGATGGTAATGAGTTTTTTTAATTTGTATTTTATTAAAAGAAGGAGAAATGCAGTAAAGATAAGAAGCATTGCTATGAATATCAGTGGATTCGCCACTGAAGACGGGTCCTCAAATGCAGAAATCCCCGCGTCCTTCATCGGGAGTGAGAGAAGAAGCGCTCCCAATTCAACCAGGACCAGCAAAGCTGGCATGCTGATCAAGGGTAATTTCCGGGCTAATTCCATGAAATGACTCCAGTGTTTATAGGTAGTTTAATTAATGGGTTTTCATTATCTAAAAACATGAATATACGTGAGTACATCGGAGATATAATATTCATCCTGGTACTGGTGTTCTCTACCCTGCTTTTATCTTCCAACCAGGGTTTTGATCTGATCAATACTCTTGCCATCCTCCTGATGGTGCTCTCTCTTGGAGGACTTATGGTCCTTATTCACCTTCAGGTAATGAGGATAGAGAATGATATGATCAACCGGGAGAGAATGATGCGGGTCAATCTGGAAGAAATTTCATTAAAAATGGCCCAGAAATACGACAATACCATTGCTCATATAGACGGCGTAGTGGATGAATTCTCAAAGCGGGTATACCGCTGACCCAAAAAGGGCCGGTGTATCATGGGTGTTGCACTCCGGGATATTCTTACCGATTACAAGATACCGGCCCCCTGGGAATCACTTGGCGGTATCGCAGCAATCGATGCGCATAATGCATTATACCAGTTCCTGAGCATAATACGCCAGCCAGATGGAACTCCGCTTATGGACAGTCGTGGGAGGGTTACCTCTCACCTTTCGGGTATACTTTTCAGATCCGTGAATTTCCTGGAGAGGGGCATCAGGCCGGTTTTTGTTTTTGATGGAAAACCTCCCGATTTCAAGGAAGAAACTATAGAGCAACGGCGTGCAGTAAGAAAAGAAGCCGATGAACGCTGGCGCGATGCCCTGGAAAGAGGAGACGTACAGGAGGCATACAAACAAGCCAGATCTGCATCAAAAATCGATGATGAGGTTATTAAAACCTCAAAAGCACTTCTTTCCCTTATGGGTATGCCCTATGTCGAAGCTCCCAGCGAAGGAGAAGCCCAGGCAGCGTATATGGTGGAATCGGGGGATGCCCGATATGGAGTATCGCAGGATTACGATACCCTGCTGTTCGGTGCACCCACGCTGGTAAGGAATCTCACTGTAAGTGGAAAAAGAAGAATGAGAGGACGGACAATCACTGTATCCCCTGAAAAAATCATGCTTTCCGATGTTCTCAAAGGCCTCGCCGTCACACGCGAACAACTCATCAGGATCGGCATACTGGTAGGTACGGATTTCAATCCGGGGGTAAGGGGCATAGGTGCAAAAACAGCATTAAAAATTATCCACCGGGGGGAATTTGACCAGGTTGTCAGGGAGAAGCTGCCCGATCTTGATACTGACAGGATATTGGATTTCTTTCAAAATCCTCCGGTGACTGATGACTATATCCTGAAATGGGATCCCCCGGACCGGGATGGAATTCTCTCCATGCTGTGTGATCAATTTGAGTTCTCGCCTGACAGGGTAAAAAAATCACTTGATGGCCTCACAGTCAGCGGTGGACAAAAAACCCTGGATTCATGGTTTTGATAGGGAAACCGGATATACAGCGTTATGATTATTTCATGGTTTTCCAGGCGAACATAAAGCGTTGTATCGCTGTGAAATGCCCCATTACCCCGAATATAATGAGAACCCATCCCAGGTAGGGGAGGCCATACACGCCGCCCGGAATCAGCATATCGAGGATCCCTGCAAGCAACAGCAGGACCAGGCGATCAGCCCTTCCCAGTACCCCGCCGTAATTCCTTCCAAGTCCTACCGCCTGGGCCTGTGTGCCCAGGTACGATGCCATAAGGACCCCGGTAAGGGCAAAGACGCCTATATATGCCACCATCTCGGGAGAAAGCTGCCATGCTGCAAATCCTCCTGCAAATATGCCGGTAATAATGAAAATATCTGCGTATCTGTCAAAGGCATGATCAAGAAAATCGCCACGGGGACTCTGGGTATTCTGGGCTCTGGCAATAGCGCCATCCAATGCATCAAGCACTGCATTACCAAATACAAGAATTGTGCCAATTATGATGTTTTGATAAAAAAATGAGACACCTGCCCCCAACGCCGCCAGAAGAGATGCCACTGTGAAGGAATTTGGAGTTATTCCCAGTTTTATGCATATTGAGACGATAGGATCGATAATCCCCTTCACATGCGGCCGGAATTGATCGAGTGTCATAGAACTGTTCCCAGGTAATGTGACCAGTCAATTTCCCCAAATGACGGGGGAATCTTGCCTCTGACAAAACCTTCAATCATCTCGCAGCATTCCTGAGCACTCTTATCTGTCGTATCCAGTTCATAAATCTGTCTGGGTTCAAAGCCCTCCAGGCACTCGATCAGGATCACATCCAGGGCTTCGGCTTCGGCATTTTCCGCAATTTTCGCCCTGCTATACCCCCTGCCTGAAAGTCTTCCGGCAAGGACGTCCGGTCGGCAACGAAGAACGATTACCAGATCACATGGCAGGAGGTGAGCGAGGTGCCCCTCCACAAATCCCTCCACTGCGATAAATTCGCGTGCCCAACGCTCTTCATCAATGATGTAGGTATCGCGGTCTTCGTCCCTGTCAAGCCGGTATGAATCGGTTGTCCCGGCAAGATGAAGAACAGGATGACCTCTTGCTGACAGTTCTTCTGCAATAGTTGTTTTCCCTGTGCCCGGAGTCCCGCTTATACCATACATCATATTGAATTTATCTCCTCCAGGAAGCGTTCATTCTCCCAGTCCTCACCAATACCAACCCTGATATAACGATCATCAAGACCCCTGAAACTCCTGCAGGATCGTACCACGACACCCCGGGCTGCCAGCTTTTCCGCCATCTGGTCACCGGTGAAGGGTGCAGTATCAACAAGAACAAAGTTTGCAGCAGACGGTAATACAGGATAGGCGCATTCGTCCCTGTAACGCTTTCTCCATCGTTTAACCTGGCTCACAATCCTGGACACATGTTCACGATCCCGCAGCGCAGCAGTCGCAGCAGCGGCTGACACCGAGTTTAAAGTAAAAGGTGTAGCTGCACTCCTGTAAAACGGAAGGATCCACTCAGGGACAAATGCATATCCTACCCGGAGTCCGGCCATTGAAAAAGCCTTGGACATGGTCCTGCCAAGGACCAGGTTATCATACCTGTCCATAAGATACCGGTAATCCATGTCAGAGAACTCCACATATGCATTGTCCACAAAAAGGATCCCTTCCAGCTCCTCAAGTAATTCCGCCACTTCTTCAGGCGGGGTCTCGTTCCCTGTCGGGTTATTCGGCGTACATAGGAAAGAGACCTTTGCATTCCGGGCAATATCAGCAAATTTCCTGCAATCGACACTGAAATCGTTTTCCCTTGGGATCCTGATCACCTGGCCGCCCTGGGCTGTTGCCGCCAGCTCGTAAAATGAGAAAGTTGGTATCGAAATGGCGATGCTGTCACCGCGGTCGACAAGAAGGCGGATAATGGTCTCGATTATCCCGTCCATGCCAACTCCTGTAACAAAATGATACCCTCCGTGATATTGCCGAAGCATTTCAGTTAGGGCGCCCATATTCTCATCAGGGTAGCGGTTGGACTGTCGTAAAGCCCGGCAACCCTCCTCGATGGCCTGCGGGCCGGGAGGCTCAGGGTTTTCATTGCTGGCCAGTCGCGCTACACGTTCCAGACCATGCTCCAGGGCAATATCCTCTGCTTTTTTGGCAAATACGTATCCCTCGCCGGCGAAACATCCTCTCACCAGCCTTTTCCTGCCGTTTTCAGAATTCACTTCTGTATCCTGGTTATTTCCAGTCATATGAGGATATCCACACACATCTCTGCGTTCAATATACATAATTCCGTCGCAAAAAAGGGGAAAGACACGGATTCAATAGGGTTTGCGGGTATATCGGAAAATGCGCACCGTCGATTCAGCGGGATGTACACTTTCCGTGATCGTTCCCATAAAAGGCATTTCGTGCAATATTCATAGAATAATCATTTATGAACGCCTGGAAAAATGAAGGGATTTATCGTTATTCAAGTGCCAGGTTTACCACTTCCACAACACGGTCGATCTCATCATCAGTAATGACAAGAGGCGGAACAAGGCGAAGATTTCCTTCGGCAGCACAGTTGACAAGTACTCCTTCCATGGCGCACTTTTTCTGCACCCCGGGACACCGTTCACCCACGCTGATCCCAATCATCAGTCCCCTTACACGTGGATTATGGACAGCGAGGCCTTTCCTGAAACGTTCTCCCTTGATTGCTACTTCAGGGAGTATTTTTTCTATCACCGATATGGTGGCCAGAGCTGCCGCACATGCAAGCGGTCCGCCTGCAAACGTACTTCCATGCTCGCTCTTCCCGAACTCAAGGCCTTTCCGGGTTACGAGTGCTCCCATGGGAAACCCGCTCGCAATGCCTTTGGCCAGGGTGACAATATCAGGCATGATTTGTGTGTGGTGAATTCCCAGCCATTTGCCGGTACGTCCCATTCCTGTCTGCACTTCGTCTGCAATAAGAAGGGCTCCGTGTTCATCGCAGCACTCCCTTACTCCCTGTATGAAACCATCCTCGGGAATAATGACTCCCGCCTCTCCCTGGATGGATTCTAAAAATACACCTGCGGTCTGATCATCGAGAGCCCTGCGCAGGGCAGCCAGATCACCATATTCCACGAACATGCATTCCGGCTCCAGTGGTTCAAAAGGCTCCCTGATAGCCGGTTTATGTGTGACTGCCAGCGACCCCATTGTCCTGCCGTGAAAGCCATGGGTAAATGCGACAAATTTCTTCTTCCCTGTTGCCAGGCGAGCCAGTTTGATTGCTCCTTCATTCGCCTCGGCGCCTGAATTTGTAAAAAATGCTTTATTGAGACCTGTTATCTCCACTATCTTCCTGGCCAGTTCTGCCTGGTGCGGCACATAATACAAATTCGAGCAATGGATGAGTTTTTGTGCCTGGTCACAGATGGCCTTTGTCACCAGGGGGTGGCAGTGTCCGGTGCTACATACGGCGATTCCGGCCACACAATCAATATATTCATTCCCGTCTGCATCCCATACCCTGGATCCCATACCGCGGGAGATCATTATCTCCCTTGTAAAGGCAGGCATATAGTATCTGGCGTCCATTTCGCGATAATTATCTTCTTTCATATTTTGTTCACCTTTTTTCTGGCATATCCATTCTCTTATTCATATTCGATGGTTGCCGGAGGTTTGGGTGTAACATCATAGACAACCCGGGCAACACTCGGAATTTCTGCTGTAATCCGGAATGCTATTTGATCAAGAACGTCATATGGGAGCTGGAGCGGATCCGCGGTCATACCGTCCCGAGAATTGACCGCCCTGACAGCCACTACCCATCCGTGGACCCGGTTATCACCCTTCACTCCAGTGCCCAGTCCAAGAAGGGCGGCAAAACATTGCCATGGCTTGTATTGCTCAACAAGTTCCTCCTCCACAATCCAGTTCGCCTCCCTCACCACCTCTATCTTTTCAGGCGTGATGTCTCCCAATACTCGTACGGCCAGACCAGGGCCTGGAAAAGGCATACGGTGTGCAATTTCTTTCGGAAGATCAAGGGCCATCGCCACCTGGCGGACCTCATCCTTGTAGAGGTCACGAAGCGGCTCTATTACCTTCTCAAATTCAATCTCAACCGGCATTCCCCCTACATTATGATGGCTTTTGATGCCGCCTTCACTCTCTATCCTGTCGGGATAGATAGTACCCTGCAGGAGGCAGGATGCTCCGGTAATCCTTGCCTCCCTTTCAAATATACGTATGAATTTCTCACCAATCACCTTTCTCTTTGCTTCCGGATCTACGATTCCGGCCAGGGCAGGGAAGAACTCATCCGCAGCATGCACGACATGCAGGTTCAGGTGGCCGAACTGGTGTATGATCCGTTCTGTCTCCCCCTTTCTCATCAGGCCTGTATCCACGTAAATCGGAATCAGTTGCCCGCCTATGGCTTTCTCGGCAAGAGCTGCACATACCGAGCTGTCAACACCACCGGACAGGGCAATAACGACCTGACTGTCCCTGGCCTGACTGCGAATATCCTCAACAGCCTGTTCAATAAATTTTGTTGTATTTACCATATTTCCGCCTCCCGATCACATTGATTTCTTATCTGCTCCGCAAGCCCTCACAAAACCGATATATGGCGGTGAAGGGCGGGTAGGCCTTGACCTGAATTCAGGATGGAACTGGGTGGCAAGGAAAAACGGATGACCCGGAATCTCGCATATCTCCATGCGGTTCTGATTGAATCCTGAGAATACCAGCCCGGCCTTTTCAAATTCCCCTATATATTGCGGGTTGACTTCGTACCTGTGGCGGTGACGCTCAACAATTTCTTTCTGCCCATAGAGTTCCATTGCCATGGTCCCCTCTTTGACCTGTATCGGATAATCACCAAGTCTCATAGTTCCTCCCATGTCCGACACATCCTTCTGTTCGGGAAGGATTGCAATCACATGTCTTCCCTCACCAAGTTCGGCACTGGTTGCGTCCTCCCAACCAAGTACATGGCGGGCATATTCAACCACAGAGAGCTGGAATCCAAGGCAAAGACCAAGGAATGGAATTTTTTCACTCCTTGCAACACGGATGGCATTGATCTTGCCCTCGATCCCTCTCTTTCCAAATCCCCCCGGCACCAGGATACCGTCATAGTCATCCAGATGGTAATCCTCGCACCGCTCGGCATCCAGCCAGACAATTTCCACCTCAGTTGACAGGGCGCGGCCGGCATGTTTGAGCGCCTCCTTGATGCTCAGATACACATCTTCAATACCGTATTTGCTGACAATAGCCACATTCACCCTGTTTGTATATTCACGGGTGACAATGTGGTACCATTCCGAATCCGCCTTTCTCTTCTCCAGTCCAAGCTGCTGTGAGAGTATATCGGCCAGGCCTTCCTTTTCAAGTTCCATCGGGACCTGGTATATATCGGGAACCGTGGCAGCACTGATTACCCCCTGCTGAAAAAGGTCGCAGAATGCAGATATTTTCCTCTTTGTATGCGACCCTATCGGCCTCTCTGATCTTCCGACAATGATGTCCGCATGAAGGCCAAGTTCTCTTAAGGCCTTTACCGAGTGCTGTGTCGGTTTAGTCTTGAGATCGCCCATCGTATCTGAAGGGATGAGTGTGACATGGATAAGTACCGTATCCATATCTGGAAGTTCACCGCGCATCTGTCGAACAGCTTCTAAAAATGGCATGCTCTCGATATCCCCCACGGTTCCTCCTACCTCGACAAGACATATTTCCGGGGTTTTCTGGCCGGGAATTTCCTCTTCTGCAGCATTTTTAATGCAACTTTTTATCTCATCGGTAATGTGGGGGATAATCTGCACAGTCTCCCCCAGGTAGTTCCCCCTCCGCTCCTTGTCTATCACACTGCGGTAGACCTTTCCAGTAGTGATATTATGCGGAGCTGTAAGATCAATGTCCAGAAATCTCTCGTAGTTGCCCAGATCAAGGTCTACCTCGCTCCCGTCACTCAGCACAAACACCTCGCCGTGCTGACCGGGATTCATCGTACCGGCATCGATATTGAGGTAGGGATCGATCTTCACCGCCGTGACTCTGTATCCACGATTCTTTAGGATCCTTCCTACTGACGCAGCAGTGATGCCCTTCCCCAGGCCACTCATCACTCCCCCTGTGATAAAAATATACTTCAATGGAATCCCCTGATAAATTTTAATTTCTGAATGATGTATTGTCCCTGGCAAAACATAGTTTTTGCCACCCTGTCAAATTGGCGTAATAATTGAGAAAGCCAGGAGAATGAAAACTGGAATTATTCCTTCCTCACCGCAAACGCCGCAGTTGTTCGGGAAAGAATTTTTCCGCCATTCTCATTGTATTTTACCTCACCCTCGGCAAATATTATCCTGTTTCCCTTCTTCACAACTCTCCCCGCGGCATGAAGCGCCCCTTCCCTTGCCCCGCTGATGAAACTGGTATGTTCCGATACCGTGGCGATACGCTCATTTTTTTCCAGCAGCGAATATATCGCAAGGACCATCGCCTCGTCTGCCAGCGCTGTAAATACACCTCCCTGGAGCCACCCCTCCCCGTTTAACATATCCTGGCGTATCTCCATGGATATCTGCGCAAATCCTTCTTTTATATCACTCACCTCGATTCCCATGAGGGAAAAGAAAGGGTTGGCGTCTCTGCCCGACTTCCGGATTCTCTCTAGATAATTCATGCCTAAAGATTATGAGAACGGGCGGACATAAGGCTTGCCAGAACATATCCACCGCAATTAAAGCCGATGGCATCTCACTTTAGTATATGGACCCCGAGTTGGAATCAATGCTTAAAGATCTCATCTGGTTAAATGCACTTATTGCGACTGAACTGATACAGGTTACTGAAAATACCTCTTCCATTCTCAGGAAGAGTCCGCCACCTGAGTCCTGTATACTTGAACACCGGCGACTGCGGGAAGTGGCACTCACAATAGCCGAGAAGTACTACCCGGAAACCGGCCTTTACGAACACGTTGCAGGGCACCAGTAGGGTTATTGACCGCTCCCCCCATTTATTACACGAAGATACCCGGCACTACATCTTCCGGGAATTTGTTGGAATAATGATGAATGCTTAAAGCCTGGACGACTATGGCGAAAAGAGATGAGCAAGGAATTGATCCTGACTACACCTTGATCATACCTGCATATAACGAGGAGAAGAGGATTGGGATTGTGCTGGAAGGACTGAAAGGTGCCACAGGCCGGTTCATCTTCATCTTTGACGGGAATGACAGAACACCGGACATCGTCAATGATTTTTCCACAAGGCATCCTGAAATCACGATACGACTGGAACAGCATAAGAAACGCCAGGGAAAGGGAAAGGCAATCATAGAAGGCTTTAGGATGGCCACCACTCCCGTGGTGGGCTTCATGGATGCAGACGGATCGACGGGTATGAAAGAGATGGAGCTGCTCATCGCCCGCATCAACGGGGCTGACGGGGCGATCGGATCACGCTGGCTTCCCGGATCCGATCTTCCCAGGTCCCAGGGGTTATCCAGGAGGATACAAAGCAGGGCCTTCAACCTGATCATAAGGCTCCTCTTCGGGCTTTCCTTTAAAGATACGCAGTGCGGGGCAAAAGTATTTAAAAAATCAGTAATTGATGCAGTACTCGAGGATATGGTCTCGGCCGGTTTTGAATTCGATGTAGAGCTTCTGTGGCGTCTATGCAGGAAAGGATATGTTATTGAAGAATGCCCAATCAGATGGAAGAACATGGGTGATTCCAAGGTCCGGGGATCCGATGCGACCGGGATGTTTGTCGGACTCCTGAAATTGCGCTTTCATAGGTGAAGAGATGGATAATGGGCCTTATGATATGAAAGGGGAGGCATTTCTCCTTTTCCAGGATGGAAGGCACGAAGAATCCTATACCTTGTGCAGGAATATCATAACCAGTGACGAGGATCCGTCAATCATGATTCTCTGCGCCGCAAATTTATTTCATATGGGGCGTTTGGACGAATCTGAAGCTTATTTTAAAGATTTGGTCTGTAGAATGCCCGATTCATCATATGTCCACAGTTACCTTGGAAAGGTTCTTGAAAAAAAAGGCGATGAACAGGCTATTGCAGAATATGCAAGGGCTGTTATACTGGATCCTGAAAATCAGGAAGCTTTACGCAGTTATGGCGCTTATCTCCTCTCCTCGGGTGATCCAAGGTCTGCCATAGCGGTGCTTCGCAGACTTTTTACGATGTCCGGGAGAGAGGATGACACACGCGCCCTCATTCAAGCCCTTCTGGATTCAGGAGAACCGAAAGAGGCACTTGAGATATATGAAAAATCGCGGGGCAAGGGCATTTCGGATATCGAGTATATCAGGATCCTTACGGCCTGCGAGGAATTTAAAGAGGTTTCCCTTATAGCCGGAGAGGCCTTCGAAAAGACTAACAATCCCGCTTTTGCCAGGAGATACCTGTTCGCAATGTCCAGGTTATATCCTGATACTGCTCTGTCCCAATATCCATTGTACATTCGGAATACAGGAGATATGGAGCTCGCACTCGATCATATAATGCTTTTGAAAGAGAAAGGGATGTTCAAAGACGCCATTTCAGCCTGCATTTCTCTCCGGAAAGATATTGAAAGTCCACCGGATCCCCTCTTTTTCCTCATGGAATGTGAACTGCTGGCCATGGCCGGTGAAAGTGAAAACGCCCTCAATCACTATATTTCACGGGTTAATTCACTGCTTGCTTCGATGAGCGATCCGAACCTTCTTGCAGAGACGCTTGCCTCAATGCGGACTTTTCTTCTCACTTATTATCCACACCGGAAAGCAGCCCCCATTTTCATGGATCTGTTGTCAGGACAGGCCAACGTGGTATGCCTTCTGGCCCAGGCCCGGTTTTACGAGGAAACAGGGGATATTTCAGAGGCCAGATCATGGTATTACCGGGCCTATCGGAGCGATTACCTGGAGGGCGGGTGCGAATATGCCAAATTCCTCTCAGCCCAGAAAGACATGCGGGAATGTGAAAAGGTCATGATCTATATCCTGAATAATGTCCGAAAAACCTCTGATATCGTCAGGGTAGCCGGCCTTATTATTGACAGGGATTACCGCCTTTACACGTTGAAGAGACTGAAGGACAGGCTAATCCAGCGGCTTGAGTCAAGGATATCGATGCTCAATTCGCAGGGCAAGGAATATCTCGCGATATCTTTACTCCTGGCCGCATCAGACGCCCTGGAAGAGAATGATTTCCCTGCGTGCAAGGAGCACTGCCTGCGGGGCCTGGATATCATTCCCCCTCATTCGCATGGCCTGCATCCGGGAGACTTTATGAGTCTGATTGAAACCTGCAAGGAAAGGACACTTTATGATCTTCCAGTCTTTCATTCTGCTGGCAGGCGGAGTGAGGAAGCGATACTGCCTTCGGAGACCCTTCATGCAATTCTTGAACTTGATGAAAACGAAAAAAAGATACTGGAGTTTTTGAAGGCTCACCGCAGGGCAAACGAAATGGATCTTCGTACACTTCTTGGCACCAGGCGGGCTGCGGGGTTTGTGAACAGGATCATCCGAAAATCTGCCTCAAAAGGGGTACAAATAATCGAAAAGAAAGGCGTTGGACAATATGGAGAAATATACGAATATTGCGGTATCTGAAACAGCCGGCAGCCGTGGAATTGAGAGCATGAATATTATCAATGCTCTCCGCAGGGGGACGGTGCCGGCCAGCAGGCTGGAGCGTATTGCTGTTGGGCTTGATGTAGAGGAAGATGCCATAAGCAAACAACTGGACTTTGTCACTCGCGGAGGGGGAGATCTCAAATTTATCAGGGGAGATTACGGGAGTGGTAAGACATTCCTGGTGGCCAGAGCGCTGGAAATTGCACGATCAAAAAATTTTGTGACAGCACATGTGGTGATCTCCGCCACTTCCCCGTTATACAAGCTAAAAGGTATTTACCAGCAGATTTGTGCGACTATGAGGACGGCCGATGAAGAACATGCCCCAAAGGCAATCATTGACAGCTGGCTGTTCGGCATCGAGGAGAGGATACTCAAGGTCAGCGAGGGAACGGCCGAAGAGGAGACACTGGAAAAGGCGACCATCAAAGAGATAGAGACTTCTCTGGCAGGAATAAGCGAGCTGAATACCTCCCTTGCCGCTGCCCTCCGTACGTATTACCAGGCCAATAATGCAGGCGATTTCCAGACTGCGCAGTCGGCGATCGGCTGGATATGTGCGGAACCCAACATTGGCAGGGAATTCAAGCAAAAAGCGGGCATTCGGGGAGATATTGATGAGACGGTGGCCCTCACCTTCCTCAGAGGGCTGGTAAGGATCATTGTGAACGCGGGTTATTCAGGCCTCGCCGTTGCTGTTGATGAAGTGGAAACCACCCAGTCCCAGGCCAGAAACCAGAGGGAGAAAGGCTATAATATCCTGCGCCAGGTCATTGACACCCTTGATCGAGGCGAGATGCCCAACTGCTATTTCATTTTCACCGGAACTCCCGCCTTCTTTGAAGGGCCACGCGGCATCAGATCGCTTCCCTCCCTTTTTGACCGGATTAATGTCATAGAGACAGAAGGATTCCGCAATCCCCGTCAGCCCCAGATCATTCTTTCGAAATTCGACTCCCGGAAGCTGGAGCAGGTAGCCCTCAAGGTGATGGACATATATTCCCAGGCATATACCGAGGTTGACCGGAGCAGGGTTACCCACCGGTTCATCAGGGCCATGATTCAAAAGGTGACGGGTAAATTCGGGGGGCGGGTCGATGTAATACCCCGGATATTTCTGAAGGAATTTGTGGATGTACTGGATAAATGCGAACTTTATGAGGATTATGACCCCTGGGAAAGCTACCACTTCGATACCACCCACCTTAAGGGAGAGTTAAAGGAGGAGGAGGAAGCGGTTATGGTGGTTGAATTTTGATATTTTATACATTATTTTCCTAAAATTGCATCAAATTGTGGAATTCTTATGGCAGTACCGAAAAGTTCAACCTCCCGGCCTCTCTATAGATATGACATGCACAGGTATCTCCGGACTCTGCTCGTTCTTTGTCTTGTACTCTCCGGAATATCATGTTGTGAGGCGGTGCCTATCTCAATCGCGACCTCCCCCCAGTTATGCCATATCGGGGAGAAGATCTTTCTCTCCGGAAAGACCAGCATCCCCAATACCATCGCGGTATATCTTTTCCTGATGGGCCCCGGACTGGACAATCGGGGAGTCACCCTGGAGAACCTGAACCTGCCGGCGGGCCAGGGTTATTTTACATCGGCGCACGTCAATGGCGACGGATCATGGGTTTATGAATGGAACACCGCGTTCATTGCCGGAAGGCTTCAACCCGGCAATTATAGCGTTTTTGTGGTAAAAGCACCACTGAGCCGGGACAGGATCATTGATGAGGAAATCTGCTCTGCAAATATCACTTTTACCGAGCCACCACAAAATCCCAGCCTTGCAATGCCTTATCCTGCACTTGCAATCCTGGGAATTGCCGGTGCTGCATTTTTGATCAGAAAAAAGAAGTGAATGTCGGATTATCCCGATTCAATACCATCAATAGTGCTATTTTTTTCTCCTGATCGATACGGAATCGGCATGGGCATGAAGTCCTTCAGACCTGGCGATGTGCTCAACAATGTCCCCTATTGCTTCCAGCCCTTCCCTTGAAATAATCTGGATTGAAGTGTTTTTTATGAAATGGCGGACGTCGAGGCCCGAGTATGTCCGGGCATATCCGGCAGTCGGAAGGACATGGTTGGTCCCTGATGCATAATCGCCACAGGCTACCGAGGAATATTTTCCGATGAAGATTGATCCTGCATGCCGTATTCCTTCCAGGATACTGAGGGGATCAGCCACCTGCAGGGAGAGGTGTTCGGCGGCTACCTTGTTCGCCATCTCCACGCCATCTGCAAGGGTATTGACAATGAGGTACCCGGCATTTTCCAGTGACTGTGTGATGATCTCGTTTCTTGGGGCAGTCGGCACCATAGCGTCCAGCCATTTGCCCACTTCTATCGCAAGATCCTGGTCAGTGGTGATAAGAAGACAGGCCGCATTCGGATCATGCTCTGCCTGGGCAAGGATATCGGCTGCAATGTACTCTGCATCTCCCGATTCATCGGCCAGAATGGCAATCTCGCTGGGTCCGGCAGGAAAATCAATTTCTGCATGGTCTCTCATCAGCATCTTGGCCATTGTCACGTATACATTCCCTGGCCCCACGATTTTCTGCACTGGTTTAATGCTCTCGGTTCCCAGGGCCATGGCCGCAATAGCCTGGGCCCCTCCCACTGAATAGACCTCATCAACTCCTGCAATATCCATGGCCACAAGGGTTGCAGGGTGCACAGGCGGTGGTGTGCAGCAGCAGATCGACGAGACTCCCGCAACCCTGGCGGGTACCGCACACATAAGCGCTGTAGTGGGATACGCCGCCCGCCCGCCCGGGACATATGCACCAATCCGTTCCAGGGGCGTGGTCTTTACACCGAGAACAATTCCGGGCTCCACCTGCTCCAGCCAGAGCTTTTTTGGCATCTGCATCTCGTGGAACCGGGATATCCGTGCCTCGGCCTCGATAAGACTTTCGACCAGGGCATTATTCACCTCATGATAGGCAGATTCAATCCGACTCTCTTCTATCCGGATTTCATCCAGGGTTATTCCGTCGAACCGGGCGGTAAGTTCACGGAGCGCCTGGTCGCCGCCTGACCGGACACTTCCGACTATCTCCTCCACTGCCTCCTGCACTGAAGAGATCCCGGATTTTCGTCGTTTTATCCACCAATCAACACTCACCGTCTTCCACATGCCCGAAACAATAATACCAGCATGAAGTTAAAGGTTCGTTCCCTCTTTGCAGGATATATTTACCAATTGGGTTAATCAACTGCTATTCCAATTGTTAAGTTATTTTATTTAAATAAACTAAAGATTAAATAGAAATGTTCTTTTTTAATGTCGTAGTAGTGTTGAGACGTGAGAAAGATGAAGAAGATGCATCAGTCTATTGTGCTTCTGGCCATGGCCGCAATTGTAGTGATGGGAGTATGCCTCGCAGGGTGTACCACCGCACCAGAACAATCCGGCACTTCGCCGACAGCCGAACCAACCGCCGCAGCAGGGCCAAAAGAAAAATTATTGCTGGCTACCACCACCAGCCTTTATGACACCGGTCTGCTTGACCATTTAAAGCCGATGTTTGAAGAGATGTATAACGTAGATCTCCTGATCACCTCGCAAGGGACAGGCAAGGCAATTGAGATTGCCAGCCGCGGCGATGCTGACGTCCTGGCCGTTCACTCACCAAGCCAGGAAAAGGCTTTCATGGACGCGGGACATGGCATGAACCGGCGATGTTTTGCCTATAACTATTTCATCATCGTGGGACCGGAGGATGACCCTGCCGGAATAAAGGGAATGGAACCCGAGGCTGCATTCCAAAAACTGTATGAGCTCGGCCAGGCTGAAACTCCGGGCGTGCTTTTCGCTTCCCGTGGTGATAACTCCGGAACACACTCCAAGGAAAAGGCCATCTGGGCGGCCGCAGGCTTTGATTATGCAACCGAAATCCAGAAATCAGGTCCCTGGTATATCGAGGCAGGGAGAGGAATGGGAGAGACCCTGCAACTATCTAACGAGAAAGATGCCTATACCCTTTCTGACGAAGGAACCTACCTTGCATACAAGGGCGATCTGGCCCTTGTGCCCCTGATCGATGAGGGGGACATCCTGTTGAATATCTACAGCGTTATCACGGTCTACAATGAGAACTTCGCGCCCGAGGAGATATCCATGGCAAACAACTTTGTCGACTTTTTGATCTCCCAGGATGTCCAGGATGAAATTGGCAGCTTTGGGGTGGACAAGTACGGAAAGAATCTCTTCTCCCCCATTAACCGAGAATGCACCCAGTTTAACTGTGACTGCTCAAGTCCGGCTGCGGAAACTACTCCTGCTGCTGCATGAGCAAAACAATTAACTTTTTTTTATTAACTATTAAAGAATAATAGGATAATTTATTTACCATATTAACCAATTGCTATTCAACCACACGGGTAGGGGGCCTGTGTGGTGTTGTGTTATCGATTCCATGTCTGATCCCCTCTGACTTACCTAATCACCAGCTATGGACATCAGCGGTTCAGGATGCCAAAGGAATGAAAGGTGATTTTGATCCTCAATGGACTCCTCACCTTTCAGTATTTTCCATGTGTTCCCGACGACGACTTTTTTTTGCGTAATTGAGAATGTATGCCAGGACAAGTCCGGCAAGGAATGCAATGGTCATCGATGTTGCCAGAGTGAGAATGCCAATTACAAGGGTTACGGCCAGGGAATCCGTTTTTTTCGCGTGCTGCCCCAGTTCAAGGGCCACAAAGACAAGAAGAGCCCCATATATTCCCACTGAAATGAGACCGACTATCGCAGGGCTGGCAAAGAAAAGGGCCAGAATGAGAAGGATGCCCCCGGCAATGATATTTGCACCCCCTGTCCTGGCCCCGAAGCGGTACTGGGCAGCCATACCACCGGCTCCGTGGCACATGGGCAGGCCACCAAAAGGAACGGATATTAGGTTCATCAACCCGATGGTGCGGGAAAGCCGGGCAGGTTTGATCTCAATGGCAAACAGGTCCCGTGACAGGAGAGATGTGGCCAGGATGGCATTAGTGAGCGTGAGGAGCGCCTGGGGAATGACAAGAATGGTGAGTGCAGGAAGAAATGCGCCAGGATTGGGGAGGACCAATTGCGGGGCCGAGAGAAGGACAATTTTGGGGACACCATTGAGAAAGATGCCCGCCCCGAGCGCAATGCCTATCAGCAAAAGTGACGAGACATCGGGAATCCCGCGCCATCTTGAAATAAAATACAATACCAGAATGACGGCTAACCCCAACCCAAAATACAGGGGATCTTCCAGGAGGAATCCTGCAGAGGTCTTGAGAAGAAGGAGTGCAAGTCCAAGCTGGATTCCCCTGATAACACTTTCAGGCATCCACTTTTTCAAGGCATTCATCCACCCGCCGATGCTAAAAAATAAGAATATCAAACCCAGGAGAATTCCTGCCGCCGCTATCTCATCCGGGCTGAGTGCCTCGGCGATTGCAATGACTGCAATAGCCTTCATCGGCTCCACCGGCACCGGAAGCCGGTATATCACCCCGCTTATTATGAACCAGATACCAAAAAAAAGGAAAATATATCCTATATCAAGACCGGATACCAGGGCTACTGCCAGTACGAGGGGGAGGATGGTGCCAAAATCCCCCATACTACCGGCCAATTCAGCGAGATCAAACCGGATTCTGGGTGACTGATTGTCTTCCACCTGGTTCACAGCCTTTTGCTTTTCCCGAAATTGAAGGATTTCTACGCACTCATGCTCTGATTATGGTTCCCACGTCTTCATCTTCCAGGGCTCTCTTTATATTTCCGGATTTATGGCCGTTTACGATACGAACCGATTTTAAGTTCTTTGAGTAACGCAGGAATTCAACCACTTTTGGTTCAAGCACCATATCGTGCATGTCCATCTCGATTAGTTCGTGTGCAGAGATTTCAGGAATCAGTTCCGCATCAGGGTGGTTAAATGGGTTTTTGGTGTAGAGACCGTCGACATTCTTTACCAGAACCAGCCTTTTTGCTCCCAGTACCTCCGCAGCTAAAAATGCCCCCGTATCTGTGCGGTGCGGTGGAATTGACCCGATCTCTGCCGGTTGCTCAAACAGGCCATACGGGGGAGTGCCGTGAATGACCGGAAGGACGCCGAGATTGAGGAGCATGGGGAGTTCCAGCAAATCGGGGGTATGAATCCTGGTTCCCCTGTAAGGGGAGAGCAGAATGGACATCATGATGGCATTCTGCTCGCTGATCTTTCCTGCCAGTTCGGCCAGTACTCCGGTGGGCATACCCAGGTTCATCCCCACATCGAGTATATGCCGGACTCTCACCCCTCCGCCGGTTACCACAAGTATCTGGTGCTCTTTTGAGAGTTCCCCGATCTCATGCACAAGGGGCATGACCACGTCCTTCCCGTAATCGATGATGCCATGTCCTCCCAGCTTCACCACATTCAATTCTGGCATGAGTGCGAGCTGGGGTACATGTTCATATGAACGGAGGAGGCCCCTCCTGACCAGAGATTCTCCCTTCAGTTCATTATCCAGTTCAAACCTGTCCCTCTTCATCCAAAAAGACAATAGCTTTATTTCCATTAATAGCTAACAGATTATAGTGGTATATCAATTGATATATCAATTGAATAAGAGTATTTATATCCCAAAAGGTTGTTTATCAGGTTGAACGGAAGTGGCAAAAATGATTAAAATCTATGTCCGGGAAAGGCTGAAAGTTGGCGAGGGCGTCAGGCAGCCCATGTATCGAATTGTAGCAGTGACCGGCGGCCAGGTGCAGATCGAACTTACCCATTTCAGGAAATTCGAGGTAGAGCAGATTGCAAAGGATATCGGGGCAGAAGTCGTTTATCTGGAAGAGGTACCGGACGAGCAGAAGAAGAAACGTTAAACACAAAAAAACAATCCGTTATCATTCACAGAAGAATCATCCAGGTGAGACAGGGCGACCATCTTTTTATCTCATATTCCACACAATTGGTATATAATCCATGCCAGCGCTCAATGTTGATCTCATCTTCGATGCCGCAATACGAATTCACCTTACAATTGATCGATCGCTGACCGTCAATTTTTCTGAAAATGGCATAAAAATCAAGTTTCCCACTACAAGGGCTCTTGCCGAGTTTCTCAAGGTACCGCATTATTATGTCCTTCCCTATTTTGCCATGATGGAGGAGGATGAACTGGTCAAACGGGCGGAGCGTATAGGGATATTTACCACCCCGAAAGGCACCAGAAAATACCTGGATACACTATGGCGCGAATACCGTAACCAGGGCCTTTCCATCCTGGGACCGGAGATCTGCAGGGACATTTTCGAAATGGGTTCAAAATAATATCTGGTATATCAACTGTTACACCAATAGGTTAATTCTTTTCCTTTAATAATCGCGTTAAATGATAATATTCATTATATCTTAATCAAAAAGAAGTCTGGGATTTCTAATATTGCTACTCACTGTCATTTTGGTACAGTAACTTCAAACAGGTGACATTCATGAATGAGGTAATTGAAGGATTTGTCCAGGCTTTCCAGCTTATTGTCTCCTTAAACCCCGAGGTTCTGGAGATAACTGCCCGCTCTCTGGCCATTTCCCTCAGCGCGACCCTGCTCGCCTCACTTGTTGCTATCCCTCTCGGCGGATTAATTCATTTCAGGGAATTCGGAGGGAAAAAAGGACTTATTACTATCATCCAGGCACTTTATGCCCTTCCAACCGTCCTCGCCGGGCTTTTTGTCTTCCTGCTCATCTCCCGGTCAGGCCCGTTCGGTTTCATGGGACTCATGTTTACCCCTGTGGGCATGGTCATAGGCCAGATGGTGCTGATCGTCCCCTTATTGATCGGCATGACCCTCATTGCTCTCTCAGGGGTCAGGAAAAACATCCAGGACACTATTGTCTCTCTTGGAGCCACGGAATTCCAGACCATCCTCACCATAATAAAGGAGGCCAGGTTCGCCATCCTGGGCGGAGTGATTCTCGGATTCGGACGTGCCATTTCCGAGGTGGGTGCGGCCATGATCATCGGTGGAAATATTCGGGGCTATACCCGGGTGCTCACCACTGCCATCGCTCTCGAGACTTCACAGGGCAATCTCCCCCTTTCCATAGCCCTGGGAATCATACTCCTCTTCATTGCACTGATTGTGACCACCATACTCTTCACCGTACAGGAGCGGTAAAATGATTGAGCTGATGCAAATCTACAAAAATTTCGGGGAGAAGGAGGTGCTACAGGACGTGAACCTGACAATAAACCGGGGAGAAATATTCACCTTCATCGGACCCAGCGGAACCGGAAAGTCAACCATACTCCGCCTGATTAACCTCCTCGATTTTCCAACACGTGGCAAAATCTACTTTGACGGGATCGATACATCTCAATCGGAAAAGGTTCGCCTCCAGGTACGGCGTCGGATGTCCATGGTCTTCCAGAAACCCGCAGCACTTCGGGGCGATGTATTCCACAACGTGGCCGCCCCATTAAGATTCCGGAATTCAACTATTGAAGAGACTAAGTCACGGGTGCCCGAAGCGCTGGAACTTGTTGGTCTGGAAGAATTAGAGCATCGGAAGGCTGCCACCCTCTCGGGAGGTGAGATGCAGAGGGTAGCAATCGCCCGGGCCATTATCACCCGCCCCGAAGTCCTTCTGCTGGACGAGCCAACCGCCAACCTGGACCCGGTCTCCACAGAAAAGGTGGAAAACCTGATAAACGCAATCAATACCAGGTTCGGCACCACGATAGTCCTCTCCACACACGACATGGTCCAGGGGCAGCGCCTGGCTCATCGTATGGCCGTGGTCCTGAACAGGACACTAGGCCAGGTCGGTTCATCCAGGGAGATCTTCTACCATCCCATGTCCAGGGAGGTTGCACACATGGTGGGCGTCGAGAATATCATTGAGGGCTTCGTTGAGGCAAATGAGGAGGGGCTGATCTCCATCGACATTGACGGTCTCCGCATCGAAGCTATATCTCCCATTCCTCCCAGGACCAGAGTAACCATATATATCCGACCCGAGGATGTAGCAATTGGAACCGCTGAGGATGGCAAGACCAGCGTGAGAAATGAGTTTTCCGGCCGCATTACACGGGTGGTTCCAATGGGCCCCATGGTCAGGATCAGGGTCGATTGCGGATTGAAAATGATTGCGGTGATAACCAGCCGGTCCTATGATGAAATGGGACTTGCACAAGGGAAGGACGTATTTCTATCCTTCAAGGCGAGCGCTATCCACGTGATGGAAAAAAAGCCAACATAATCCATCTTCCCGCAAGACTTCTCCTTTCACAATCGACGCCTGTATAAGACATGAATGTCATACAATTAAGCAATGCATTGTATTGCCCTGGCAAGCGGGAGCAAGGGGAATTGTATCTATATTGAAGGAGTCAGCGGCGCCCTCCTCATCGATGCCGGGCTTTCAAGACGGGAACTTTTGCGCCGTCTTCGGGAAGCAGGGGGACGGGAGGACCTTATCTCTGCTATTCTCGTCACTCACGAACATACCGATCACATCTCCGGCCTGGATGCCGTTGCCAGGTATTTCTCAGTCCCGGTGTATGCTACCGGCGGGACACTGTATGAATTTCTCCAGAAACGGAAAACCACGAAGACCCCGGTCAAGGCGGCTCCGCTCGCATACAATGAGCCCTGCCGGATCGGAGACTTCACTGTCGAGGCTTTTGAGACATCGCACGATGCCAGGGAACCGTGCGGCTTTTGCATCAGTGAAAATGACCTCTCAATCGGGTGCTGTACGGATACAGGAATCGTCACAACACATATGAAGGAGATCCTCTGCAGGTGTGACGGAGTGATCCTGGAGAGCAACCATTGCCCTGATATGCTTCGGGACGGGCCTTACCCTGAGATGCTGAAGAGGCGCATCAGGTCCCGTCGAGGTCACCTCTCGAACCGCGATGCTGCCGGGTTCTTAAAAGAGATCTGTGCCGATGTCCAGGAGGTCATGCTGGCCCACCTGAGTGAGGTGAACAACACTCCCGACAAGGCCCTGAAATCAGCGCTGGAGGGAGTCGGATTGTACCTGGACGAGGTTCACATCACAGTCGCCCAGAATCCCGGTTCATCCAACGGTTGGCCAAAGGAGATACGAATTTAGGAGAAAAATCCTTTAATCCCTCATTTTAAGGATTTTGAGACAATATTGGTCAATAGAGTCCAGGAATGTCTTTTTTGCTGTTTTTGAACGTTTTTCGTCCATTGAATAGATATCATTGACCACATAATCGATCAGGATTATATAGTGGTTTTTGGCATGGAGTTTCTTCTTTATATCATCCAGGCAGGCCATCGCTTCACTCTGCTGCCCGCTCACGACCACGAATTCAAAGTCAAGCAGGAGAACCAGGTGGGCAGGCATCCCCTTTGATATCGCGGATTCCCTGAACTTCTGGTAGGCCGAGTTCTGCGAGGAGATTATCGAGAGCTGAAGACCATAATAAATCGGTTCTAACTCGTCGGGATGCTGCTGCATCATCTGCCTGACTACTGCGGTAGCCCCTCCTGCGTCTTTTGCTTCCAGCTTGAAGTGATAGAGATCCCGCAGGAAGAACATATCGTTGTAATAGCGCTCGGAAGCAATTTTTAGGAGTTCTCCCCGCATATCACGATTTCCATCCTTCTTGGCCTTATCAAGGCCGATTTTTATAAATTCCTGCTCGTGTGGGAACCATTCAATGCCGAGTTTGAGCATATACCAGAATATCTTGTTGATTTTTAGATCCTGTACGACCTGGGGAAATTTCAGCCTGTTTACCGGCGGTTTAAGCCTTGCCAGCTCAATCATCTGTTCCCTGGCATTCAGGGCCATCTGACTCGGTTTTGCCTTGAGGCTTTTCTGATCAAGGGTCACCTCACCTGTTGAAAGGACATAATAGCTGTACGCAATGGCGGTAAAGACAATTGCGTCTGTGGTTCGGTATTTTTTCAGGATCTCGATGGCCTCGGTGTATTTCCCGCTATCGATCATCTTTATCCCAAGCACGATATCGAAGATCACATGGGCCCCTTGCTTCCGCTTGTTCCTGACCGCATGCTTGAACAGTTTTTCAATGTATTCCACATCTGTTGACTGTGTGCTGATTTCAAGCACTTTTACCGTAATATCATCTATAAAACGGTCATAGACTGCATCGGGAAGGTTTGGAAAGGTTTTTTCCAGTATGTCCACCACCTGACCGAAAAAAACGGGGATATTGGAATCTATCTTTTTTGAATTCTTATCGACATATTCAAAGAGATCCTTCCTGACCTGGCTCAATTTCTGGTCAGTTATGGCATCGGGTTGCCATTGCCCTTCCATGGAAGTACTTACTCCGTGAAAATATAAGAAAGTATAAGAATCATTAGCAATTATTTAAGCAGTTCACACCTTCCACAGGGAGGATATCTCGCGGAAACGCATTTTACCGGAAATGAGAACTCTTATCCGCTCTCCGGTCAACATTCCCGGCAAGTAGGATCATCATGCTCTTTGTAAATTTTGCCCGGTGTGCTCAACAGCTGGAAGGAATATCCGGGCGTCTTGACATGATTGACGTAATCAGCAAGGTTCTCCCCACACTGGATGACGACGAACTCCCCATCTTCATACGGTTCATAATGGGGAGGATATTCCCTGACTGGAGCCCCCTCAAACTTGGCATAGGACCGAGTCTCCTCTACGATTCGATGACAGGGATTGTTGATGCAAGCAGGAATGATATTATCACCGATATTAACCTGACCGGCGATGTAGGAACAGCCTTCGAAAATATCCTCAAAAAAAGGAAAAGCGCAACTTTTTCTGCTCGATCTACGCAAACAGCAACCATCCAGAAACCACTCTTCGAGCAGGCCGAAGAAATGACCCTGATTTCAGTATACCGTGACCTGGAAAAGATTGCAAAAGCACAGGGCAAATCATCGCAGCAGGTGAAATTGAATATTATTCGCTCCCTCCTCTCAAATGCAAGCCCCCTGGAGGGGAAGTACCTGGCCCGTCTACTTATGGAGGACTTCCGGATCGGAGTGGGAGAAGGGAATGTGCGTGAGGGTATTGCCAGGGCTTTTTCTATAGACTCCTCGCTGGTTGAGCATGCATACCAGGCTTTAAATGATCTCGGAGAAGTGGGGTTGCTGGCAAGAAAGGGCGAGGCCGCACTCAGAGATGTCCATATCCGGCTTTTCCATCCCGTGAAGATGATGCTGGCCCAGCAGGGGACTATTGAGAGAGCCATCCGGGATAATGGCGCTATGACCGCCGAATATAAATATGACGGCTCCAGGTTCCAGTACCATAAATCAGGTTCAGAATCCCGAATATATTCCCGAAAACTGGAAAACGTAACTGATGCCCTTCCGGATATCATCAGGATGCTTGATTCTGCGACTGATCACGACGTCATTCTGGACGGCGAAGTGATTGCCGTCAAGGACGGGAGACCGATGCCATTCCAGACCGTACTCCGGAGGTTCCGTAGAAAACATGAGGTCGTTGCCATGGCCAAAGAGATCCGGATGATTCCCAATGTCTTCGACATCCTGTACCTTGACGGAGATACCCTCATCGATCTGCCAATTGATGAGCGAAGAAGACATCTTGAAAAATCGGTCAGTGATTTCCTGGCCCCCCAGGTTGTCAGCGATGATCAGGCTGTGATAGAGAACATATACCAGGAAGCCCTGACCGCCGGACATGAGGGGATCATGCTGAAGGTTCCCGATTCACCGTATACCCCTGGTATCAGGGGGAAGAACTGGATCAAGATCAAGCCTACCGTGGATACTCTTGACCTGGCTGTCATCGGGGCTGACTGGGGGGAAGGAAAAAGGGCACATGTTTTTGGTTCTTTCCTTCTGGCATGCCAGGAAGAGGGAGAACTGGTCCCGCTGAGCAAAGTGGCCACGGGATTTTCCGACGAGCAGCTGGGCGAGGTATATGACCTTTTGAAGGACCATGTTGTATCCCGTTCCGGAAAAGAGGTTAGATTCGAACCTTTCCTGGTGTTCGAAGTGGGATATTCCGAGATCCAGAAGAGCATAAATTATGAGAGCGGGTTTGCCCTCCGGTTTCCCCGTTTCGTGAGGTTGAGGGACGACAAGTCCGTTGATGAGACGGAGACCCTGGAGAGTATAACGGAACGATTCAGGCAGCAATCAGGATGAAAACTCTCATTGAAAGTCCATTAGGGTCTTCTGGCTTTTAATTCTCGGGATGAGCCGGCTGTGCGCAAGCCAGGCGCTGCTTCCAAGATGGAGTGAGGCTGCTGCGACCGCCCCCTCCAGGCTGCCCGGCCTCCCCGGTGTGGAGCGAACAGCCGATCTTGCGGCCTCCCTTACCACCCACGTTCCAAGTGGTGCCCAGTATTCACTGGAAATACTTCTTATCACCACTATTCGGGCGCAACGCCGGATCTTATGCAGGTATTCGGCAACTGCCAGCCTGGCCGAATAATAGGCCCCGGTGATGGGAGAATATCCTGTCTTCTTTTTCCCTTCTCCGTCAGTGACGATACATTCCCCGTCCCTTCCCCAGAGACTGTTTTTCCCCCATATCTCTATCATCTCAAACCGCCAGTCTCCGGGAAATAAAAGGAATGCTATCTTGTTTCCGAAAAGTTCTGCACAAAAGACCTCAATTTCACCAAGATTTGGATAATTCCTTATCCTTTTGGAAAGATCCGCAGATACAGAATTGTCCACTGCAGTTATGGCCCACCGGGTAGGAACCATCCTCCTTTTTTTGCCAAGCAATCCGGCAGAGAGGAGCCGGGTAATATGGTATACATCAATCCCTGACGTATGGAGTATGCTGCAGGCATTCCCTGCACCTAGATCATAGTCTGATGAGACCCTGTCAACGGGCCGTTCAACCCGTGCGGACCCTGTCACGAGGAGTGAAGATATTGCACCGGTCATTCCCACAGGGGCAATTATTCCGTCAAATGAAAGATCAAAGGAGACAGGTTTGCAAAACCCCACTTCTACATCAACTGGAATACTGGAAAGGGCGATTTCCTGGATCTTTTCAGTATCATTGCCAGGAGTGGAAAGCCCCCGGATAGTACGGGCCCGCATCGCAACGATCTCTTCGATACCCATACCACCGGCCAGCCATTCCGGCGGGATATCGGGCTGGTCAATGAGCAACGGGCCTCCCCTCATCGCAGGATATCCCCGACTGCCGATGAAGACAGAGGGCGAAGCTCCCTGGTATTCCTTCTTCGGGGCGAGAGGAAGCCGGGCATGGAATCTGGCCATGACGGGACACCGTGGAAGGCCGCACATTCCTTTTCCCTTACAGAGAACACAGTCTATTCTCATGTCCCTTCAGGGATTACAACTTTTACCCGGCTCCCCAGTATCCGGATGATCTCCTCAACAAACTCGCTCCATTTCACCGGGGCATCAATTATTTTATCTTTTATCTCCAGCCCGACATCGTCATCCCTCTCTTCCAGTACATGGAGAATGACCGACCCGGATACAAAAGAGGGGTTTACGATTCCGTCACCGTCACCATCAACGATCCCCAGTACCGGCAGCCCAAGATGGGCCCCGATATGTCCGCATACTGCAGTGGTATCGTCACCCACACTCACGATCCCGCAGATCCGATCGTCAAGTCTGGAATACAGCAGATGGCCGCAGTGATCTATATAGACCACAACTCCGACTTCCCTTTTTGGATTTGAGAGAGTCGGCGCCGACATCCTGACCCTCCCGCTCTTACACCAGGCAGTGGTGATATCAATTCCCCCGAAACGGTGAAGTTTCTCCAGTCCGTGTGCCTTGGGCACAAGGCCGGAGATGGGAGTCAATAATCCGTCTTTCCGGGTGAGAACCACTTCCTTATCAGATGCCTGCCCGATAACGATGCCGTTCACATAGACAGCCTCACCCGGGATGCACCCCCTGATTCTTCTCACATCACCGTTTCCGGTTTCATGTGAATGCATATATTCGACCGGGAATCCGGTCACAGAGGAAAGAAAACGGATCAATTTATCCTCTTTTTTATTCCAACAATAGATGCGGCTATTTGAACATTCAACCTGGACCAGTCCTGATTCGCCCAGCCTGGATGCCACGATCTCCCCAAAAATCTTCCCTGATTCCGGCGTCTTTCCCCTGTTGAGCAAAAACACCCGTCCTTCGAGGGTGGGGATGAGCCTGCTTGGTGGGATTCCCCCATACTCGCATGGGAGGCCCGATTCTTCAGCAGCGGTCCGCCCCATTACACCTGCAACCACAATCCTGGAAGGGCGGATACGCGTTGCCAGGCGTACCGCATCGCCGCAATCAAATGCTTCCGGGCCATGGACCACCATCACCAGCCTGCCCGATTCAGTATCCTTTTCTATCATAAACGGTATCTTCGAGGTTTTTTCTCAGATACATGAATGCATTCCAGACTCTTAATGCTGATGAACTTTGCAGATCTAAAAATTACAGTGATTTTTTCCACCCGGAAAAAGATAACCGCGATGGATGCTCACAGGATTAACCATGGGAAAAGTGTTCGAAGATCAGGGTCTTCGAAACGCCACCAGGATATTCCGGGACCGAAACGACGCGGGGATACAGCTGGCTCATTTCACAAAAGAGCACATTATGCTGGAAAAACCCCTTATCTGTGCCATACCTGCAGGCGGCATTCCCGTTGCACTGCCGCTGGCAGAATCATATCAGGCCGCAATGATGCTTGGAGTGGTGAGAAAGGTAAAAGTGCCCCAAAACCCGGAGGCAGGTTTCGGGGCTATGACCTGGGACGGGCGACTCTTTCTCAACGAACCGCTGGTACGGAGACTCGGCCTTTCTGACCGGGAGATAGAGGCTGCAGTACAAGAAACCAGGAAAAATATCAGTGAGCGACTGGAACGATTCACAGTCGGTCATTCCTTTCCAACAATCAGCGATACCAGCGTAATTATCACGGATGACGGACTTGCATCCGGATACACGATGCTTGCGGCTATAGAAGCAGTCAGGGGGTATGATCCCACTGAAGTGATAGTGGCGGTACCAACAGGCTCCGACGGTGCGGTATCAATGATATCCGGCAGGGCAGACCGGGTTGTCTGCCTGAACATCAGAGAAGGTTATTCTTATGCGGTTGCCGATGCCTACCGGCACTGGCATGATCTCAGTGACGAAGAAGTGATGGAGCACCTTCGGGCTGCGAAGGAGAGGGGTATCTGGTAAGCCGGATTATTCCGGCCGGAATCAATCGTCTTTTATCATTTCGTTTACCGCAACAATGAGATCTCCCGTAACCGATGCCCTGTTTCCCGGCGTAATCTCCACCAGCATGACATCCGGCCTCGCCCTGATCCTCTCTATAAATGCAGGACCGGTCCTGGCAATCGTTGCAATAACAGGGTTATCTGAATCAAGAAGCCGGATCACGAGATCCCGGAACTTTGGGGACAGGCACTCCATCTTCCCGATCTCATCAATGAGAATGATCTGGGTCACGGGCTGGAAAAATGACAGTTCTCCCAGAAATGCATCGAATCCTTCCAGGTCGACACCATATTTTCCTACCCGGTACGGACCTTTCCGGTTCACATGAGACAGGACTCTTTTCTTCCCTGAAATACTCACCAGCTCAAAGCCGCGACGGGCCCCCTCTTCCCTTATTTCCTTTGTAACAAATCCTGCCCGAGGGTATTTCTCCAAAGCCTCGGCCAGGCGTATCAACAGGGTTGTCTTTCCTGCTCCCGGCATTCCGGTTATCAGAAGATTTTTCACTTTCATCAGGATTCACCGGAAACATGAAATGAGGGATATAGACAGGAAAAAATTATTTTTTTGCCTTCATAGGAAAAAGCACCAGGGCAGAAGCCATCAATAGCCCGATGAATACATATATCGGTGCCATTCCGGCAGCCGACGGAATGGCTGCAACGGTAGTGTTCCTCTCATCGGTAACTTCTGACACAAGGGTTAATGTGACATTTTCCTGCTCCTGCGGGGAGGCCGGGTCCTCCTCTTCATCAAGTTCCACAGACCCCATCGCCATTGCTTCCCGGGCCAGATCCTTCTGCCGGGCAGCATCTTCCATGAGCGGGTTGACCGCCAATGCCCGATCGTACATGGCGATCGCATCCTCGTAACTTCCCGTATGGAACCACGCTTCACCTGACATAAAATATGCCATATATTCCGCAGGATCAAGTTTTATTACCCTTTGGTAGGCCTTTTCCGCAGTCTCGTAATATCCCAGGCGCATAAGGACCTCCCCTTTCCCCATCCAGGCCGGTTTTGAGTAGGGATCCATGGAGAGAGAGGCGTTAAACGCGGCAAGAGATTCATTGTAAAGTCCCTGATCATAATAATCCCTGGCCTTTGTAAGCCAACCCTGGGCATCATCGACAGATCCTCCTCCAACCCTGGATGCCGATGAGCTTCCGGAGTCACCTGAATTTCCCGATGATCCCGAGTAACCGGAGGATCCTGATGAATCCGAAGAACTCCAGGAATCGGAAGATCCTGATGAATCTGAAGAAGAACCCCCACTGTCAATATCCGAGTACCAGGAACTGTCGGTTACATCCCAGCTGTCCTCAGATGAACTGCTATCGCCACCTGATGAACTCCCTGAATCCGTGCTGCTGTCATCCCCGGAATCAGACGGGCCGGAGTCGCCGTCCCACCCAAAATCACAGCCGCAGTCTTCTGCTACCGCCGGGAAGAAAGATAGGAGGAGGGTGAAGACAATGACGCCGATTACCGGCATATATACGAGTCTCATATTATGGTTGAATTTATGAAATGAATAATTAATATTTATTGTTTAATTTTTTTCCATCTTTTCAACCTATCGCATCGATGATAGATATGCTCAATTTGACCCTCACCCCACGCGCCACAGAACAATTATCATTCTCATGCATGAACACGCACATGAGTCTCACAGGGGCGGCAGGGGTTATTCTAGACCATTTCTTTATCCGCGGATTTTCATTCCTACATTTATCGCATCACGATTTGCACGGCTTTACGGTATTTCCCGGCAATGGCAAATACAATCGGTTTACCAATCCAGAGCCGCCCCTCATTCATCTCACGCAGGTGGCTTATTTCACCAAGTTCCTGCAATGCCCTGACCGCAGTCTCATCGGATAGAAAACAACTGTCCGAAACCGTGGAATCGAAATAAAAAAGGATGGGGAGCCTGAGCCGTCTTTGTATCTCCGGGGAGATGTGACTGGCCATTCCCCGGAGCACTTCCAGGTCAAAGACGTATTCATCGCCTCCCTTGGTCCGTGCAGACGGGCGTTTTTCTTCAAGCAGCCGGATAAGTGTTTTTCTGTCTGCTACGATGGCATCATTCATCCTGCGCAGCTCGAGGCCCATCCACCTTCGCATGACCGCTTCATCAGACACGGTGGGACGCTCGTTCATGGGTATTCACCTTCGATATATAAACTAAATGAAGTATATAGTCATCTGCCCTGACTGACTCTTTTTCCCAATCCACCTGATGCAGAGCAATCCTGTCACTGCATGTCGCCTTTACCTGCTCCATAAATCATTCTGCGTTATTTCCTGGTGGCAATGCGGGCATAGATACACTTTATGATCTTCTCCCACGGTTGCAGTTTCTTTTTCCTCCATCTGTCGCTCCAGTTCGCCGGTAAAACCTGATGCAAGGATACCCGCCGGCAGGGCGAAAATTCCAATCCCGATGAGTGTTATTATTCCCCCAAGTACCTTCCCCATTATTGTGATGGGGACTAGATCGCCATACCCTACCGTAGTAAGGGTGACTACACCCCACCACATTGTTGCGGGGATACTGGAGAATGCAGCGGGTTGTACCGGGTATTCCAGCTCGAACATCAGGGTCGAAGAGGTTATGAGAGCAATAAATAGAACGGCATACGCAGTAAACAGGGTATTTTTCTGTGCTCTGACCACCCGTATGATGAGATTGATAGAATCGGAATATCTCACCAGCTTGAAGAGCCGGAATACACGCAATACGACCAGTCCGGTCAAATTGATCCCCACAAATACTTCAAGGTAGAAGGGGAGTACCGCCAGGAGATCGATCAGTGCGAAGGGGGTCAGCGCCCAGAGTATACGCCCCATCAGTGGCTTCGAATACATGGGATCAGCAGTGCATGACCATATCCTCAGCGGATATTCGATGGAGAAAACGATCATGCTGAACAGGAACAATGAATGGATGAGCACAAAGTGCCGGTCATATAAACTCTGCACTGATGCAAATATCATTACGATTACGGAAATGACGATGACGATGGTGATGAATGCATCAAAGTAAAAACTTATCCTGTCACCTGGTTTTGCGGGCTCAAGAATCTGGTAAAGCCGTAGTTTCAGGGCAGATATACTCATGCGAGACTGTTGCATGTCTACGTACTTAACATATTCACAAATTCTTTGACATTCGATCTCTCTTAGTCTCACTTTCCCTCTCGAAACCTTTCCATGAGTGTTTTCTGGTACCAAAATGTTCTTTATCACAGATTTTCATACATACAACCAATATGGATATCATCTCGCTCCTTGGCTTTGCCGCCCTTATCATCGTGGGTATAGCCCTCATACTCCTCGTCGTAAAAATCGTCTGGATGCTGGTCCCGGCCGCAATTGTTGCTGCCATTGTATTTTTCTTAACTTTCAGCCTCTGGTGGGCCGGAATGGCATTCCTGATCGTGGCAATCCTGACCGTTGTTGTCAAACTGCTTCGGTGATATGATGCACTCTCTCCCTTTTAATCAAATACCCATAAAAGCGGTCCGCAATCTTGCTGGTTCTGCAAATGCAGGATAAATATACGCAGCACCAAAACATACGAAAAACATACGCAGCATCAAAAAAATAAAAAATTCCGGACAATTCCATTATCCGATTCAGGGAATAGGGCAGGTATCACTATAAACCTCGAATTTTTACAACAATACCGGAAGAAAATAATGGGCTCGCTGAGATTCGAACTCAGGACCTCCGCCATGTCAAGGCGACGTCATAACCAACTAGACCACGAGCCCGAAAACGGACATTTGTGCTTATAATCTTGGGTGAACACAGTATAAAATAATTCTGATACTTGATTCTCCTCCAATCGGCAGGTTTGAGAAAAGATTTAGTTGATTGATAAAAGAAGAGGTGAATTAATGACCGACACCATAATTGAACAGCTCTTCGTGTATGAGCGTGATGCCCGGAGACTTGAACTCCTGGCCCGCATTTTCTTCTGGATTGCCATCGGAATTGTAGCCTGGATATACAGCATCCTTGCCACGATGTGCCTGGTGCTGCAATGGTTCCATATCCTCATCCTGGGAAGGCGGCAGCAGGGACTTTCCGATTTCGTGGAGGGTTACCTCGAGTACACCGTCCACCGGTTGAGTTATATCTATTTCATGACTGACAGGCGCCCGAAAATTCTTCCCGATTCGGTCAGGATATTCGAGCAGGTGGAGTGAAAAGACGATAGGGATTGAGACTGTAACGGGATTTGTTCGAAATTATCGTATCATAAACAATCCTGCCCACTGACTATCCTCTTGCTGGGGGAGGGTTCGGGAGGGGGCAGCATGCCCCCTCCTGCCAAGTAATAATCATCGCCAAACCCTGGTTTCGCTAATAAAAAGTAGATTCAAAAATCAGATTTCTAAATAAGATTATCAGATATCCTGGCAAACTTGGCCGTAAAAATTCCTGGCATCGACGCTATCTCGTCCATCATCTCTGAAGAGACTTCGCTGTCCACGTTCAGGACCATTATAGCCTCTTCGCCAGGGTTGATGCGCCCTACCTGCATGCCGGCAATGTTGACATTTCCCTTCCCCAGGATCGTGGATGCCCTGCCGATCACTCCCGGTTTATCGAGGTGGCGGGAAACGATGACATAGCCCTCGGGGATCATATCCATAGTATAGCCCCCTATTGCCACAATGCGGCTCCTGCCTTTCATGAAGACCGTCGCGCTCATCGCCTCCTCCATTCTGTCGGTCTTTACCTTCAGGGTCAGTAGGTTTTTGAATCCGCCCGATTCCTGGGTCATTGTCTCAGAAAACCCAATCCCGCGTTCATTTGCAATGAATTCCGCGTTTACGATGTTGACAGGCACCTGGAGAATAGGGTCAAGGAGACCTTTCAGTGCCATCCGGGTGATGAACCGGTTGTTGTTGCCCAGCTGTGAGAGATCTCCCCCAAATACCAGTTCAACTTTCTCCATCCTCCCCTCAACCAGTTGGATGAGGAACCGGCCCATCTTCTCTGCAAGGTAGGCAAAAGGTTCGATTGTTTCCTGCTTATCTGCGGGCACGATAGGCGCATTCACGATGTACCTTGCAGAACCTCCACTCAGTACCGAGATGCACTGCTTGGCAATTGATACTGCAACATTCTGCTGGGCCTCAACAGTGCTGGCACCCAGGTGTGGCGTGGTGATGACCTGGTCAAGATCCAGCAGAGGGGACTGCAGGGGAGGCTCCTCTTCGAAGACATCAAGAGCCGCACCGGCTACTTTTCCGGACTTCACCGCTTCATAGAGGGCGCTTTCATCAATAATGCCACCACGGGCGCAATTGATGATGCGCACCCCGTCCTTCATGGTGGCAATGCTCTCTTTATTGATGACGTGACGGGTCTCCTTGATCAGCGGAGTATGCACGGTGATGACATCGGAAACACGGAAGAGCTCCTCGAGCGACATAGCCTCAACACCAATCTGGGCAGCTCTCTCTTCGCTGATGAAGGGATCGTATCCGACGATCCGCATACCCATGGCATTTGCTCTCTTGGCCACCTCCCTGCCGATTCGTCCCAGGCCCACAATTCCCAGAGTCTTCTCATTTAATTCAACTCCGACAAACTTCGAGCGCTTCCATTCCCGGGTCTTGAGGGAGGTATTGGCCTGGGGGATATTCCTGGCCAGAGATAGCATCATAGCCATAGTATGTTCAGTTGCGGCCAGCGTGTTCCCCTCTGGCGCATTGGCAACGATGATACCCCGGCGGGTTGCGGCATTCATATCGATATTGTCTACACCTGCTCCCGCCCTGCCGATAAAACGAAGCTTTGTTCCGGCTTCGATTACCTTTGCTGTGACCTGGGTGCCGCTGCGTACCAGGAGAGCGTCGTACTCACCCATGATCGCTACGAGGTCATCCTCCCTGAGATCAGTCCGGACATCTACTTCATACTGCTCTTTTAAGATCTCCAGGCCTTCTTCTGCCAGCGGATCACTGACAAGTATTCTGATGCTCACAGTAAAACCCACATATACTCTGCAGCATACCTATTGATGGTTTTCTTCCATCATTATACGGGTCAGATACTTCTGGTGGCCAAGATTTCCCTGATGCTGTTGATGATAATTTATTAAGTTCATAAAGAGTGAGATATAAGTGGTGCGTGCATGAAACAAATGCCGGATATTCTTTGGCTTGAGGAAATACGGAAAGAAGATATCGCCGCTGTGGGAGGAAAAGGGGCATCTCTTGGGGAGATGTCGGCAATAGGACTCCCAGTCCCGAAAGCATTCGTAGTCACCAGTTATGCATTTCGCAATTTTTTAGTGGAAACGGGGCTGGAAGAAACTATCTTTGACGAACTGGAGCATCTCAACGTTGATGACAGTGATGATCTTGAAAAGGCCTCGAAAAATGCAAAAGATGCCATCATGAACGTAAAAATTCCCGATGACATTAAAGCCAGTATACTGAAGGCATATAAAAAGATAGATGCGTCCGGTCTGGTTGTTGCAGTTCGATCCAGCGCAACGGCAGAGGACCTTCCTGATGCCAGTTTCGCAGGACAGCAGGAGACTTACTTAAACATCAAGGGAAACGACAATCTCATGGAAGCGGTTCAGAAATGCTGGGCCTCGTTATATGGCGGCCGCGCCTTATATTACCGTGCAAAACAGGGATTTGATGACCGGAGTGTGAATATCGCTGTGGTGGTCCAGGAACTCGTGAATTCCGAGAAGGCCGGGGTCATGTTCACCTCCCACCCCGTCACCGGAGAAGAATTGAGTATCATTGAGGGATCCTGGGGGCTTGGCGAGTCAGTAGTATCAGGATCCGTTTCCCCGGACAAATATGTCTTTGATCAGCATTCGGAGAAAATTATCGACCGCCTGATCGCCAATAAGAAGATTGAAATCATCTCTGACGGGGATCATGGCACCAAGATAGTGAATATCCCCAAAGACCGGCAGGATGCCCCTGTACTCACGGATGCCGAGGTCAGCCGCCTGGCCAAGTTCGGAAAGATTGCGGAGACGCATTACGGCGTTCCGCAGGATGTAGAATGGGGCATTATGGGGAAAACAATCTATATTCTCCAGTCAAGGCCCATCACCACAATCGGAGCGGGAGCGGCCAAGGCCCAGTCAGGATCATGGTCCGGAAAAATAATTTTACAGGGCCAGGGTGCATCCCCGGGGGTTGCCTCGGGCAAAGTTGTCCTTGTAAGAGACATGAAGGATGCCGGGAAGGTAAAGGAAGGAGATATCCTGGTTACAAAAATGACCAACCCGGATATGGTACCGGCCATGCGTAAGGTTGCAGCCATTGTCACAGATGAAGGCGGATTGACCTGCCACGCCGCCATTGTCAGCAGGGAACTGGGCACGCCTGCAGTGGTCGGAACCAAAAAAGCCACGTCTTTCTTACAGCCCGGCCAGGTAATCACCGTTGACGGGGAAAAAGGCCAGGTGTATGAAGGTGTAATGGAGACAGCAACGCTACAGCCTCAAGCAATGCAACCGGCCGCTACGGCAGGGACGGGGTTGATTACCGCCACCAGTGTGAAGGTGAATGTCTCCATACCTGAAGCAGCTCAACGGGCGGCTGCAACGGGAGCCGACGGCGTGGGTCTGCTACGCATCGAACACCTCATCCTCGGGCTGGGACGCACGCCGGGATGGTTCATTACCAACGGGAAGGAAGAGGAGTTCGTGCAGGAACTCTTTAACGGGATAAAAATCGTGCTCGATGCATTCTATGGCAAACCGGTCTGGGTAAGGACACTGGATGCCCCAACCGATGAGTTCCGGAATATGAAGGGCGGGGAGAATGAACCCGACGAACCCAATCCCATGCTTGGCTGGAGAGGGATACGCAGGGACCTTCAGTCCCCTGAACAGTTCAGGCTGCAGGTTGAGGCATTCAAACGCCTCTGGGAGCAGGGATACGACAACCTGGGGATTATGTTCCCCATGGTCTCGCATCCTTCCGAGTTTATTCGGGCCAGAGAGATGATGGCGGAATATGGAGTGGACGTGGAAAAGGCAACTCTGGGAATCATGATCGAGATCCCGAGCAGCGCCATCATGATCGAGGACTTTATAGAGGCCGGCATCAATTTTGCATCATTTGGGACAAATGATCTCATCCAGTACACACTGGCAATTGACCGTAATAATGAGAATGTCGCTTCTATGTACCAGCCTAAACATCCTGCAGTGCTGGCGCTGATTGATTCGGCCATACAGGTATGCCGTGACTATGGAGTTGAATGCTCCATATGCGGACAGGCCGGATCCGAGCCTCCAATGGTCAAATGGCTTGTCGAACATGGCATTTCCAGTGTCTCGGCAAATATTGATGCCATAGCCAAGATCCGGGAGACTGTGGCCCGCACTGAACGGAGCATCATCCTTGAGGCTGCCAGGAAAACCTGAACCAGGTAATAGGATGAAAAAAACCCTTATTTTGAATCGGATATGAATAACAGACTTTTCATACTACTTCATTGCGGGATACTGATATGAAAGAACAGGGAATATCAGAGGATGCGCTTTTTCAATTTCTCTCCTCAAAGAAAAAAGAGGATTTGAACTACAAGTACATTCTCTCCTCCATGTGCACAAAACCGCACCCCGTGGCGGTCAGGGCACACGTGATGTTTATGGAGACTAACCTGGGAGATCCGGGTCTTTTCCATGGAACCTCGTCACTTGAACAGCTTCTGGTGCAAAGGCTCGGGAATCTTTTCTCTCTTCCGGATGCCTGCGGGTATGCCACATCAGGTGGGACAGAGTCAAATATCCAGGCTTTAAGGATGGCGAAGACGCTGGCAAATAAACAACGCCCAAATGTTGTCCTGCCTGAATCGGCTCATTTTTCTTTCAAAAAGGCCTGTGATATTCTATGCCTGGAGATGAGATCTGTCCCGCTGGATGAAAATTACCGGATGGATGTTGAAAAAGCCAAAGAAGTTATCGATGACCAGACATGCAGCCTGGTGGGCATCGCCGGCACTACCGAATACGGGATGGTGGACCCTATTTGCGCACTCTCCGATATTGCAATAGACAAAGGAATTTTTCTCCATGTCGATGCAGCATTCGGGGGCATGGTCCTGCCGTTTCTGGATAATCCTGTCCCCTTTGATTTTTCTCTGCCAGGGGTGTCCAGCCTGGCCGTTGACCCGCATAAAATGGGAATGAGTACCATCCCGGCAGGCTGCCTGCTGGTCAGGGACCCAGGTTCCATATGCTCCCTCTCAATAGACACCCCTTACCTTTCCGTCAAACAGGAATTCACCTTGAGCGGAACAAGGCCCGGTGCACCGGTAGTGGGGGCACTGGCAGTACTGGATTACCTGGGAAGAAACGGTATGAAGGCGATTGTACAGGGGTGCATGAAGAATACATACAGGTTAATTGACGGCCTGGAGTCATTCGGTTTTACAAGGGTGGTGACTCCCGATGTCAATGTGGCAACATTTCTTCCACGTGAGATACCCGGACCGTGGCAGGTATCATGGACACGGCAGGGCCATCTCCGAATCGTCTGTATGCCGCATACCCATGCCGGAACAGTGGAATCATTTCTACAGGAAATAAGTGAGAAATATGCTTGAAAAATTGATTGAATCCCTCGAATCTTGTCCAATTGTGAAGAGAGGCGAATATCATTATTTTATTCACCCCATAACAGACGGGGTGCCCGAGATCCAGCCTGCTCTATTGCGGGAAGTAGCCACAGCCATGGTGAAAGTGCTCGACCTTAATGGAGTGAACCGCATCCTGGTAGCTGAGGCTATGGGGATCCACATTGGTTCGGTCATTTCCACCCTTACCGATATTCCGATGAATATAGTCAGGAAAAGAGAGTATAAGCTCCCGGGTGAAATCGCCATTCACCAGACCACGGGGTATTCCAAGGGCCAGCTCTACCTGAACGGGATACATCCGGGGGATCGGGTAGTAATCGTCGATGATGTAGTGAGCACCGGTGGAACCACCCGGGCCCTGTTAAAGGCACTGGAAATAGCCGGTGCTGAGGTAGCAGATATATGTTTTGCAATCAGGAGGGGCAATGCAGATATCGGGCGTCCGTACAAGGCCCTTGTCACCATCGATGTCACAGACAGGGTGCAGATAATTGACAGATATTTCTGAACTTATTAAAAAACTGGAGGATCGTAATGCAGGGGTTGTGGCCCTGCAATTCCCGGCCGGACTCAAGAGGGAGTCCATTCCTGTTGCCTCTGCTCTAAGAGACGCAGGGTTTGAGGTGATAATAAGCGGTGATCCCTGCTACGGGGCCTGTGATCCTGCTGTTCGACTGCTCGATTACGCAGATGTTCTGGTCCAGTTCGGGCATTCCGAGATCGAGTCTCACCCCAACATCATTTTTGAACCGCATTTCATGGACTTCGATCCTTCAATACTGGAAAATGCAATTCCTTTGATCACGGCCAGAAAAATCGGTGTTGTTACCACTGTACAGCACGTTCACATGGTGAAGATAATTCAGGATTATCTTGAGTCCAGGGGTATTGAGACCCTTTTCGAGGAAGGAGGGGACAGGGTGAAATATCCTGGACAGGTGCTGGGATGTTCATTTGCCGCTGCCCGGATACCCGGCATATCCGAGATTCTCTTTGTAGGTACAGGTGTTTTCCACCCTCTGGGTGTGCAGCTGGCTACCGGTGCAAGGGTAGTCGCCCTCGACCCGTATACGGGAGCTGCTGTTGAGGTTGATGCCGGCCGGTTCCTCCGCAGGCGTCATGCCCTGATCGAGAAAGCCAGGGAGGCAGGAAATTACGGGATTATCGTGAGCCTGAAACGGGGGCAGAATCGGTATCTGCTTGCCAGGAAACTAAAAGATCTCTCTCCCCGCGCATTTATCGTGGTGATGGAGGAAGTGACGCCGGACGAGCTTCTGAATCTCGGGTTTCCCTGCTACGTGAATACCGCCTGCCCCAGACTGGCATATGATGACCAGATACGATTTCCCGTCCCGGTCATCACCCCGTGGGAGTATGAAATTGTATGTGGCGTTCGATCATGGGAAGATTACCGAATCGACGAGATAGAATAGAATATGCGGCTGAAGCAACTTGAAATGGCCCTCCAGCAGGTGGAGGGATTTGCAGACCCTTCAGCCAGGCGGGAGCAGTACGCCACACCGGCACCTCTTGCAGCCAGGCTTCTCTACCATGCCTTCATGCAGGGAGACATTAAGGACATGAGCGTCCAGGACCTGGGATGCGGCACAGGCATTCTCTCAATCGGAGCATCCCTCCTGGGGGCTGCGAGCGTCAAGGGCGTGGATATCGACAGACATGCGGTGGATACTGCAAGAAAAAATGCTGAATCTTTCAGGGTGGATCCGGAATTCATAACAGGCGATATCAGGGACCTGGAGGTAAGGGCTCAACTGGGGTCATGTAATACAGTGGTTATGAACCCCCCGTTCGGGGCCCAGGCAGCCCATGCCGACCGTCCCTTCATCGACGCCGCCCTTGAACTCGGTGAAGTCGTCTACAGTATATTCAATCGCGGGAGCCGGCAGTTTGTGGAAGAATACATCAGGGGCAGGGGCACTATTAAAGAAGTCGTGGGCGTGGCATTTCCCCTGAAAAGAACTTTTTCCTTCCATACAAAAGAGGTAAGGGAGATTCTCGTGGAAGTTCTTGTTATGAGGCGTATACAGTCTTGAGAGATCAATACAGGAGTGTCTTCTCACTATTTCTGGCTCACCTGGTAACTGACATCTACATGCCTGTTGTCACCGCCATCCTCCCGCTCCTCATCAGTGTATTCGGGTATAACTACTTTATGGCCGGCCTTCTCGTGACATCGTATAATATGACCTCTTCCCTCACCCAGCCCGTCTTCGGGTGGCTCTCTGACAGAAAGGGAAAGCAGCTCCATGTATCCACAAGCATCCTCATCTCCGCTGTATTTATTTCCCTGATGGGCATCGTAGGAAATTATCCCCTCCTTTTGCTGTGCGCTGCAATGGCTGCAGTCGGCCATGCCTGCTTCCATCCCAATGCCTTAAGCGAAATCAGCAGGCTGGCCGCCGATTCCAACAGGGGAAGGGTTACCGCTTTTTTTGTGGTAGGTGGAAACATTGGATATGCCCTTGGCCCTCTCATGGCCGGAGGACTTGTATTCTTCCTCGGGCTCCAGGGCCTGGTCCTCCTGATCTTCCCTGCGCTGATCATGGCCGTTATCCTCCGGCGTGTAATACCGGTCATGAAGCAGCCCAAATCGCCTGAACCATCCGAATCAGATTATCCCGGACTTTTTTCATTACTTAAGCCCATCAGAGTCCTTTTTGCTGCATCTATGGTCAGGGCCTGGGCGGTCTTCTCGGGCATCGCGTTCTTTCCTCCGCTACTCATACAGAGGGGGCTGGACATCTTCACTGCCAATATGCTGGTGACCATGATGCTCCTTGCAGGCGTGATCGGGCAGCTGATCGGGGGGATCCTCTCAGATACTTACGGGAGAAAAGAATTCGTTTTAATTGGGCTTATTCTCTCAGTTCCCGCATTCATGGTGTTTCTATTTTCTGAAGGATTACTCTCGGTGATTGGCCTCATGGCATTCGGATTCTTTTTATGGTCCAGTTTTGCGGTCACGGTGGCAATGTCGCATGAACTGATGCCCAGGAATGTAGGTATTGCCTCAGGCATTATGCTGGGGGTGGCGATGGGCGCCGGGGGCGTCGGAGTGGCGTTATCCGGGATGATTGCTGATTCATATACACTCACCCACGCCCTGGCCACAATACCGGTACTGATAATTATTTCCACAATTTTCATGGCCAGAGTTGACTATCCCTGGAAAGCATTGCGCATGTACCGGGAAAGATCCCGATAAATCGGTTTATTTTCTGTATCGGTTATATGGCGACTGTTCAAGAGTCTTGTGAATTCTTTTTGTGATAAGCCACCACATAAGCGGAACCACGAGAAGTATCAGGACGGCAAAACCCAGGTTGGTAAAAAGGAGGAGGTTGAAGAGGCCGTGGAAGACCATTGCCATCAGCAATCCCCTGGTGATAATACCTTTTCGGGATGACCATGGCATGAAGTGCGCCTGCCCCAGTGCATACCCCCACATGGCAGAAAAAAGGACATGCCCGGGAACAGAGATAAGAGCCCGGATGATACCTGTCTGAACGGCAAACAGAAACGAGGTTTCCAGGGAAGAAAAAACATAGATGACGTTTTCCAGCGATGCAAACCCCAGCCCGGCCGCGGCCGCATAGACGATTCCATCCACAGGTTCATCGAACTCCCTTGTCCCGTATACGGTGTTTTTCACCACGAAAAACTTGCCATACTCTTCAACTATCGGCGCTACTACAACGGCAATCAGAAAACCGCTCACTAAAAGGCCGGTAAGTCCCTCGATGAAGGCCACGGGGATGGTCACCGCAATGCCCAGGGCATAGATTGTGGCAATCCAGGACAGTGGTTCGGGTTCATACTTATCGCGGCTGTAAAAATACCAGAGCCAGAAAATTGCCGGAGCCACAGCAAGGATGAGAAGAATACCGGTATCCATCGTATATTCAGGTATTGGGTTTTCCGTGTAAAATGTATTTATCTATTCTCCTGGTGCCAGGGTTATTCAGGGGGAAATTGTAAAAATCAAATCAGATCCAACTCTTTTTCCGGAAGTACGCAAGCATTGCTGCGACAATGGCCAGCATTATGATCCATACCACATAATACCCGTATTCCCATTCCAGTTCCGGCATATACCTGAAATTCATGCCATATATCCCTGCCACAAAAGTCAGCGGGATAAATATTGTGGCAATCAGGGTGAGCACTTTCATGATCTCGTTCATCCGGAAACTTATACTTGAGAGATAGATATCGATCATTCCTGATATGATATCACGGAAAGTCTCCAGCGTGTCGATGACCTGAATGGTGTGATCATATACATCCCGCAAGTAAATGGATGTCGACTCCTGTATCAGCGGGGAATCGGTTCGCATCAGGCCGGTTACGACTTCCCGGAGAGGCCAGACGGATTTCCTCAGATAAATCATGTCCTTCTTCAGGCGGTTTATCCTGACCAGTAATTCCCTGGTGGCATTTGTCACCAATTCTTCTTCGAGATCCTCAATTTTATCTTCGAAGTACTCAATCACGACGAAATAATTGTCCACTATATTGTCAATCAGGGAATATGCCAGGTAATCGGGTCCGAATTTTCGTATCTTGCCATTTTTCCTGATCCTGTCGCGAACCGGGTCAAATACGTCGGATGGTTCTTCCTGAAATGAAATCACGTAATCGGGCCCGATAATCATGCTGATATGTTCAATCCTGATATCCCCGTTCTGCCCCTTGGTGTGCATCATCTTCAGATTGACATAGAGGTAATGGTCCAGATCCTCCATCTTCGGCCGTTGATCAATACTTAATATATCCTCGAGAATAAGGGAGTGGATGTCGAAGTGCCGGCCTACATCCTCAATTACTTTTGTATTTTCCAACCCGTCAATGTGAATCCATGTGACCGTCCCGGTATCCCGAAATTGCAGGCACTCCTCTATGCCGGATACCACCATCTCGCGGAGACTGGCAGCATCATAGTCAATAACCGTGATCCTGACCGGTTCTCTCTGTGCAACCCCGTCAGGAGT